>NZ_JAMSKZ010000010.1:0-139887 GCF_023806725.1 Lactiplantibacillus sp. C232
GGGGAATGCCTCCTGTGATGTTTTCTGTGGTTACTAAATATCATAAGGGAAGGCATTCCCTATTTCTATACAATTCAGAAATCTTTTATGCATTTACACAAGATATTTTACGCTCTCAGATACTGTGTATGCCACCCTCTTAAACTAGCAATTGAAATACATACTATCGCACCAATAACACAAAGTGCCAAGTCTAATATCATCATCATGACTGGTCCACCAAAATTCGCTTGAATCGTGTGATTTGCGGTTATTATGAAACTAATTAATACTGCGTAAAAGGTAACCACCTGATCACGTTTATGTTCTTGTTCACGCAAATGCTCGTTCGTCTGATCATATATTTGCCTTAAATAGTCTAGAAATACTCTTTTATCTTCATTCATATTCATTAGATAACAACCTTTCGTTAAAGTAATTATACAATAGTCACTAAAGCAAAAAAATCCCTACACCAGCCATTATTGAAGTGAACCCCATAATTAGAGTGAATTTCTAAGCTGCTAATTGTGGTATGGTAAGTTTGAACGTTTTGCCACTAATCGTTCAAGGGGGGCGTGTGACGAAGTCTACCGTTAGTCTAGGACCAATGCCCATTCAAGGATTTCTCCGTTATAAAGGTCAATATAAGCTGTAAAGTATGCACGTTCGTTGAGCGTTTGATTTCCCCAACGGATCTCCGTTACATCAGTAACGATTTTTTGAAATGGGCGATCCGTTTTAAAACGACGGTTTAAACGGTTATGGGCAACTGTACCAACAGTTCCTTTATAAGAGTTATATTTTTCGTTCGATGATTGAATGCCTGACAAAGGAGATTATTTTCACGCATAATACGAAGTACTGCCTTGTGATTAACGCTGATCCCCTTATTTTTAAGCGCTAAAGTCACGGTTCGGTAACCGTAATCGGGATTTGCCAAACGAATGCTTTTAACCTCATCAATTAACGTTGATGAGCCTGATTGATATTTACGGTGAAGCGCATCGTGGTAACTACTACTTGACATGTGTGCTACTTTTAAAACCATAACTAATTTAACATTGAATTTACGCCTTAGCTCAGCGATTAGCTGGGCTTTTTCTTGGTTTGCGATTTTTTCTGTGCCAAGGCTTCGAGTTTTTCCAAGTATGCTACCCGGATTCGTAAAAGCTCGTTTTCTTTCTGAAGTTGTCTCAATGTCTTAGATTTTTTAGATTTATCTGTCATTTTTAAAGACCGTCCTTTAGATGGCTTAAGACGTCTCTCAATCAGTCTTCGTTTCCAGTCTCAAACCATCATCGGTTGTTTCAATCTGAAATGGGTTGTCGTTACTGGACTTGTTGCTTTATTTTAGCTGAAAACATAGTAAAACCCCCTGAGTCTGGATTTAGTCAAACTCAAGAGTTCACTTTATTGATTTTCAGGATTCTTGTTTTTTATATAATTCAAATCAAACAAGTCAATATCAACATGGTTTGCTACCTACTATACTGTTTGGAAATGGTATGGATACTACTATTACAAAATAGGTTTTAGACTTGAGCTACTCTTGCCTGCTCCAAAATTTTGGCACTCAATATCAACGCTTTCTTGAACCACCTAGAGGTTTTCTATACTATTGGTTTAGTAACATATTCTAAAGCTGCTTCTTTAATTGTTGAATGCCAATTCAAATTCATTCACATCAATGCCTTATTAAACATCGGCACTTGAAATAATCATAATGATCAACAACATCAATCAAGTAATACCATTCTAATCCACAAAAAATATCCGTCAGCCCTTGCCAACGGATACCCAATTACTTCTGTTCACGTGCGGCTTGACCAAAAACAAAGAACGAACCAAGAATACCCACGCATGATAGTAAAAATAAAATGCCATAGCACAGTACATCCCCCACTGTCACTAAAGTCTTCGGAAAACCGGCAGTTGAGACCCATAGAAAAATCACGCTTAACCAAAACCAAAATGAGCGATAAAACCGAACCGGTCGACGTATCCGCATGACGCTCCCCCCTAACTCGTGATTCCAATGAAATAACCGATTGGAATAACGCCTATTATAGGCAGTGCGCAATTAAGTACAAGCTCTGAATACTCAAATCCAACGTTTAAGCTACAATTCATAACCGATTACGTTTGTTAAGTGCCAATCCGATTAATATGCCCCCTCGCAACCTCAATCACGACGAGCCAGTTTACGAGCGATAATCATAAATCGGTCTTCAAACGTCGTGACGCGACCATTAATGGCCAGTAAGGATTGTAACTGATGTAATTTGGGAAGCATCCGTGCCACGTCAAAATGCGGAAACTCCCATGGAATCACCGTGGCATAATAGACAATTGCGCCAACATCCGTAAAACTCAGTGCCGCGTAGGCTTGCTCAGCCCGCAGAATTTCAAATCCCGCAGCCTGCATTTGAGCCATTACCGTCAACAACTGATTGTCAGGATACGCCGGTTCGTAATGCTCGTCAAAGAATCGTGACAACGCATAATTATTGGTCGCACCAACTTGCTGAGTCACAAATCGGCCCCCCGGCTTTAAAACTTCCGCAATTCGCTTCACTGGCATCGCACCATGACTATTCGTTACAATATCAAATGTCGAATTTGGTACGGCCGTCAACTGTTCGGCGGCATCTGGATATAATGTTATCCCCTTTTTAACCACCGTTTGCTTCAACAACTCAATATTTGGTTGCCACCCCTCAGTTACCGCAGTCAGCGCTGGCTGATGGTTAAAACGCCCCATCAATTCACCACCGCCCGTATCAATATCCAACCATCGATCATCGGCACTTAGATGCTCACGAACTAGGGCAGCGTAATCCCACGGTAAGTCCGCAGTCTGCCACCGGCCAGCCAGATGACTAAAGTCCCAGCCGTGCATGGATTGCTGCGCTTCTTCAAACCAACTTCTTTCTAAAGCTGTCATATTTTGCCTCCTTCGTTTCCTGTAAACCAGACCACTCATCAAAGTCTCCGCTGGCCTATTTCAATACGAATTATGCTATGATTACAATATCTTTAAAAGGAGGTTCAGTCAATGACACAATTACTGGTCACGACCACTGAAAATATTCCGGGGCACCCCTATGAAGTTATCGGTGAAGTCTTTGGGTTAACCACTCAATCTAAGAATCTGGTCCGTAACATTGGGGCAGGCTTAAAGGGCCTAGTTGGCGGCGAAATCAAGGATTACACCAAGATGCTCGAAGAGTCGCGCGATGTCGCGGTCAATCGGTTGCGCGATAATGCAAGTGCCATGGGTGCGGATGCCGTTGTGATGATGCGGTTCGACACCGGCTCCATTAGTCAGGATATGCAATCGGTTGCCGCATATGGTACCGCAGTTCGTTTTATCACCGAAGATTTGACCACTGACAATGCTTAATCTGATTCGAGACTAACGAAACCGCCTGCCGGTAATCTGGGCAAGCGGTTTTTTAGCATGGTGGCAGCTGTTTGTATAACACAATTATAATTTTCGTCACCGGCGAATGAACAGACAACCACCACAAGCTAACAGTAATCCCATGGCCGTCAAATAAGCCGCTTCTGGGCTCACGATATTATCCAACAAGACCAATCCAACACTGCCGATTGGAATCGAAATCGTCGCCAATGAATTTATGATGCCGCCTAAGCTCCCAACGATACTTTGATCGGCCACTTTCAATAAACTCGCCATCAATTTAGGATTTGCTTGTCCCATACAAAATCCCCCAATCATCATGATTGTAACCACTACCCAATAGTTTTGCCAAAACAACAGATTAATAAATAAACCCTCAAACGCCACGACGGTAGTTAACATGACACCACGAAACGTCCACCTCTGAAAGTAACCTGTATGTAACAAATTCCCTGCAACCGAGCCAAATACGTCAGCAGTATTCATCACAAGAATTGCGACTCCGAATGAAAATGGTAACTGCGTCGCCCGGTGAATCAGGTATAAATTCAATAGTGCATCGACGCTTGCACCCACCGCATTCAAGAACAAGACGCTCCCCAATAGCGCCAAGACGTTCATGTGCACCCCCGCTTCCATTGCTTGTCGTACTTGTCGTAGCAGTTGACGAAATGTCGACGTCACGGTGACAGTTGCGGAAGGTAATTTTAGCGTTTCATACCCAGACAGCAGCACCAGACCGGCAATCAAGAACGTGATTGCATTCAAATATCCCGCGAGACGATAATCGCCCGTTGCGGCCAATAGACTGACACCCAACGCTTGGCCCATCGTCTGCATTAACACTCCGATGCCTTGGTTGATCCCTAAGGCCTCTTCTTGTAACTCAGACGCGACTTTAGCTTGTAATAATGGCATTCGGAGGCTGCCACTCAACATCCCCAACACGTCTGAGCACAAATTGATGACAATAATAATCAACAGCAACCCGACCTGTTTTTCAGTAATAAGTTGCGCTAACACGAGATATAATGCCGCTTGAACAAATTTCAAACCTGCTAACCACCCCCGCTTGTTGGTTTGCGAGTCTGCCAATCGACCAGTAAGCATACCAAAAATACCAGGAAGCACAGTAGCCACCGAAACTAGCGAAACCATCAAATTTGCTTGTGCAAACGTTCGCGCGTACGTTAATAGAATAATGTTAAATAGGCTGGTACCAATTGTCTCAAAAAGATCAGCTACTGTTAACGTGACAAACGCTCGATTACGGCCTAGATTTTTCATAACGCCACTTCCAATTTAATATTATTTATCGCTTAAATAAATTTAAATGATAAAGCAACTTTAATCGTTTGATTTCTATTTGTCAAATGGTTAAGCTAGTATTGAGGTGAAAAATATGCCCAAAAACACACTGGCTCAGTTTGCAAAGTTAATGGTCGATCCCAAGGTGGCCGCTATCTTAAAGGCCACCAAATCTAAAACTGGTTTAACAACTAAGCAAATTTCAGCCCAAACTAAAATTCCCAACAATCAGTTGTACTACACCATCAATAAAATGCAGGATGCCGACTTATTAACCATCGTTAATCAAGTTCAGGTTAAAAATCTAACTGAAAACTACTATTCCAGTGCCCACCTCTCCCATGAGACGCCACAGGAATTAGCAGATCTTGATGGTCTCGATACTGATCTGACTGACATCTCCGGTACGTGGACTCAAGCCCATGTCCAACAAGTTTTACAATGGATCATGCTATTGAACCACGACTTTACCGAAGCCTACCAGGAAGAGATGACCCGCAAGCAACCTGACAAGTCAGCCATTTTTTTCAGTAACGCGATCCTAAACCTTTCAGCGGCAGGCGAGCACCAGTTGCGCTTAGATTTGATCAAATTGCTTGGCGATGCTGAAAAGAATGATCCTGATCCTCAGTCAACGGACAAGCGTCAGGTTAAACTACTCATTGAAAAGTGGCAATAATTAGAATATGCAATTGTTAGTCTTTTTGGCTTGGCTACCAAAGAATCACTGACTATCCAAGCTAACTAACGACCAAAACAAGGGTTAGCAAAAAAGCTCCGAATGACTAATAAATCGTCATTCGGAGCTTTTAATATTGGCTTTAAAATTGCATCAAGCTCAACATATCATAATCTTTAATCTTATCGCGGCCGTGCAACTCTTTGAGTTCGACCAAGAAAGCCGTCCCAACCACGTTACCGCCTAATTCTTCAACCATTTGAATCGTTGCTGAGATGGTCCCACCAGTTGCTAATAAATCATCAGTAACTAGCACATTTTGTCCCGGCTTAATTGCATCTTTATGCAAATAAAGTGCAGACTGCCCGTATTCCAAATCATAAGTTGCTTTGACCGTTTCGCGTGGTAACTTACCCTTCTTACGAGCAGGTGCAAAACCAACGCCTAATTCATAGGCCACTGGACAACCCACGATAAAGCCGCGTGCTTCAGGCCCGACAATCATATCAACATGTTTATCACGCGCAAATTGCACGATCTGATCAGTCGCTTCACGGTAAGCTTCCCCGTCAGCCATCAGTGGTGAAATATCGCGAAAAATGATTCCAGGTTCGGGATAGTCCGGAATACTAGCCACATACTTTTTTAAATCTAATGCCATTTGTTCTTAACAGCTCCTTCAATTCTTAACCGCAGCCTGGTTCTTCACCCATACTTGGAGCGCTGCAGATTTACTATATAAAAGCGTTTCTTCAGCAACGATTTGTTGTTCGCGCAGCTGATAACTAGGGGCGTGATGTAAATCCGCTTTTGCCGGATTCGAAACGCCATTCATGACACCATCATTTATTTTAACAAATCCGACCTCAAAAAACACCTGAATCATGAAAATAAGCAAATTTCGTTCAATATGCAGATGCTTGGCCACTAATGTTAATTGATGATGAATATCAACATCATGGTGCGCTGCGGTAAACTGGAAAAGTTTCGCAAACTGCGCGCGATTTGGCATTCCCGTTAAATAAACCGATTCTTGCCGATATAAGTAGAGCGTCAGCTGATCGAGCGCAATTGTGCTGAGTACCTGGGTCATATCCGCCAGCGTGTCAGGACAATCGACAATGAAGACCGCTTGATTAGCCGTCACGGCAGTCAGATCCGTTTTCGTATCCCCCACCCATACGGCTTGCGCTTGGGAACCTAAATACTGTTCAACTTTTTTCAACAGACGCTGGTGGAAAAAGAGGTAAACCCCCGGTGCTTGAAACAAATGGGCCGAAAGATGTTGCGTCCGGGCGTCGATCACCTGGGTCCCCGTCACTGCAATATCCTTAACCATGATTTGGGGCTTTGTCTGACCGTTCCAAGTATTTTCACTCAACTCACCCACTAACGTCACATCGGTGGGACTCGCCTGAATAGCCGGCAAGGCAGTACCCATCGAAAAACCGATAGCATCAATCGTATTGGTGCCATCACCCAGTTGTAATTTCAAGTGTTGCTGATCACTACCAATCGCGCGTGCTTGCGGAACAGTCGTTGGAACTAATTCAAACAACGGTGCCGGGTTATCCGTTCCAAAGGGGGCCAACGCTTGAATATCTGCCAGAGTTGCCAAGGTTGCCTCAGCTAATGGTAACGTGCCGTCAATTGGTAAACTGACTTGCGCATTGTCTGCTAATTGCTGACTAACCGCCGCCGCTTCCATCGCCTCTTTAAGCGTTGCTAACTGGTCGGCCATGACAGTTAGTCCAACCGCCATATGATGACCGCCAAAAGCCACCAATGACTCACGAACTGGGTCGATTGCGGCAAATAAATTATACGCTTCAACGCTCCGACCACTACCTTTGAGCCGGCCATCATCATCCTCATTTAACACTAGGGTTGGTTTGCCAGACGTTTCGACCACGTGGCTCGCGACGATTCCCAAAACACCCTCGTGCCAACCATGCCCGGTAATAACTAAGGTTTGGCGGGCCTCATTTTCCGGCGTCTGTGCTTGCTCGATTGCACTGGCACTGATTGTCTTGACCAAGCCTTGGCGTTTTTCATTCAATTGATTGACCTGCTTGGCCAGCGCGGTCGCCCGCTCATCGTCCAAAGTTGTCAATAATTCTACACCGCTCTGCGCCGACTGCAGACGGCCAAGTGCGTTTAGCCGAGGGGCAATACCAAACCCGATATTGGTCTCGGTCAATTTATCGGGAATCAATCCGGCTTCTTGAATCAGTGCGGCCAAGCCTGGGCGGGTCGTCTGCTGTAAGACCTTCAGGCCGAGCGTTACCAAAGTCCGATTTTCACCAGTTAAGCTGACCAAATCAGCAACCGTTCCAATAGCAGCCAGATCTAACAGTTCCTCGGGTACTTCCTCAAGCAGCGCCGTTGCTACTTTAAACGCCACACCGGCACCAGAAAGACCACCAAATGGATAACTGCCCTCTGGATGTCGTGGATGGACAATGGCGTAAGCGTGCGGCAATTCAGTCGGTAACTCATGATGATCGGTCACCACGACATCGATGCCCTGTTCCTGCACTTGATTGATGACCGCATTTCCCGCGACACCGTTGTCCACCGTCACAAACAGCTTCGTTCCAGCCGCAATCAGCCGGTCAAAAGCAGCCTGATTAGGCCCATAACCATCCTTGAAACGATCTGGAATATAGTAATTCACGTTAGCGCCAATTTGGTCCAACGTTTCATACATAATTGACGTACTTGTTAAACCATCTGCATCATAATCACCGTAAATGGTAATTTGATCCCCGGCAATAATCGCCTCTTGAATGCGGTCAACGGCTTTTTCCATATCGTGCATGGTCGTTGGATCCAACAATGGTTGTTGATCTGCGTGCAGGAATGGAGCGGCTTCTTCCGCCGTATTAATGCCCCGCATTATTAATAACCGGGCAACTAAGGGGGTCACGCTGGCCGCCTCAGCTAACTTATCAACATCGGCTTCATCAACGGCCGTTGTTAAACGTGGCACCCACTTTTTCTTTGCCGCTAACATGGCATCCTTCCTTTCAACAACTTACTTATCCGCTGGCGTGGTTGGTTGTTCTGCCACCGCTCGTTTTTGTTTACCTTTATTATTCAAACGCAACGTTAATTGCTTATTTTCGGCAGTCAACTTGTCAATCTTAGCCTGGGCCGCTGCTAAAGCTTCACTATGGGCTGTCCGTTCCTTAGATTCATTGACCGTCGCCATCAGTACTGCGGTAATGACACCTAAGATCAACGTCACCACAATGACCAAAATCAGTGGCCAATGAACTGCTGTAATTCCAAAATTGATTCGAACTGGTTCTACGTTTAAAATTGCAAAAATAATCACTACTAGTGCAATGACTAGTGCACTCACTAACCGCCATTGATTCTTCATTAAATTCATCCCCTATTTAAAATTAAAAACCGTCCCCGTCAGCCAATCCCCAAGCTTGGGTGCCAGCTGATAACCTAAATTAGCTGCAGACATCACCCAAGGCCGATTCAGTTCGCGCCGTTGATGCCCGAGTTTGCTTACAATCAATTCAGCAAACTTAACGGGGTTCAATGCCAGCTGGTCGACCCGTTCTAAATAGTGCCCCGTGGGATCCGCAATTTTGAAAAAGTCCGTTTTAATGGGACCCGGATTGACCGTCAATACGTTGACATGAGCATCCTTGAGTTCTAAGCGCAACGCATTATCATAAGCAATAATGGCCGCCTTACTAGCCGCATAAACGGCTGATTTAGGCGTCGCAATTTTGCCAGCCATCGAGGCGATGTTGACAATTTCACCTGCAGGTTGCTTGACCATCCGTTGCGCAGCCAGTTGGCTAACATACATGGTTCCCAACGTATTGACGCGCAACATTTTCGCCATTACCGGCGCATCCATAGTGATCACCGTGGTCATATCGCCAAAACCAGCGGCGTTAATGACCACATCCAATTGACCAAATAGCTCATCGATGGTCGCAAAGACGTGATCAACGTCCGCCACGTGGCCCACGTCACAAGTAATCGCCACGGCCTGCCCCTTTGATAACAGACGACATTGATCAGCAACCTGTGTTAGCCGTTCTCGCCGCCGGGCTGCTAAGACAACATTGGCTCCCTGACTCGCCACGGCTAGGGCTAGTTGCTCGCCTAGTCCACTAGACGCGCCAGTAACCAAAACAGTTTTACCCACTAAGTTCGTCATTTACTTGACCTAACCTTTCTCAGGTAATGGAATATCAATTACATCAAAGTCACGAACGACTTTCGAGTGACTAAAGACTTTCTGTGCTTGTTTTTGTAGTTCCTTACTCAACTTACCCGTGTACCGAGCCGAGATATGGGTCAACAATAGCTGCTTAACACCGGCCTGTTGGGCCACCTGGGCTGCTTGGGTACTCGTTGAATGGTAATAGTTATGTGCCAACTTACCTTCATCTTTTCCGAACGTGCTCTCATGAACTAAAGCATCCGCATCCTGTGCCAAGCTGACCGCGTGCGGTGTCCGCCGAGTATCACCGAGAATCGTCACCGTCCGCCCCTTTTGTGGCGCAGCGATGTAATCTTGACCATTAATTGTCCGACCATCAGGCAACGTCACCGTTTTGCCGGCTTTTAATTGACCATAGACGGGACCACTCGGAATGTTCAGGGCTTTGAGTCGATCGGCTTGTAATTCACCCGGGTGGTCCGCTTCTTCTACCCGGTAACCAAAACAAGCGATCCGATGATCCAGAGGTTCGCAGCTTACTTTGAACGTCGCATCTTCAAAAACTGTCTCAGCCTTCGTGATTTCATGAAACTTCAATGGATATGACAAATGGGTGCCAGAGACCCGCAACGCCGTTTGAACGAAGTCGCGGACACCGACTGGCCCATAAATGGTGAGTGGTTCGTCCCCGCCTTGAAAAGAACGCGAGCTCAATAACCCCGGCAAGCCAAAGATATGGTCGCCATGCAGATGGGTAATAAATATTTTTGCAATTTTGCGTGGTTTTAACGTCGTGCGTAAAATCTGGTGTTGCGTCCCTTCGCCGACATCGAACAACCAGACTTCATTTCGCTCATCTAATAGTCGTAATGCTGTGCTAGTGACATTTCGAAATTTGCCCGGTGAGCCGGCACCGGTACCTAAAAATTCTAATTGCATATTTTTGTTCGTCCTATCTATACAGTCTGCTAACTATTTTACCGAATCTAGCGGCAATACACAATTGTTAGCACTGCAAAGTCATGGCCGGTCAACACCGTGCGCTCACCGACCGCAATTCTAAAAAGCAAGCGACGTTGGGCGACTCCTCACAATTAACAGGAAGAACACGAACAACGCTGCTCATTTTATTTTAACATGTCAGGCTAAAATTATCGCACTTGGTTTCAAGATTCCACGCGCCAAGACTGCCTGCCACCGGTGTTATCTATAATCAAAAAATGCACTTTTCCGGGCAAACTGACTATGACGGGTTGTGACCGTTTTCATTCAACCCGTCATCGCCGGCAAATGAATCCTCAGTCCATCTTGCTTAACCCAATTGATTATCGTATACTTGCTTACAAATCGTCTGAACAAGAGGTAACCGTTATGCGACTCATCGACTTTAACTTATCAACCGCTGATCTACAGCAAACTTTACCACTGTATTGGGAACTAACGACTAATCAAATCTGGCCAATCCAAAGTGTTACGCTCGTCGATCACCAGCTGGTTTTAGTAGCTTCAAAAAGCGCGCTCCCGCTGACACTCGACCAGTTCAATGCGCGGACGCGCCAAATCGATGGTCAAACGCAGCTCTGTATTCAAACCCCACCGCGTCCGCGCCGATTATTTGGCTATCGCTTAAGCCAGCAGCGCTTACTGTTTGGCTGAGCATCTAATCGCACGTCAACTCAAAAACAGCGTCGTTAGTTAAAATTCTAACGGCGCTGTTTTTGGATTGTTCATTATTTTATCACTAGTCTACCTACCAGACTGTCGTAACGACAATCATCAACTAATTATGTCGTCACAAAAGTTTAGTCCATAAACTGGAAGGAGTAGTCCAAGATTTGAATCGTATCATCATTCTTGGCACCAGCTGCACGTAAGGCATCATCAACACCCATCCCACGTAATTGCCGAGCAAAGCGCATTAAACTTTCTTCATGATCTAAATTGGTCATCTTAAAGAGCCGTTCTAACTTATCACCAGACAAGACGAACAAGCCCGGTTCTGGATTATCAATGCTAAAGTCCGCATCCGCTTCAGTCGTGTAATCACGGTGCTTCAAGTCGTCAACACCCTTGATTGGGAATTGTGGCGTCGTATCCAACAAATCAGCCGTCTTGGCTAACAAGGCTTTTAGTCCCTGTTGGGTAATCGATGATACCGGATAGACGGCTGGCGTGTTTGGCAACGTATCATCCGTCGCTAACTTCGCCTTAAAGTCTTCCAGATTAGCTTCGGCATCCGGCATATCCATCTTAGTCGCCACCACGATTTGGGGCCGCTTCAAGAGGTCAGGATCATAACTCGTCAGCTCGTGATTAATTTTGTGATAATCCTCAAACGGATCGTTTTCTTCTACACCACTCATATCAATCAGATGTAAAATAACGCGCGTCCGTTCAATATGCCGCAAGAATTGAATCCCTAAGCCGACCCCGTTAGCTGCACCTTCGATCAAACCAGGTAAATCAGCCATAACAAAATCACGACCGTCATCCAAACGAACCATCCCGAGATTAGGCACTAAAGTTGTAAAATGATAGGCCGCAATCTTGGGCTTAGCACTCGTGACCACTGAAAGCAGTGTCGACTTGCCGACTGAAGGAAAACCAACCAGACCAACATCGGCCAAGACTTTCAATTCCATTCGAATCGTCAATTCATCGCCGGGCTCACCATTTTCAGCAATTTCAGGAGCAGGGTTCTTAGCGCTAGCAAAATGAATATTTCCCCGGCCGCCCCGGCCACCCTTGGCAACCACTAACCGCTGATCTTTATTGACGATATCGCCAATTAACTCACCAGTTTCAGCATCCGTCACCGTTGTCCCAAGCGGTACTTTGATAATTGTGTCCTTCGCGGAACGACCAGTCATCTGCTTAATCATTCCATTGCCACCAGCTGCGGCTTTGAACTTCCGCGTATAACGAAAATCCATCAGTGTTCGTAATCCTTCGTCAGCCTGCAATACGACGCTTCCGCCGCGACCACCATCACCACCAGCGGGACCACCATTAGGAACAAACTTTTCACGGCGGAAAGCAACCATGCCGTTACCACCGTTACCGGCCTTTACATCTACTTTTACTTGATCAACAAACATGTTCTTTTCTCCCGTTTCTTCTATATTATTATCTACGAAATCCGATCGTGCGAAATTAGATACCTGACCTAGTATACAAATCTTCGGCCACTTCGTCAAAAGTTCCACGCCTAATTAGACAGATCATCTTTATTTGGATGCTAATGACGATTTGATGACAGGTTTTGGATTATTTTGACGGTTTTTGAAGGTTTTTGTTGCATTTTGACGTTTAAACAGGTATATTATTATGCGGAGGGATTTGAAAGTGCTTACAGAAGAACGTCAACAGTACATTTTAAATACGATCCGTTTCAAGGGCATTATTAAAATCAAGGACATCTGTTCTGAAACTCGTTGTTCCGAGTCCACGGCGCGCCGTGACCTCCAACAGCTAGAAGAACAGGGCGAGTTACTCCGCGTGCACGGTGGTGCGAAGTATATGAACTCACTCCAAGAGGAACCCGCGATGAATGATAAGGTTTCCCGCAACGTTAACGCCAAGGACCATATCGCGCAGCAAGCCGTTGCGAACATTCAAGTTGATGACGTCATTTATTTGGATGCTGGGACTTCGACCCTAGCCATGATTCACCATTTAAATCCGAGCTACAACTTACGTGTCGTGACTAATGGTGTGGTCCATGCTTCCGCTTTGGCAGACATGGGCATCCAAACCTACCTGCTTGGTGGCAATTTGAAAGGCACTACCAAAGCCGTAATTGGTCCCGAAGCCGTTAAATCGTTAGAGGAATACCGGTTCAACAAAGTTTTTCTTGGTATCAACGGTGTCCACCCAAAATTCGGGCTCACAACGCCCGACCCCGATGAAGCGGTCGTCAAAAAAACCGCAATTCTACAAAGTGAAGAAAGCTTTATCTTAGCTGACAACACTAAGTTCGACCACGTTTCGTTTGCGCGCGTCGGTGATTTATCCAGTGCAACCATCATCACTGACCAACTCACGCCAAGCGTTGCCGAACAGTATCAACCATTAACTACGATTCAGGAGGTTCAATCATGATTTATACCATTACTGTCAATCCATCAATTGACTACGTGGTGCAACTACCCCAAATGACCCTCGGTAGTGTTAACCGGTTAGCACACACGGCGAAACTCCCTGGCGGTAAAGGCATCAATGTATCGCAGATTCTGAACGACCTAGACCAACCCAACAAGGCCCTCGGCTTTATCGGTGGGTTTACCGGCACGTTTATCAGTGATGCTTTAAAAGCCAAGGGCCTAGATTGTCACTTCACACCGATTGCCGATGACACCCGGATCAACGTGAAGATTCACGCTGAAGAAGAGACCGAATTAAACGGTGCTGGCCCGGACATCACCGCCAAAGAAATCGAAGCCTTCTACACCGAATTAGCCAATTTAACGCCGGATGACGTGGTCGTCATGTCTGGTAGTTTAGCGCCTAGTTTACCAGATAGCTTCTACTACGATATTATTCAGAAGGTCGAAGCTGCTGGTGCTAATTTTGTCATCGACACGACCGGTGAAGCTTTGAAGAAAACTTTACCCAGCCACCCCCTCGTTGTGAAGCCTAATAACCACGAACTTGCTGATTACTACCACACGACGTTTAATAGCCAGGCTGATATCATTGCAGCGGGCCAACGGATGCTAGCTGAAGGTGCACAACACGTGCTGATTTCAATGGCCGGCGATGGTGGCCTCCTAATCACCAAGGATGCGGTCTACTTTAGTCCCGCACCAAAGGGCCAGGTAATCAACTCAGTTGGTGCCGGTGATTCAATGATTGGTGGCTTTGTCGGCACATTCGCCAAAACACACGATGCTGTTGAAAGCTTCCGCTACGGCTTAGCTTGTGGCTCCGCAACCGCCTTCTCAGAAGACATTGCGACCCGCGCCAAGATCGATGAAATTTTGCCACTCATTAACATTGAAAAACTCGCTCACTAAAGAAAGGACTGTTAACTAAACATGGATATCCGCGATTTATTACTAAAAGATGTCATGATCATGGACATGCACGCCACGACCAAGGACGAAGCGATTGATGAGTTAGTTCATAAATATGCCGAACAAGGTATCATCAATGATGAGGCCCTCTACAAGCAAGACATCATCAAACGGGAAGCCGAATCAACTACCGGGATTGGCGACGGGATTGCTATGCCCCATGCCAAAGATAAGGCTGTTAACCGGGCAACCGTGATGTTTGCTAAGAGTAAGGCCGGCGTTGACTTCAACGCGTTAGATGGTCAACCCGTTCATCTTTTCTTCATGATTGCTGCTCCTGAAGGTGCCAACAACACCCATTTAGCCGCCCTCGCCGCCCTCTCAAGCTTATTGATTGATCCTGAATTGGTCGCTAAACTTAAGAATGCACAGTCACCTGAAGAAGTTCAACAACTCTTCGGTGATGCCCAGGCTGCTAAGGAAGAAAAGGAAGCCAAAGATGCAGCTGCCAAGGCCGAAAAAGAAGCCGCAGCTGCCAGCACCACCACTGACGAAAAACGTCCCTATTTAGTTGGGGTTACCGCCTGTCCAAACGGAATCGCCCATACTTACATGGCCGAAGCAGCCTTGATCAAAGCCGGTGAAGCGGCCGGTGTTGACATCAAAATCGAAACGAATGGTTCTGAAGGTGTTAAGCACTTATTGACTGCCGATGAAATCGCTCGTGCCGACGGTGTTGTGATCGCCGCTGACAAAAAGGTCAAGATGGCCCGTTTTGATGGTAAGCACCTGGTTAACCGTCCCGTTACTGACGGGATCAACAAGGCCGATCAATTAGTTCAAGAAGCCTTGAGCGGTAAAGCTCCTGTCTATCACGATGCTGATGGTGGTGCTGCAGATGACGATGAAGGTGGCAGCGCTAATGGTAGTGTTTGGGGTGAAGTTTACAAAGACCTCATGAACGGAATTTCCCACATGTTGCCATTCGTTGTCGGTGGTGGGATCTTAATGGCCCTCTCCTTCATTATTGAGCAATTCGTTGGTAGTAAGAGCTTAGCCTTTACCTTCTTCAACCAAGCTGGTAACATGGCTTTCGCCTTCATGGTACCTGTTTTAGCCGGTTACATCGCCGAATCAATTGGTGATCGTCCTGCTTTGATGCCCGGGTTCGTTGGTGGGTTCATGGCCACGGTATACACTGGCGCTTACGGTGGTGTTTACACGGCCTCCATTACCGCCAATGCTAAGAGTCCCGCTGGTTTCTTAGGTGGTTTAGCCGCTGGTTTCTTAGCCGGTTATATTACTGTTTGGATGAAGAAGTGGACCAAGAACATGCCACAATCCTTAGACGGGATGAAGCCAATGCTGATCTTCCCAATTCTGGGCTTATTGATTATTGCTGCGCTAATGTTCTTCGTTGTTAACCCAATCTTCTCAGTTATCAACGCCTGGATTACCCACTTCCTAAACTCAATGGGTACTGGTAATGCCGTTCTCCTCGGGCTTGTCCTCGGTGGTATGATGTCGATCGATATGGGTGGTCCTTTCAACAAGGCCGCTTACGTCTTCGCAACTGGTGCC
The DNA here is from genome assembly GCF_023806725.1 of Lactiplantibacillus sp. C232. Lineage (NCBI taxonomy): Bacteria > Bacillati > Bacillota > Bacilli > Lactobacillales > Lactobacillaceae > Lactiplantibacillus > Lactiplantibacillus sp. C232. The sequence goes on from NZ_JAMSKZ010000010.1 coordinate 16,188, forward strand.
TTTACCGCAACTGGACATGGGAACTTAATGGCCGCTGTTATGGCTGGTGGGATGGTTCCACCATTGGCAACTGCGATTGCCACTGCCTTCTGGCCAAAGAAATTTACGGATGACGAACGTAAAGCTGGTATCTCTAACTGGTTACTTGGTATTTCCTTCATTACTGAAGGTGCCATTCCATTCGCCACAGCTGACCCATTGCACGTTATCGGTTCAAGTGTGATTGGTGCTGCCATCGCCGGTGGCTTAACTCAACTTTGGGGCGTTGCCGTCCCTGCTCCTCATGGTGGCCTCTGGGTCTCATTACTCGCCACGAATATCTGGGGCTACATCGGTGCCACAATTATCGGTGCCGTTATCGCTGGGGTTATCCTTGGTCTCTGGAAACCAGCTAAAGCTTCTAAATAATGTGATATCTAAAAAGACGATCAAATTGATCGTCTTTTTTTGTTTTCAAAATTAACGAATCAGCCGTCTAACCCCGCAATAAAACGGGTATAATGAAAGTAATATACTGATTATGTTAACGAGAATCGAGACGAGTTTGATGAAACTACGAAAATCTATCTTTGGCATCAGCTGTGTATTATTCGGCATGATGCTGCTTTCCGGTTGCCAAAAACAAACTAAAATGACCCTGCCCCCTGTCAGTCACAAGACCTTAACAGCGATGGTGATCAGTGATGACCATGTCATTGCGCCCAGGCTGCATGATAATGGTAAGGCTTTCACGCAGTACGCGGCTAACGATGCCGGTGCGGATTTAAAATACAGCGCGACGATTTTTCGCGCTTTTATTGCTAAGGCGTTAATCACCAAGCCTGACGTTGTGCTCATCAGTGGCGATATTACTAACAACGGTGAAAAAGCCAGTCACGAGTACGTTGCCAAGCAGCTTCGCCGACTGACTGCTAAGCACATCCGCGTCTACGTCGTCCCCGGTAATCACGACTTGAACAACCCCATCGCCCGTCGCTTCAAAGGAAAGCATCAATATAGCACCGAGGCGACTAGCCCGACCCAGTTCAAGAAGATCTATCATCAGGCCGGCTACGGCCAAGCCAGTGAAACTGACCCAAGCTCATTGGGATATTTGGTAAAACCTAGTAAACACACTTGGTTTTTAATGCTAAACTCCGCCATTTATAAAAGTAATTATCAACAAGGTAATTCAACGGTCGGTGGTGGCCTGACCGATGGGACCTTACAATGGCTTACTAAAGTCGGTAAGCAAGCAAAACAAGCCCATGCGACTCTCATTCCCGTCCTACATCACAATACAATGGACCACACGGTGATTCATCAGGACTATACAATCGGTTATGCCGAAGATGTCCGTAAGGCCTTTACCACTGCGGGTATCAAGTTATCGCTCAGCGGCCATATTCATGCTCAAAATATCAAGTCTACCAAAGTCAAGAACCAGTCACTGACTGATATTGCCAGTGGCGCCCTGATACTGGGATCTCACTATTACGGTACGCTTAAGATCAACCAGAGTAACGGGACGGCCACGTACCACGCGACCCCGTTAAACGTGAGTGCTTACATCAAGCACCACCGTGGTAATAAAGCGATGCGCGCCTATCAAAAGTACGATCATGACGTGTTATATGCGGCTGGCTATAACGCAGCACTGAGTCAGTTATATGAGGACCGTGACGAAACGCAACTATCAAGCGCTAAAGTTAATCAGCTAGCCCGCGGCATGGCGGCCGCCAATATCGCGCTCTTTCGGGGCACCCCAGTCAAAAATAGCGCCGCTATTCAAGCTTGGCAACAAATGCCCCACAATACAAGTTTGCGCGGCTTCGTGTTAGCCACCAAGAAACTACACGGCAACGTGACGTGGTCTGGGTCCGTACAATAACCACTTTATAAACTAAAGACGACAGCGAATTTTCAGGCTGTCGTCTTTTTGATTAGTCACTACTTATAGCTGGTCAGTCACACCGGCACCACCCTACTTCGATTCGGCTAGATTGGTTTTCGCACACGTAGCATTTGGTTAACAATGGTCATTAAATAATCACGCTTGCTAAATCCGACGACGGCCGTTATCAAAATCAATAGATAACGGAGTACAACACTGTGATAGCCTCCTAAAAATAGAAAGCCAACCGCCAAAAAAGTGAGCGTAATCAGCCCCAGTATCTTGCGATCATATGGAAGCGTGCCAAGTTTTTCGCGACAGATTCGATTCATAAACCAATAATGAACAACCGCATACATCACATAGCAAATTAATGTTGTATATCCCGCCACCTCGTATCCTAAAATTGGAATCAACCAATAATTTAGCGCCACATTCAATACTGCGCCAATAACACTGGCAATCATGATTAAAGATGTCCGTTCATAATAGAACTCAAACTTTGCAAATAAATCAAAAGCAAAAATGAAAAAGACGCTCATTGCGATTGGTGGAACGATCCAGGTCGCCTTAGCATATGCTCGTGGTGCGAATATCGAAACGATTTCGGGCGCAAATGCAATCAATAGCAGGTTGACAACCGCAATTAAAACTAAGGCACCGTAAGCAACACCCGCAATATCGGCCACCCGTCGATCCTTGATTTTTTGATATATCCACGGACTCAGCGTTTGCGACAATGCAACGTTAAATAAGATCATGATTTGTGAAAGTGAGTACGCCAAACTATAAATGCCCGCACTTTTCGTATTTACCATGTTCGCAATCATAATCCGGTCAGCACTACTCAGAACGATTTGTGAAAGATAATGTGGGGCCAACGGGATGTTGAACATTAATGCGTGACGCCAAAAATGGCGCGAGAAAAACGTTTTGCCACGATACATTTGCACAAAAAACAAGCCCGTATAGCCTACCAGTTCCACTAATGCTAGCCCTAAAAATCGAGCCGTCACTTTATCATTCGCATACACAACGAGCAATACGCCTACTAACGGTTTGGCGATTGCAACCAGCAAGGTCACCATCACCAATGATTTGTATTGCAAGGCAACTCGGCGCTCACCAGCCCAAAAATTAAAAACTGACGAGGTCCATACCATTAGAAGCATCGCCAACATCTGCGTCGTCGTTAAAGAAAAGACACTATTCCAAAAATCACGAAAGCCAAGGTAAACTAGTGTCCATGCTAATACCAACACAACCGTTAATCCTTGTAATGCAGCCGAATATCGACGTCGATCATGGCTGAATTTGATGAGACCTTGAGTATAAACGCCGTAGCACAGATTTAGTGAGACGATGATCGTGACGATAGTCAGCCAGGAGTACAGCACATTAAATTGACCATACTCGGAAGTAGACATTATTCTGGTAAAAATGGGCGTTGCGATTATTGAAATGCTCTTTTCAAAAAAAGCACAGACTAAGAACCAAAGTGAGGCCTTAACTTGCTTTGGCAAATGCCGATATTTATTTCTAATACTGACTAACATAAATTCCTTTCTCATAGGTCTGAACTGAGCATCACATCCCCTGCTTACTAATAACAAATCTCATAAGCACCGCACACGTTCAATCACTTGGTTGTTGTCGATACCGGCGCCCATTTACCGACCAAATCGTTCTTAAACGTAAATAGTTGATCACATAGTAACAATTATCTGGGGATGTCACCATTGCGCGGACTAACGCAGCCAGGGCCTGACCAAGTTTTCGTTTGCGCATACTGGCCATCGCCATCGTAAAATATTTTTGCCCACGATTAAACATACTTTGGGCACGGACGTCATTTATTTTGTCTGTTAACGCCGACATCCCGCGGCCGAAACTGTCTGCTCCCGTCCGTTTACGTTCCGCATACAATTGTTGAATATAGCGCGATACCAGATACGTTTTCCACGCGTCGCTGGTCATACTATTACCGCGTAACCGATAGTTCAACACTCGGCGGTTAATTGACCCGATTTTGAATCCATTAGCAAGCAGCCGCAGCCAAAGATCATAGTCCTCAGCCGTTGGTAATAAACGGTAACCACCGACTTGTTGGACGGCCGTTTTCCGCATTAAAACGGTGGGATGAATAATTGTCGAACCATAGGGCAGGATTTTTTGAATTAGTGGTTCAGCCTCGGGAATGGCCGATTTTTCCCCGACAACCTCATCCTGTTCATCAAGATAAGTAATATTTCCGGAAATTAAATCCAAATCGCGCGTTTTTAACGCCTCTAATTCCACTTCGAGCCGATTAGTGACAGAAATATCATCCGCATCCATCCGCGCAATCAACTCACTACTTGCTAGCTCAATCGCCTTATTGAGACTAGCAGCCAGGCCGAGGTTTTCTGGATTGCACACTAGTTTGATCATTTCCACACGGCAATCGTAATCCATTAACAAGTCTTTTAAATCACTCCGTTCTGGATTATCCAGTACGATCACAAACTCCCTCGGCAAATAGGTTTGCTTCAAAATCGAGTCAACCGCTTGCTGGACTTGCTCAGGTCGTTCATTATATACACTCATAATTACGCTGATTGCCATTTTTTCTCCTCAATCTTCAATTCAGTTGAAAGTAAATACCCCAAGAATATTATTGCCGTCAGTACCATGCCGCTGCGCGCAACCTCACCTTTATAATTTGCGATTAGTAGAACTACGCCAAAGGCTAGAAAGATTTTACTATCACGAACAACCTTTCCAGACTTTTTGTGGCAAGCCGTCAACGAGGCTATAATCGTACCGTACAGTAGCACCATGTAAATGATGCCCCCCATAAATAAGTCATTAATAAAGCCAATGTCGGACGTTCCGAACCAAATATTGTTGGCATTGCCACCATATACGCGAACGCCATAACCAAACACCCAATCTAAAAGCTGACTCGGAAACATCAAGAACGAGCCCGTCAGTTGTTCGTAATTGCCCTGCTTACTACCTTCAAAGACGAGTGCAAACGTATCTTCAAAGCCACTGACGATCCAGGTATACGTATCAGGCTGGATGGATTGCAGAAAAGCCAAACCCAGTATGATAAAGGTCACACTCAACACGATAATCAGTGCAACCTGAAACAGCCCTCGAACACTGGACAGCATTCGTTTGACCAGCATCAAGGCAAAACCAAAAGCCAGCGTGATCAAGCCAGTTCGGCCGTTTAATACGATAATAAAGACACAAAATGGCAGGAACCAATAATACTTTTTGCCAAGGTTCATTCCCATATATATCGCAACTAGTCCCATCAGACTATGGTAAATTGGGGTAAAAAATGTGTAATCACTGCTGATTCCATACAAACGTTCACCATAAATAAACTGATTCTGAATAATACCGGTGGCTGTTTTTGCTAAAATCGCAGCGCGAATACCCGAACTTGCCAGCATGACCAAAGCAAACAAGCATTGAACAACCACCATCCATAGCATCCAGGTCAAGACCGTTTCACTTGTCACGTTAAAATACTTACGAAGAACTTCTAGCCATAACACTAAGGCAAGGACATTCAAAATAATCACAACATTTTGAAACACCCGGGGATCAGTTCCTGCCAGCTTCGCTCTGAACGCAAAGTAAATCACTGATAGCATCACACCAATCACAAAAATGTGCAGCCGATTAATAGCAATCGATAAGTCCTTTGGCGACAATAGCAAGACGCAACCACCAGTAATCCCCAGTGTAACAATCAGGGGCACATAACTACTGCTCCAAAAGTTGGGTTGGTAAATCAGGTAAAATCCGGCAATCAATAGTCCTAGTCTTAAGAATGGCCCACCAATCTGACGATTTACTGCAGTCATCGTTCCATTACTCCTTTATAAACTTGCTGGATCCGCTGAATGAATTGCCTTTGTTCATAGTCACTAAAATCGACCGCTGCTATTTTAGCCTTGGTTTCCTGATAAAATTTCCCATCCGAAAAGAGACGTGTCAGTACTGCCAATAATTCAGCATCACTCGCATAAACCAGGCCATTTACCCTTGCGGCCGTTTGAGAGATGCCCCCAATGCGGGGGGCAAACGGAATCGCACCCAATAAGGCTGCCTCGACCATGGTCAATCCAAACGCGTCTGATTTGGACGTCGACAGCACAACTTTTGCATGCCGCATGTATTTGTAAGGGTTACTTTTAAACCCTAACCACCGTATTTGCGGGGTGGCTGCAATCTGTTTAGCGATGTGTGCGCTCAAGCTACCATCGCCGACAATCCCAATCTTTAGTTCAGGGATTGCGTCTAATAATTTATGCGCAATTCTCACAAATCTTGCGGGATCTTTAACATCTTCCAACCGTCCCACGAATAACAGGTCAAATGCAGTGGTTGTACTGGCAGTAGCCAGTTGGCAAATCCGTGAACTGTCGATTCCATTGGGAATAATCGCCGTATTGGTTAAATGTTTGTGGAAGCGATACGATTCTTTAGCCCAATCTGAAACATATAAGACTCGTGAGCTCTTGTTGCCAATATATTGAAACGCCAAACTTTTCCAGTTCACACTAGTCTGCCATATCGGGGCTTGATGGATATGGGTGATAATTGGCACATGGTGAAAAAGCAGGTTGACCAAAAAACTCGCTTTGAAATCGTGTGCGTGAATAATATCTGGCTGGAGTGCCAGAATAGCTCGCCGAAATTTAAGAAGCTGTTTCGGCGAAAAACTTTGATACGCGATTCCGACAGCTTGCAAGCTTTCTTGTATCGATCCTGATTGTGAGCAGTAGGTGAAATCATAGGATCCACTCAAACCCCTACTGATATTAATGACCACCTGCTCAGCACCACCTAATTTGGCGGAAAACAAGACATGAACAATTTTTGTCATCGACAATCGTCCCTTCTAGGCCAAGCAACGCAAATAGTACGCCTGCGTTTGTTCGAGCATCTCATGCTCAGTATAGTGACGTTGATACATTTGATAGGAATTAGTCTTGACCTCGGCGATCTTTTTCGATTGATAGAGTGTCAGAATTTTTTCAGCAATCTGGCGCGCATCATTGGTGACCAAAAAGCCATTATGATCAATCAATTCCTGAATGCCCCCAACATTCGACGCAATAATCGGCAGACCTTGGGCTAAGGCTTCCACTAAACTGATTGGGAGTGCTTCATAATCAGAAATCAGCACCCCAACGTCCGATTGAGAATAATATTTTTGTACATTATCCACCACCCCATAAAAGTTCACTTTACCATCCAGATTCAACTGGTGCGTTAGCGTTTTACAGGCTTCAATCGAAGGGCCGTCACCCAGAAAATGACACACGATTGGTAGATTTTCCGGCAAGTATGTCAATGCTTGAATCAGGATATCCTGCCGTTTTGGTGTATCAAAGCGTGCCGCCATTGATAGTACAAAGACCTCGGAACTGGTCGCCTTGTTTGCGCCCGTTAATGCTGTCACGCCATTATGGATAACACGAGCAGGATGAGCACTAGTAATCACACCACTTTGGACACCCAAATCATAATCAAACTGCGAGACACAGATGTAAGCCGTTGTCAGGCGACTTAATGCTTTTTCAATAGTTTTCATCAATAGCTGCCGTTTCTTCCCGACACCAGGAGTAAAGCCCCAGCCATGGACCGTAAAAATGACTTTCATTGGCAATCTAATCGTGGCGAGCCTCCCAATCATACCAACCTTCGAAGAATGCAAATGAATAATATCTGGCTGCCAATTTTTTACTAATTTCCTTAACGTGTAGATTGCTTTCAAATCACTCAGCGGTGCAATCGGATGTACCAGGCTGGCAACTCTGACAACTTGCACGTCTTGAAATTCTTTCGCGACGCTTGCACTCAGGCGTCCTTCAACGCCGTATACTAAGGCAACGGCATTGCCACGCATCACTTGCGCTTTGATCAAACTATATAGATGCGCCTGGGCCCCACCCCAAGTCGCTTGAGTAATGATGTAAACAATCTTCACTACCGCGCACCATCCCCGGAAATAATCACCCTAACCGTTCCCATCAGCATCTTGATATCAAACCAAATCGAAAAGTGCTCAATGTAATAGTTATCGTACTGACACTTGGCACCCGGTGTAATATCATAGCCACCATTGATCTGCGCATAGCCGGTAATGCCAGGAATGATTCGTAGCCGTTTCGGAAAATCAGGATAGCGTTCACTGAATTGTTCGGTTAGTTCTGGCCGTTCCGGGCGAGGTCCGACCAAACTCATATCGCCCTTCAAAACATTCCAAAATTGTGGTAACTCATCGATCCGAGTTTTGCGCATCCAGCGTCCAACCGGCGTCACCCGAGGATCATTTTTTTTTGCCCAGATCGCACCCGTCTGCGCCTCAGCGTCCTGATACATTGATCGCAGCTTAATCACGTCAAAGGTCGTCCCCATCCAACCGACTCGCTCCTGCTTGTAGAAAACGGGACCGTCAGAAGTCAACTTGATAAGTATGGCAAACACAATTACGATGGGAACGCTGAGCAGTGTGCCCAATAAGCCGACTGCTAGATCGAAACACCGCTTTAGATCCATCTTCCAGCCGGTGACCGGAACACCAATTTTGCTAATAAATTCACAGTGTTGTTCGTCAGCCACGATTGATTCATTAATCTCAACTTCGTGCATGCTCACATTCCCCTTCCCAGTACTTAGTTAATCCTCTTCTCAACGGCCACTCTGATTCATAATTTAAGCGTGCCAACTTGCCAATACTTGCAACTGAATGATCAACTTCACCACCCCGCTGCTCGGCCCGTTTGATTTCAAGTTGTTGACCAGCAATCTCTTGATACATCTGAATAATGCCATTTAAACTAGTTTCTAAGCCATTGGCAATATTGATCACTTCATGTTGCACTTGATGTTCTGTAATCAACCATAATGCCTTGATAACATCACTTACATATACAAAATCACGAGTCTGCGTTCCATCACCGAATAATGTAAATGGTCGCTGTGTTTTCAAACAATCCGTCAAAATCGACAAAACCCCCGAATACGGTGAGCTTGGATTCTGACGCGGTCCATAAACGTTGAAGAACCGCACACAAACGGTCGGCAAATCGTACAACTCACCGTATGCCAATACAAAACGTTCAGTCGCATACTTATCAATAGCATACGGTGACACGGGTGCGACGCGCGAATCCTCGCGTTTTGGTAATTCAGGTAGATTGCCATAAACCGCCGCCGAAGAAGTGAATAGAAATTGCTTAATAGGCAAGCGAATTTGGCGAATATGTTCGAGCAAGTTAAATACCGCGGTATGATTGACAGCATGCGTTTCTGCCGGCCGCTCAATCGAATCCGCCACACTCGCAATCGCTGCCAGAAAATAAATATAGTCTGGCCGTTCGTCTGCTAACAATTGTTGCATGAATTTATCGTCACAGACATCCGCGACGTATATCGTAATCTGTTCCCAATGCTTGATATTGCTGATGGCCCCCATTGACAGATCGTCTACCACCACCACCTCAAAGCCAGATTCAACTAAATGATCAACCAAGTGCGAGCCAATGAACCCCGCACCTCCCGTTACCAATGCCTTCATAACTATTTACCCCTCTCAAAAAAGCCAAAATTTTCGTCGTTGATTTGGTCGCAAGACTTCCCCTAACACTACTGGATCCCCGTTCAGTAGCAGTCTTGCATTCACTGCAAAAGATGCAGGATTGGTACTATCTAACCGTGCTAATGCCTGATAACCTGCCCGCATCATAAATCCTCGTCGTGCCATCAAATGCGCATCTGAAGCAATCACTTGGACCAGCCCGCATTCAACTAATTCCAGCGCTGTACTTTTAACCGCTCGCCCAAATTGCCCAACGAGACTCCCCGCTGTTAGCTGTGCCAAACAGCCCTGCTGCACTAAATCATAGAGCCGCTCTGGTTGTGCCATAATCTGAGCATTTCGCTCTGGATGGGCAATCACCGGAGTCGTCCCTTGCTGTAAGAGCTCAAAAATTACTTGCGCCACGTAATTAGGTACCTGCTCGTGTGGCAATTCTAGTAACAAATAGCGCCGACCAACATCAATTCCTAGCAAGTGCGGCAGAGCTGTCGCCAAATCATCTCGCAAATGGACCTCCTGACCGGCAAAAACGGTCAGTGGAATTTGTTGCCGCTTAAGTTCGGCCTGGAGCTCGGCAACGGCCCGCTCAACTACCAGGCCAGTATTCTGATAACGCCGATCTAGATGATGTGGCGTTGCCAAGACGTAATGAATGCCATCAGCCACCGCTTGTCGCGCCATTTCGACTGCCTGAGCAAGCTGCTGGGGGCCGTCATCCAATCCCGGTAATAAGTGACAGTGCAGGTCAATATACTCAGTTGGTCTCAGTCCCATAATAGCCGTACCCATAACCGTGAGTTTTAATGTCCACGTCATTTAAAATAGTCCCGAGTAATTGTGCGCGAGCATTCTTCAAGGCACTCACTGCCTGGCGCACCGCAACTTTTTCGACAAAGTTTTGGCGAACGACTAGGACAGTGCCATCCACTTGACCAGCTAAGATCCGAGCGTCGGTCACGGGCAGTATCGGCGGCGCATCAACAATCACTAAATCTAACTTACGTGTTGCGACCGTTAAAAACTCGGTCATTCTATCGCTGGCTAATAACTCAGCTGGATTGGGTGGTTTAGGCCCACTCGGCATGACAAACAAATGATCAAGTACGGGATAAATGGCCTCGTTCACGTCCGTCAGTTGCCCGCTTAACCATGAACTCACTCCCCGTTGATTACTGATCGCAAACGTCTGATGAATCGTCGGCCGCCGCAAATCAGCATCGACAAGTAAGACTTGCAGGCCTTTCTTGGCGTATTCCACGGCTAAGTTGCTGCCGACCGTTGATTTTCCCTCGCCCTGAATCGCTGACGTGATCATTAGTGTTTTCAACGGTTTACCGACCATCGCATAGTTAAGATTTGTTCGGATCGTTTTGACTTGCTCAGTTACGACTGACATCGGTGCCGTCAAAGTTGTTAACTGTATGCCGGTATGCATATTCGCTACTCTTCGCCTCAATTTCATAACCGTTCCCCCCTATGTTAAACTCGTTTGACTGCCGCTTTAACAACTGACGTCACCGGCTGTGGTTTAATTGCCGGTTGGTCGTGAGTCGCTGTGACCGGCTGTTGATGATTAATGATTCCTAGACTTGTCAGCATTAATTCATCTGCTAGGTATTCGAGTGTCTGCACTCGCCGATTGGACAAGATTCGGACACTTGCATACACCAATCCCAAAATCAGCCCCCCCACGAAACCAATTAGGATATTGATGATTTTTTTAGGCGCTACCGGCTGATCCGGCGTCTCTGCGGGTGCAACGATCGTTACATTATTGACCCTAATAATATGCTGGACCTGATCTTTAAACGTTGCAGCAATTTGGTTCGCAATCATTGCACTAGCTTTCGCATTTTTATCACGAACAACGATTGAAAACACCTGCGAATTGGCCGTACTGGTCACGCTGACCGTTTGCTTAAGCGACTCAAGTGAGCGTCGAATGTCAGTTTCTGCCATTAAAGTCTGCCGTGCCGGCTTCAACACGACTGGTTTTGTAATTAATTCCTTATAAGTCGTAATCATCTGCACATCGGCTTGCTGGCCCGTCAAATCCGCGCCCGCACTACTGTGTTTGCGGTTCACTAATATTTGAACATTGGCTTGATACTCGGGCTGAATGACCCACAAAGTCACCACTGTTGCAATCGTCCCGCCCAAAATCATTAAACTCAATAATACCTTCCAATACTGACGAATGAGTTTAACAATAAAATCAAAGGTTATTACTTGCTCCATTCCACACGCTCCAATATTTCTTGACTGACTTTTATTAAACGATTGACATTATTGTAGAAAACCAGTTGCAAACGACGCAATAGTTTTCACGAATTTTCATGAAACTCATATAAATACAAGCGAATATTCGACAATCTCTAAATTTAAATTGACGTTATAGACAATAATGTTATATTTATTGATAGTTACTAATCAATATAATATAAATCGTATAATTATTTGACTTTATTTTAGCTCGTATTTACCCACAATTATTTCGATTAAATCATCGGTTACTCCAGCAACCAATGTGCTTTTCAACTAATCACAAAATCGACATTTTTACAAATCAATGATGCTTTCAAGCATCAAAAAAGACCACCTAGTTCGTGAAAACTAGATGGTCTTCTTAACATTAATTACATTAGTTAGCCAGATGACAACTATGTGGCGCCCTTTTGATAATGCTTCGGTGTTACACCACCACCGGCTAATGAAAATTTGACAGTTTGTGCAACGTTTTTAGCAATTCCCAGGGACTGAATCTCTTCCAGTGAGGCACCAGCAATTTTACTCATCGATCCAAATTTACGTAATAATTTATTACGCGTCTTCGGCCCAACACCAGGAATCTCATCCAATCGCGAACTCAATGAATGTTTGGTATGCACTTGTCGGTGGAACGTAATCGCAAAGCGGTGCACTTCATCTTGAATCCGTTGTAACAAATAGAATCCCTGACTCTTCGGATCTAGATGTAGATGCTGATCCCCGGCCGAAGCGAGTAAATCCGCCGTCTTATGGTGGTCATTTTTGACCATCGCCGCGACTGGCGTTGCAATCCCTAATTCGTTCTCTAAGACGTCCTTAGCGGCTTCCAGCTGGATCTCGCCACCATCCATCAAAATCAGGTCGGGCAATGCTGCATGCTCCTTCAGTAGCCGTGTATAGCGCCGCCGAATCACTTCACGGGTCGATGCAGCTTCATCAGCATGATCGACCGTCCGCAACTTATATTTCCGATACAATTTTTTATTCGGTTGCCCGTCCGTGAAGACGACCATGGCAGAAACCAAGTCGGCCCCCTGAATATGAGAGTGGTCAAAAGCCTCAATTTTATGACCAGCAGGAATGCCTAAAGCATCCGTGATTTCTTGCATCGCCCCCGTCGTCTTGCGCGCATCCAATTCCAACAACCGGAACTTCTCTTCTAAGACGATTCGAGCATTTTTTTGTGCCATGTCCAGCAAATCCTTTTTCTGGCCGCGTTGAGGGGTCCTTACCGGAATTCCGAGAATGTCACTCAGGACCTGCTTATCAAGACCGTTGGGGACTAAAACTTCGCGTGGTAGAACGTTATTTTTGCGATTATAAAATTGCAAGATAAAGCTCGTCATTTCTTCAGGTGCAGTTGACACTACTGGGAACAAGCGTTTCTCGCGCTTCATCAACCGCGCTTGCCGAATAAAGAAGACCTGAATCGAAAGCCAGCCTTTATCAAGATAGAAATTAAACAGGTCGCGGGGCGTATTATCGTTTGAAATAATTTTCTGCTTTTCAACCGTCATTTCAATATAATTCAGTTGATCACGTAATTCAGCGGCTCGTTCAAATTCTAGGTCAGCGGCCGCTTGATCCATTCGTTTAGTTAACTGCTTCTTGACCGTTTCAACGTGACCATTCAAAAAGGATTTAATCCGCTTGATCTGAGCGTCATATTCTGCCACCGGCACCGTTTTAAAGCAAGCTCCCAAGCATTGGCCCATATGATAATAGAGACACGGCCGCTTCTGGAAACCATGGCAACGCCGCAACGGATAGACCTTCTGAATAAAATTGACCGTTTCCTGAGCCGCGTAAACATTGGGATATGGCCCAAAGTAGTAGCCACCATCTTTACGAACATCACTGACGATCAGGATCTGGGGGTCTCGTTCATTGGTAATCTTAATGTACGGATAACCGGTTCCCTTTTTTAATTTAATATTAAAGTACGGTTGATGTTTTTGAATTAACGTAATTTCTAGCAGGAAGGCTTCCTTATCCGTTGAGGTCACAATAAACTCAAAGTCCGCAATCTCTGATACTAACCGCGCGGTCTTACCAGTATGGCTGCTTTTGAAATATGAACGCACCCGATTTTTCAAGTTCTTGGCCTTACCCACATAAATGATCTGACTGTTTAAGTTCTTCATCAGATAACATCCTGGTAAGTCCGGTAACAAGGATAACTTATGTTCAATATGCGCGGATGCCATAACACACCTTCCCTTCATTTAGATTAGCATTATTAGTATACCGCCTGCTAGCATGGGGCTCAACCAAACAGCCCGGAAATATGATTTTTATTATGACCGACTATTCATCACTGTCGCTACTGATCACAGTGTAGCAAAAAACCGGTAATCAGCAACTGAGCTGATTACCGGTTATGTGTTGTTTACATCAAAATTTTAGAAAGAAAATCTTGGGCCCGCTCTGTTTGCGGGTTCGCAAAGAATTCCTCAGGCGTATTATTCTCCTGAATATAGCCATCAGCCATGAACCAGATTCGATCCGCTACTGACTTAGCAAAACCCATTTCGTGAGTGACCACAACCATGGTCATCCCATCCTTAGCAAGTTCTTGCATCACGTTTAACACTTCCCCAACCATTTCCGGGTCCAAGGCAGACGTTGGTTCGTCAAACAGCATCACTTCAGGGTTCATCGCCAACGCACGAGCAATCGCCACCCGTTGAGCCTGACCACCTGAAAGACTACTTGGAAAGGCATCCGCATGATCGTCCAACCCAACGCGTTGCAATAATTCGTGCGCTTGCTTAGTCGCCGCGGCATCATCGACATGCTTGACCTTCATCGGCGCCAATTTAATGTTTTCCAATACAGTCATGTTGGGAAATAGATTAAACCCTTGGAAAACCATTCCCATTTTTTCACGTAGCGCGTTAACACTCTTCGTATCCAAAGTTGTGAGATCTTGACCTTCGAAAGCGACTTGACCACTTGTGGGCGTCTCGAGTAAGTTTAAACAACGTAAGAAGGTACTCTTCCCACCACCAGAAGGACCAATCACCACGATCACCTGACCGGGTTCAACTTTTTCTGTAATATCCTTTAAAACGTCATTTTCACCGAAGCTCTTCGCAAGGTCTTTAACTTCAATTACTGGTTTAGTCATGTTGCATTCTCCTTTCGAAGTAGTTCAAGATCCGTGAAGCGGTAAAGGTTAAGATGAAGTATAGCACCATAATAACAACGATCGGTGCAACCCCCCGGTACGTATCTGAACGAACAATGTTACTTTGATAAATTAATTCAGTGACCCCAATAATCGAAACGATGGAACTATCCTTGATCAACGTAATAAATTCGTTCCCAAGTGATGGCCAAATGTTCTTCAATGCTTGTGGCAAGACCACGTAACGCATCGTTTCACCGTTGGACATTCCTAAACTCCGAGCAGCTTCCGTCTGCCCAACATCGACGGAATTAATCCCGCCACGAATATATTCAGCAACGTACGCACCAGAGTTCAAGGAAATCGCAATAATCCCAGAAGTCAGTGCTGGTAAATTGACGAATAACCCAAGTCCGAAGTACACAAACATCACTTGGACCATCATTGGCGTCCCACGAATAAATTCAACATACGCAGTTGCTAACCACCGAATGGCAGTCTTAAGTGGATTTCCTTTAGCCATCCGTGCTAATGCCAATAAAATACCGATGATAAAACCGAAGAAAACGGAGCAAACCGTAATGATTAACGTATATTCGATCCCGGTTGCAAAAGCCTTCCAGTAATGTCCCATTGACGTATTAACGGTATTGGTCTTCAAATACTTGCCGGCTGCCGGTAAGTATTGCTTTTTAACGAGGTTCTGTTTCTTAATCCGATCAACGGTCTTATTGACTTTGTTAACAAGACTAGTTGAACCTTTCCGAAATGCGATCGCCGAACTCGTTGCACTAGAGCTCATGTTGAAGTCACTAGGAATAGCAACCAAACTCTTATTGTTTGCAACATAGGCTTCTGCAGAAGGCTTTTCCATAGCAACCCCATCAACTTTGTGACTCTGAAGTGCCAAAATCAGATCAGATTGTGAAGTCATCCCTTTAGCCTTGGCAGTCGTTTGGTTTTTGACGGCATTATATTGAGTCGTTCCAGTTTGGGCACCCAACGTGCCATTCTTGAATGAATTCTTATTCTTGTACTTGCCCTTATCAGTCTTATTGATGACAATATCGTAGCCACCTTGATAATAAACGTGGGTAAAATCAACATTTTTCCGCCGTGAAGGGGTTGGGTTCATCCCAGAGATAATCATATCAACCTTGCCAGTTTGGAGTGCCACTAGCAATGAGTCAAATGACATGGATTTGATCTTCAGCTTCACGCCCAGATCCTTAGCAACTTGTTTCCCAATCTGAACATCCATCCCAACGATCTTACTCTTACCGTTGACCGTTGCTTGAAACTCATACGGTGGATAATCAGGCGACGTCCCCATTACTAAGACGCCCTTTTTCTGAATTTGTTCTAATGAATTATCGGCCGCTTGCGCATGTTGCGTCTGTCCGAGTGGGACGACGGTCATGATCAGGGCCACAATAATGGCTAAAAACCACCCAAATCTTTTTTTCATAGGTATTCTCCTCGTTTTGTAATTTACAAGAATAAAGTATAACCGCATATGATTATTTATGCAAGTATTTTTGAGAATTTCTTTATTTTATGCATAAATAAGTCGTTTATACACGTTTTGACCCATTGATTATGCATAAAAGACGAATAACTGACAAATTGTCGGAAATTTGCTATGATAGGCGTTAATCGAAAGGAATGATTTTATGAGTTTAAAAGTACAGCGTCAAGATAACCTTGATAAGCTATTCGACAAGTTTGCCATTGGTCCTGACGATAAGGATAAACTCACCACTAAAGCGGTTCAGGATACTATTGACGAACATGCTAAACGCAAAGAAAATAAGGCAGCTGATAAAAAGGACGCCCATAAATAGCAGTCAAAAAAACGCAATGGCAGTTAGCCATCGCGTTTTTATTTGAATAACTATTTAGCAAATTTTAGTCCCGATTGTTTGCATCTTTTCGCGCCGCTCTGCTTCCGTTTCTGGTGAAACATCGCGCCAATCAACAACAGCCAAAGCACCGTCGAGCATCCCGCTATCATCCTTGAGCGCTAAAGCATTATGCCAGCGAGAAATGTTGAGGCCGTTCCCCAAGTAGGCTTCATCAGCCGGTGCAACGTGCATCACATAACCAGCATTATTTTCTAATGGCGTGGTATAGTCGGGATCAGCGGCTTTAAGAATAACTAACTGAAACTTATTACCAATGGCACAGCTACCGCCTAAACTCGAATATTTGTTAGAACCATCGTCAGTTGTTAAAATTACTTGACTCCCTGCCGGAATCTTATCTGCAAGGTAGGCTTGAGCATCGTCTTTGATATTAATCTTCATAGTTAAGCATCCTTTCCGTTTCAAAAACATTTAAGTTGTGCACAACTCTTTTACAGTCTTTAATTTACGCTATTTCAGCTGCAAATGCAATTAATTTACCTAGAAAAGTGAAAATAAACAGCCGAACTCAATAATGACACAATTTTTGCAAATGATATGTGGTCGTCCGTCGCAATAAAAAAGAGTTGGGCTGCCAGCCTTACCTGCTGACAGCCCAACTCTTCAGGTTAGACCACTCTTCACCGACTATTTAACTGGTTTACCATTCGGGTACTTATCGTTGAGTTTAACAATATTTTGTTGCGCAACTTCTTCGAACGGAATATCCGCCCATTCAGCAACTTGTGATAAGTACCATAACACATCGCCCATCTGTTTCGTCAGCTGATCTTTATTCAAACGTTCACCATGAAACGTATACTTTTTGACTAAGTCAACGACTTGACCAGTCTCTGAAGCTAATCCCAGCGATAAGTTCGTCAGCACCTGCTCATTACCATATAATGTCCGATTTGCTAACGACTGATACTCATTAAATTCCAAGTTAGTTGCCTCCCACAGTGTGCGCTTCGATCCATTGCCAAACAGCATCCTTGCCTTCTTTGGTCTTAGCTGAAAAGGCGATAAAATCGTCTTCAGCTTGGAAGTTAAGCGTCTTTTTAATTAAACTTTCCTGTTTGTTCCACTTACCACGCGGAATTTTATCACTCTTAGTTGCCACGACCAGTAATGGCATCTCATAGTAACGCATCCACTCGTACATTGCGACATCGTCTTTAGTTGGCGCATGACGTGCATCGACTAGAATAACGACACCCCGCAGTGTCTCTCGGCTTGTTAGATACGTCTCAATCATTTGTCCCCACTTCTCACGTTCCTTCTTAGATACCTTAGCATAACCGTATCCCGGAACATCGACGAAGTATAATTGATCTTCAACTTTATAAAAGTTCAGTGTTTGGGTCTTCCCAGGTTGACTAGACGTCCGCGCATAGCTATTGCGGTTAATCAACACATTAATCAGGGATGATTTTCCGACGTTAGAGCGCCCCGCTAACCCAATTTCTGGAAACCCAGTAGTCGGGTACTGGCTCGGCGCTACCGCGCTCATGACAAGTTCAACGTTATGCACTTCCATCGAATTAACTCCTTCTGCAATCGTATTGCATTCATTTTACCATAATTTTTGCAGCGGGTTGTCATCCGCGCTCAAATTCGATTTAAACAGCACTCAGGACCGCGAATGAAAACTCATCGCGGTCCTGAGTAATGTCTATTGATCTTCTGAACGAAACGTTAGGAAGCTTTTTGATCAGCTAAAACCAGTTCTGGTTCAGCGTGATCAGCAACCGTCTCGCGAGTAATAATCACCTTTTTAACATCTTCACGACTTGGAATATCATACATAATGTCCCGCATCGTGTCTTCAATAATCGAGCGTAGACCCCGAGCACCAGTATTACGTGCTAAGGCTTCTTGCGCGATGGCACGTAAAGCGTCATCGTTAAAGTCTAATTCTGCACCGTCTAGAGCAATTAGGCGTTGATATTGCTTGACAAGCGCATTCTTTGGTTCCGTTAAGATCCGGACCAAATCATCTTCCGTTAAACGTTCTAGCGCAGTCAATATTGGAAGGCGCCCAATAAATTCAGGAATTAAACCGAATTGTAAGAGGTCTTCTGGCACAACTTGTTGCATGAGACTCTTGGAATCGTCTAGAACGGCATTCTTACCATCGGTGTCCGTACCGAAACCAATCGTTTTATCGCCTAGGCGACGTTTGACGATGTCTTCGATTCCATCAAAGGCCCCACCAACGATGAATAAAATGTTGGTCGTGTCAATTTGAATAAACTCTTGTTGGGGATGCTTACGCCCGCCCTGCGGTGGCACATTGGCAATCGTACCTTCCAAAATCTTCAAGAGGGCTTGTTGAACCCCTTCACCGGAAACATCCCGTGTAATTGAGACATTTTCACTCTTCTTGGCGATCTTATCGATTTCATCAATATAAATGATCCCTTTTTCGGCACGTTCAACGTCGTAATCCGCATTTTGCAGTAATTTCAGCAAAATATTTTCAACGTCTTCACCAACATAGCCGGCTTCAGTTAACGTCGTGGCATCCGCAATAGCAAATGGCACATCCAAAATTCGCGCTAAACTCTGAGCTAAGAAAGTCTTACCAGAACCAGTTGGTCCCACTAAGCTAATATTACTCTTTTGTAATTCAGGACCATCTTCGGTCTCTTCATCATTATCAGCCATGGCCTTAACCCGCTTGTAGTGGTTATAAACCGCAACTGATAGGGTCCGCTTAGCTTCATTTTGGCCGATCACGTATTGGTCTAACTCGTCTACAATTTCCTTTGGCGTTGGGATATCTGTTAATTCATGGGTTTGTTCTTCGCTAAACTCTTCATCGATAATTTCTTTACATAAATCGATACATTCATTACAGATATAAACGCCGGGGCCAGCCACGATCTTTTTAACTTGATCTTGTGATTTACCACAAAATGAGCAGTTCACAGGGCCGTTTGTCTCGGTATTTTCAAACATTCATTCTCACCTCATCGATGTATTTACATGGATTAATCATAACAGAAAAACTGAGCTAAAACCAGCTTAGGCACTGTCTTCTACGTCCACTACTATAACATGGACGAACCTAAACCCGAAATTATCTGTTCAATCATCCGGCTAACCACTTTGAAAACCGAATGATTCTCGCAGTAAATCACAGGCGTCAGCCAAATAGCTATTAAATTAATCTTACGATTAGCTGACGCTATGTAAAAGGGTCTCGGAAGAATTATTCTTCCAAGACCCTCGACTTGTATCTAATTGAATTAATTAGTTCTTGTCGCTGTCGTCTTTTTTGTCTTCTGCTTTGGCATTTTGCTTAGCAGAATCCGCAATCAAGTCAACGGCTTGGCGAATCGCAATGTCATGTGACAACATGTCATCCGTTAAAGCACCACGAACAGCACTTTCTTCCATGTTGTATTGACTAGCTAAATCCTTAACTTCGGCCGCAATTTCATCCTGAGATGGCTTGATGTTTTCAGCTTCAACAACCGCTTCTAAGACCAAGTTAGTCTTAACCCGGCGTTCAGCATCAGCAGCAAATTGCTTGTGCAAGTCGTCTTCAGTAGTACCAGTCAACTTGTAGTAAGTCTTTGGATCGATACCTTGTTGTTGCATATTAGCCAAGTATTGATCCATTTGACGATGAATATCGTCTTCTTTCATGGCATCAGGAATTGCTTGAATTTCAGCATTGTCAACCGCTTGGTTTAAAGCTTCGTCTTCAATGGCATCATGTGCAGCGGATTCCTTTTGTTCCTTAAGTTCGTCCTTGATCTTAGCTTTTAATTCTTCAAGTGTGTCAACATCTTCGTCAACATCCTTGGCAAATTCGTCATCTAATTCAGGGAGTTCCTTAGTCTTGACTTCATGAACTGTCACTTTGAAAGTGGCTTCTTTGTTTTGTAAGTCTTCAGCTTGGTAATCCTTAGGGAACGTTACCTTAACTTCAGTTTCGTCGCCAGCCTTGACACCAACTAATTGGTCTTCAAAACCAGGGATGAATGAGTTAGAACCTAATTCAAGTGAGTAGTTTTCTGATTCGCCACCTTCAAATGGTTCGCCATCAACGAATCCTTTGAAATCAATAACCACCGTATCGCCCTTAGCGGCTGGTTGGTCTTCCTTCAAAACTAATTCAGCTTGTTTTTCACGCCGTGATTCTAATTCGGCATCAACATCCTTAGCATAAACGCGAGTATTTTGACGCGTTACACTAAGTTCCTTGTATTGACCAAGCTTAACTTCTGGTTTAACCGTTACAACGGCCTTTAATACCCAAGGCTTACCTTTTTCCATGCTATCAACATCGATTTGAGGTTGATCAACTGGTTCGATTTCAGTTTCCTTGATTGCTTCTTCATATGCCTCTGGGAGCACGATGTTTAAAGCATCTTGATAAAGTGCTTCTTCACCATACATTTGATTGAAGATTTGACGTGGAACCTTACCCTTACGGAAACCAGGAACATTTAAGTTCTTTTTAGTCCGTTGGAAGGCCTTGTCGATACCTTCACTAATTTTATCAGCACCAATTTCGAATGTTAATTCGCCTTGGTTGCCTTCTTTCTTTTCCCACTTTGCAGCCATTGTATTCCCTCCGAAACATTATAATTTCTACAATTCTAGTCAATTGCATACTTGTTAAGTTTAACCTATCGACACCGTAAAGTAAACCAAATTGGCTAAAAAAGCGCATAAGCTCGCGATTTATTGTTCGTTTTTCTTAAAAAAAGCGACTTGGAAGAAGACTTCCAAGTCGCTTAGATCAATCAATGAAAATCAGTTAGAGATTAGTCATCAATTTCTGAAACAACACCGGCACCGACAGTATGACCACCTTCACGAACCGTGAACTTGGTACCCTTTTCGATGGCAGCTGGTTGAATCAATTCAACAGTGAACGTTACGTTGTCACCAGGCATAACCATTTCAACGCCGTCTGGCAATTCAATAACACCAGTGATATCAGTGGTGTGGAAGTAGAATTGTGGACGATAGTTTGAGAAGAATGGCGTATGACGGCCACCTTCTTCTTTGCTCAAGATATAAACTTCACCCTTGAACTTCTTGTGGGTTTGGATCGAACCTGGCTTAGCCAAAACTTGGCCACGAACAACTTGTTCACGGTTAACACCACGTAATAACGCACCAACGTTATCCCCGGCTTCACCTAAGTCAAGTGTCTTACGGAACATTTCAAGACCCGTAACAGTTGACTTAAGAACATCTTCGTGTAAACCAACGATTTCAACTTCGTCGCCGACCTTAACAGTCCCACGATCGATACGACCAGAAGCAACAGTCCCACGACCAGTGATTGAGAAGACGTCTTCAACAGGCATTAAGAAAGGCTTTTCAGTATCACGAACTGGAGTTGGGATGTATTCATCAACAACATCCATTAAGTGCATGATAACCTTTTCTTGTTCTGGGTCGCCTTCAAGTGCTTTAAGCGCTGAACCACGGATAACAGGAATATCGTCACCAGGGAAATCGTATTCTGAAAGTAATTCACGTACTTCCATTTCAACCAAGTCAACTAATTCGTCATCGTCAACAAGATCAGTCTTGTTTAAGAAGACAACGATATAGTCAACACCAACTTGGCGAGCCAAGAGGATGTGTTCACGCGTTTGTGGCATAGGACCATCAGTTGCGGCAACAACTAAGATTGCACCGTCCATTTGAGCGGCACCAGTAATCATGTTCTTAACGTAGTCAGCATGTCCTGGGGCATCGATATGAGCGTAGTGACGCTTTTCAGTTTCGTATTCAACGTGGGCAGTGTTGATAGTAATACCACGTTCACGTTCTTCCGGAGCAGCATCGATAGAAGCAAAGTCTTGTTCTTTAGCCAAGCCCTTAGATGCTAATACCTTAGTGATTGCAGCGGTCAAAGTAGTCTTCCCATGGTCAACGTGGCCAATAGTACCAATGTTTACATGGGGTTTTGTTCTTTCATAATGTTCTTTTGCCATTAATGAAACCTCCTGTGATTTTCGCAAGAATAACGTCGAGGCCAAAATGGTCTCAACAATTCTTTAGTTAGTATTATACTACATCCTAGTGAAAAGGCCAAATCGCGCACCCATCACTGAGAATCCTTAAATATTATATATAGCCTAATCTGATTTGTAAACAGATATTATTCAAAAAATTGAATTTTTGTTAGTAAATTCTTATTACACACGCTTATGATTGTAAATCAAGGCTAAATTGCTGAATTTTTTGCTGAATTTTCATCATTTTTTCAGTTTGGTCATCAGACGGCGCTATCGTCTGCCCAGTTTGCAAACTAATCAAAAGATCGATCCAAGCCGTGGAATCTGTAATAACCTGTGCAGCGCATGGATATAAATACATTAATTGCAATTGTAAAAGTTCTCGTAAGCTTTCATATAAAAAGACATCTTGATTACCAAGTCGCACTTTCAAAGCATGGTAAACGGCCTTGCTCGTCTCGTCCTGACCGAGTGCGACTAACTTTGCTGGACACAGTGTCAACATCTTCTCATCCAGTAGCCACTGCATCTTGACCGTCTCTGATACTTGCAATTGGTACAGTGTATATAACACTTCTACTCGTGTTAAGGGATGCAAAAACGGATCTACTAATAGAAACTTGGCTGCCGTCAGATAGCGCTCATATGGCAGGTGACGGGCTGCTTGCAAACCTGCCACCTGTTTCTGGACGGGCTGGTCAGATAAATGATAAAAATGACGCATTGTTGTGGTCAATGTCGATCCTAGCGTTCGCTCAGCCGTACTCTCCGCCGCTTTTAAAGTTGTGTTTGCAGCCGTAGTCCACGTACTCGTTGGGCGTGCCTTGATCATAATGTGGGCAGAAATGAAGTCATGATTAGCAACCAATGCATTCAGATACAGATCTGCGGCCGCATCGGTTGCTAAATACTGCGCTTCAAACTCACTGGCATAATTAGCTGCTGCCACATATTGTTGATCAGCCACCAACGCTTGGACCAATTCGTAATTAACTGGTGCCGTTTGCTGTGCCTGATACACTTGCTCCCACAAACTAGCCGCCTTGGACCAATCCTGAGCTCGACTGGCTTGTTCGGCGGCCAATTGTGTTTCAGCTATTGTCATTGAACCTTCCTCCTCTTCATTGTAACCAAAAAAGTCGGAAGTAGCTTCCGACTTTTTTAATACTAAGCTTTAGATTCAGTCTCGACTGGTTTGGCTGGTTTAGCCTTCTTTGTACGCCGATGATGCTGATTAACTTCCATAATAACCGGTAAAATAACTGGGTGCCGCTTGGTCTGGTCCCATAAATAATGGTTCAACTTCTCACGGACAGCCTGTTTTAAATGGCCCCAATCAAACTCTTTATTATCAAGATTTTCTTGCACCGTCGTTTTGACTAACTCAGCGCTCTCTTGCATCAAGTCTTTACTAGTCTTGACGTAGACGAAGCCCCGTGAAGTAATCTTAGGAGTGGCAATAATCTTCTTCTTTTTGCGATCAATCGTGACCACTGCCACGAAAATACCGTCTTCAGACAAAATCTTGCGGTCACGTAACACAATGTTTCCAATGTCACCGACCCCGATGCCATCGATCATCGTATCGCCGACTTCGATTGAACCGGCCAAGTGCATGGTATCACCGTCATAACGTAACTGGTCACCCTTGGCTGCGATCAGGACATGGTCGTCCGGAATTCCAACTTCACGTGCAAAGTCCGCATGAGCATCCAACAGACGATACTCCCCTTGAATCGGAATGAAATATTGGGGCTTCATCATGTTGATCATCATTTGCAAGTCACGTTTAGCGGCATGGCCGGAGGAATTCATTTCATCAGCAATCGCCTTAACGTCCGCATCAGCACGATAAATCATATCACGGGTCTTGGCAACCACGGTTTCCATCGAATGTGACGGTGTGGTAGTAATAAACACCAGATCACCCTTTTCGATATTGACCTTGCTCTCCTGCTTATTAGCCATCCGTTGTAAGGCCTTAATAGGTTCGCCCATTCGGCCCGTTTGTAAAATCACGATTTGTTCAGGTTTAAGTTTATCAATGGCTTTAAGTGGCACGACAACGTCTTCAGGCATGTGTAACTTGCCTAAATCGATTGCGGTCTTCACGATACTCTCAACGTCACCAGGCATTAAAGCGACTTTCCGATTAGACTTTGCAGCGGCATCTAAAACTTGCTGAATACGCAAGATATTGGATGCAACTGAAGCGACAATGATCCGTCCTGGATGATATTTAAACGTTTCTAAAACATAGGCCGCAATTTCACGTTCACTGACCGGCTGTTCATAATTTTCTGCATTAGCTGAATCACTAAGTAACGCCAAGACGCCTTTTGATCCAATCTCCGCCAACCGCGCAAAATCAGTCTGATAGTCGCCTGCGGCCGTCGGATCAAACTTAAAGTCACCGGTATAAACGACCTCACCGGCACTGGTTTGCAACACGATTCCCATTGAATCTGGAATCGAATGGGTCGTGCGGAAAAACGAAACCGTGACCGTGCCAAAATCAATTTCTGTCTTCTCATTAATGATGTGGAAGTCATTAAAGTTTTTAGCTTTAGGGTCCTTTTGCAATTGAATTTTTGCCAACTCAATGGTTAGCTCTGAACCAAACACGGGAACGTTGAACTCATTCAAAAAGTACGGTAACGCACCAATGGCATCAGCGTGGCCGTGGGTCAAAAAGACACCGACGATTCGATCAGCATTTTCTCGCAAATAACTGAAGTCCGGAATCACGATATCAATTCCTAATAACTCATTTTCCGGGTACTTTAACCCACAATCTAAAATATAAATATCACCATCGACTTCGACAGCATACATGTTTTTGCCGTTCTCACGGACCCCACCAAATGGGGTAATTTGAATTTCACTACTCAATTATTTCACCTTGATTCTTCTAAATGTTTAATGTTTTAAAAAGCTGAGCCGTTTGTTCAGTACTCAATGGTAAGATTGGTAACCGTGGTTCACCCACCGGCTGACCCAAATGATTTAAGGCCGCTTTAACTGGCGATGGCGATGGTGCACTAAACAAGGCACTCATCTTGGGTGTTAAGTCCCGTTGATACTTAGCGGCCGTGGCAATCTCACCCTGGTCGATGGCACTAAACATCGCCGTCATTTCGTCACCATAGATATGACTTGCCACTGAGATAACCCCAGCACCACCAATTTCCTTGGCAGCCAAACTCTGAGAATCTTCACCAGTATAAACAAGAAAATCAGCCGGTGCATTTTCGACAATCGCGCCAAACTCTTCCATCGTCGCACACTGCTTAATCCCAATAATATTGGGATTTTGTGCTAATGTTAAGATCGTGGCCACGGTCATCTTCACAATAACCCGGCCCGGAATATTATAAATAATAACTGGTAAGCCACCTTGATCAGCAACCGCTGTAAAGTGGGCAATCATACCAGCTTGATCAGGCTTGTTGTAGTAGGGAACCACCACTAAAGCTGCATCAATCCCCTTAATCTGACTAACCTTCTTAGTAAATGCGATGGTAGCAGCGGTACTGTTTGAGCCGGTCCCGGCCACGATTGGTACCCGACCATCGACAATCTCAGCTGCTTTCTTTAGTAAGGTTAATTTTTCATCTTCGGTTAGCGTTGGTGCTTCACCAGTTGTCCCACCCACCAGAATACCTTGGGTGCCGTGTGCCAATAAATGTTCAATCAAACTTGCTAACCGCTTTTCGTCCAATTGTTGGTGATCATCGAAAGGGGTCACCATTGCGGTCATCAAATCAACGTTTGCAAAGTTCATGATCTAAAAACTCCTCTATTAAAATTTACAAGTACCAGCGTACCTGTTCCGATTAAGTAACTCTCCCCAGTTTACCACATTTTAAAGTAAAGCAATAGTTAGACCATTCAATGCAATCTAATGTGGTCGTTGCTGACTAAAATACGCGACCCACAGCATCAATGCCATCAGCTGTAATCCAGCCGTAACAATAAAGATTGACTGATACCCCCACCAATTGGCAACAATCACGGCTAACCCGGGGCCGACCACGTTACCACAAGCTTGCGCGGACTGATTTAAACTAAACACACGCCCAAACGCTGCGTGTGGGACATGCTCGACTGTCATCACTTGAAGCGCGGGCAATAGTGCCGCATCCGCAA
Source organism: Lactiplantibacillus sp. C232 (assembly GCF_023806725.1). Lineage (NCBI taxonomy): Bacteria > Bacillati > Bacillota > Bacilli > Lactobacillales > Lactobacillaceae > Lactiplantibacillus > Lactiplantibacillus sp. C232. The sequence goes on from NZ_JAMSKZ010000010.1 coordinate 43,117, forward strand.
TTCCCAGTATTAGCCGTAGCCCGACCAGCCACGCGACCTGATGTACTAAACTAGTCAACAATAAGTCAACAATCGCTAAAATCAAAAAAATAACTAAGCAACGGCCAGCGCCCAGCCGATCCAGAATGCGCCCAACACGACCAGCCATTAGAATCGTGGCAAGTCCCGGCGCAGCCGCCACAATCCCCGTCATCAAGATAATCGTCTGCGCCGTTGCTTGGGGCGCTAACTGTCCGACCAGCAAGCTTAACAGTGGTGTTATCGCATTGGTCGTCGCCTGAACAACTAGTAACGATGTCAGCAAGGCACAAATAAAGCGACCACCCAATTGATGTAAGATTGGTCGCAATGGTGGTAACGTGGCGCGACTAACTGCCGTCACCTTCTCTTGAACACCCCACCAGGTCATGACAAAGACAAGCGCCATCAAACTACTAGTAGCCACGAACGCCCCCCGATAGCCAACGGTATTAGCCAGCAAGCTTCCCAAAAGCGGCCCCATCAATGTGCCACTGATGCTACCAGTGACCAGTTTACTTAACCACTGGCCACGTTGTTCCGCAGGTACGGTAATCGAAATCAGTGCGTTAGCATTATTGATGTAACCTGAAAACGCTCCCTGTGCGGCTCGTAAAATCAAGAGGACGATCACGTTAGGTGCTAGTCCCACACCAAGAATCGTTAAGGTCATCATGCCAGATGCGCGTAGACACATCAGCTTACGCCCCTTTTGATCCGCCAATCGGCCCCACAATGGTGCGACTAAAGCTTTGCAGGCGTATGTCACGGCAAACGCCGCTGCCCCTAGAAAATTCAACTGGGTCGTTGAATAATCGCCTAATGTCTGAATATACAGCACAATAAACGGTAACGTCATTGCGTTACCTAAATCAGTGATTAAACTGCCAAACCATAAGACCCGAAAGTTACGAGTCAACGTTGCCATTGCTTCCATGAAATCCCCTCATTCACTTTTGAATAAACATAAGTATAGCGAACGGTTGTTTGGGTTTAATAAAGTTTATGTATCGTTTCTGTAATTTTTTACACAAAAAAAGAACCACCCGCAGGCAGTTCTCGTAATCTCAATATTAACGACGAAGACCAAGACTTTGGATTAAGTCACGGTAACGGTTAACGTCTTCTTTACGAAGGTAAGCTAACAAGTTACGACGGTGACCAATTTTCTTCATCAACCCACGTTGTGAATGAAAATCCTTCTTGTGAACTCGTAAATGTTCGTTTAATTCGTTGATGTCTTCCGTTAAAACTGCAACTTGGACTTCAACAGAACCAGTATCGCCTTCGTGACGAGCATACTTGTTAATAAGCTCCGTCTTCTTTTCGCGTGAAATTGCCATGTGTTTCAACCACCTTTCCAATAATTGCCCTAAACTGAGTAAATCGTTGGTGGTGCACGAAAAACTAAGTAAAGGGTTGCTGAACACTTGATATAGTCTAGCAAACTAAAGAGTAAAAAGCAAGTTTCAATACATATCAAGATAAATTACTTTACACATAACGGTTGCATTCAAGCCGGGGCTTATGTATAATAGCATTTGTTGAAAAAATGATGGAGGTGAATCTGATGCCAATTATCAAATCCGCTATTGAACGCGTGAAAACAAACAATAAAGCAAACGTCCGTAACACCGCCCAAATGAGTGCGATGCGGACTGCTGTTAAAAAATTTGAAGCTGCTAAAACTGCTGGTGCCGACAACGTCGACGATTTATACTTAGCAGCAACTAGCGCCGTTGACAAGGCTGCTTCTAAAGGTCTTATCAAGCGCAACAAAGCTGCCCGTGACAAGTCACGGATGGCTGCACGTTACGCTAAATAAGCTAATTTTACGCCCGAGCATTGCGACGGCGTTTTTTTATCGCCTTTAATGACTCAAAAGATGGTCGACCGAATTCTGAGAATTCCGGTCGACCATCTTTTTTTGGGCTCCATATCTAAGCACTATTACTTTTGCCTTCGTGAATAGTCGTTCTCGCTTGTCCAACAAGCCAATGCCTAACGGGACAGCCGCGTTCCGACCGCTGACTGTCGCTCATTAACAAATTGAACCATAAATAACTCAAAGAGCAACTCCGGGTCGCGTTGTGTCGTTTTCATTTGTACTTCTGTTTGGAGCAGTCCTAAGTACGCCGCCCGTAACGCAGCTTGATCAAAATGGCGGACCGTTTGCATGGCTAGTTTGACCCGATATGGGTGCACTTTAAGCGTGCTAGCTAGGCTGCCCTGACTATAGCCTGCACGCGCCATAATTTTGACCTGTAGCAACAATCGGAATTGTCCTAATAAGATTGCATTGATCTTTAGTGGGGCTTCCTGAGCTGCCACCAGTTCATGGTAAAGTTCGACCGCTGACTGCGTCTGATAACGAAGTACATCGTTGACCAAATCAAAAACATTTTGCGTCAGTGATTTAGTCACCAAAGCCTGAACTGCCGCTAAATCAATTCGTTGGGATTGGGCTGCGTAAATCATCAACTTCGGTAATTGTCCCATAATCAGTCCCAACTGCCCGTCAGTTCGATTAACCAGTTCCTGTAGTGCGTCCGCATCAATGCGAATCTGTTTCTCATCTAACGCCGCTTGCACATAGCGTTGCGTTTCAGCCTCCGAGACTTGGTTGACTTCAACCGTCGTCGCCTGTTTTTTTAACGTTTTAACGAGCTTTTTACGCGCATCTAATTTCTCATAGGGTGCCATAAACACCAGAATCGTACTTGGTTCCGGTTGTTCAAAATAGTGCTGTAGTGAGGCCAGATCATGGTCAACCTTGGTCTTCTTATTTTCACCCGTCAAAAAGTACGGGTGATTAATAAAGACTAATCGCCGTTCACCAAAAAACGGTGCCGACATTGCATCATCTAAAGCCACAGCTACTGGCGTCGTTTCCATATCATAACTGCCGACGTTCATCGTTTGTTCTTCACTGGGAATTTGCTGCGTAAAAGCCTGTTTGAGCTGATCGGCCAAATAGTCGACCGTTCCCAAGATAACATAGATTGATGCCAAGTCACCGTTGCGAATCGATTTTAACGCCTGTTGTGCGTTGATGGCGATCACCTTCCTTTAAAAATGTTTGCCAACGTCCCTGGCGATGATTAACGAAACGATAGGTTATCATCCCCTGCAAAGCCGTTGAATAAGTGACAATATGCTGTTCAGCTAGAGTTATTAGTGTTTCTTGATTCGGATGCCCATAGCGATTGTGCCGACCCACCGATAAAATACCGTGGTGCACACCTAATTGGCGCAAAGCTAACGGATCCGAGGCTGTTTTACTGCCATGATGCCCTAGCTTTAAAACGTCCACGCGTAATTGTGGATATCGGGCAACGATTGCACGCTCCCCCGCTCGGTCAAGATCACCCGTAAACATGAAACGTTGCTGACCAAAAACCCCCGTTAGCACCAACGAATCTTCATTTTCAGCCCGTCCCGGTTTAAACGGATGCACCGCAACCAATCCATCTGCAAACGTATGGCCGGCCAATGCTTCAACCACTTTAGGCCGCTTTCTGGCGGGCACTAGCAGCTTTTGAAACTTGGCTAGGCGCGCCATTCCGGCAGGTACCACCACTTGATTGACCGGCATCAAGCGTAATAGTTCACCCAAATCACCAATATGGTCAACATCCTTGTGTGATAAATAAACTGTATCCAAGTGAGTGATCCCTAGCCGGTGCAAATAATTGACCGTAATCGTTTCCGCACGCGATCGCGGTTGTACCTGCTCTGCCTGCCAACGTGGCCGGGAAAAGTGTAGTTGCCCCCCAGTATCGATCAAACTCACTTGGCGGTTAAATGGTTGGCGAATCAAGATCGAATCGCCCTGACCGACATCGATAAATTGAACGGCACCGTGAAGTGGAAAACGTAGACTAAGACTAAAACAAGCATATGCCAGTAACAGTCGCCAGTAATACCGACGCCGCGGTGTCCGTAACAACCACAAACTCAATAGACTGAGCGTCCATGCCCACAGTGTACTCGGTTGACCGATAATGAGTAGGCCTGGCCAATGGCTGACCCACTCAAGCCAATTCTGAAAATTAACCAACACCCATTCACACACGCTGGTGACATTGGTAGAACCAAAGCCAATGCTCGCCCCCACGACCGTCACCGGTAATAATACCCAACTAAAAATAGGCGCAACCACCAAATTGACTGCTAAGGACCACAGATGCCACTGCGCCGTAGCTACAAGCAAAACCGGTAAACTGATAACCTGAATCCAAATTGCTAATCGCCACGGCGGCAAACCAGGCATTAAGATCAGCAGCAAGGCTAGTCCATAACTGAGCTGACCACCTAATTGGCTCAATACCAAAGGATTATGGGCAATCCCCATTATCAGGGCAAGGCTCCAACCACCCAACGCCCCACTTGACTGATGTGTTAGCAACTGCCAAATAATTGGTAAAGCCGCGGTTACAACTGCCCGCCGCAAGCTATCGGCACCGCCGCCCAAGACAAGGTATGCTGGCAAGAGCCCTAATAACCAAATATCGATTGCTTGCTGACTTAGATGCAGTCGTAACAAGACCCATTGCAAGAATTTAACTAATAAAATAACATGCATACCCGACAAACTGAACAAATGCAATAGTCCCAGCTGTTGAACGGCCCCCATTGTCGTCTGAAAATCTGTGGGGCGTATCCCAACCAGTAGACTCGTCGCATAACGACTAAGCGTTGGTGGCAATCTTTGACAGGCTAGAAAGAATTGCTGACGCCATTGGTGTAATCGATCAAGTAGCCCCAGCCAACCACGCCGCGACGCAATTTCTATTCGTTGAACCGCTGTGACCGTTACTTGGCGGGCGATGCCTTGACTGCGATAATACCTAGGCGCATTAAACTGCCCCGGGTTGGTAGGAGGTGCGATGGCGGCGACTTCCCCCTGAACGTGCCAGATCGTCCGGTGAGTAAACTGGGTCAGATACTGTTTTTCAGTGGCACTTTTCAGCTGTCCTCTAACAAGTACTTTGCCCATTGGACTAGTGGCAATCAGCTGATACTGACCACCGCGCACCGTAATCGCATCGGGTTGGACAGCCAAATGGCTTGTGACCACCTGACTGGGCCGCTGAACAATGGAGGCGAAACGGTGGTTTTGCCAGTTCAGCCAGATTGCCAAAGATAAAACACAGCCAATCGTCACCATCAAACACTGTCGATCTCGTAATCGGATGACTCGCAATAACCAAATTAATAATAATCCGGCTGCCAGCCATTGTTGGTCAACTAACCAACTACTAAGTAAGCCGCACGCAATGGCAGCAAAAAATAGTGCACGCAATTAGTCACGATCTAACAAGATTTGATCAAGATTCAGCTTATCCAAATCTGATTGGTCGAACTGAACTTGTTGTAAAGCCACGTGTTTTCGTTCAATTAAGGACATGGCATACGCATCGTTATGATAATTACGTAAATAATGAATTTTTTGAATTCCAGCTTGTAATAACATTTTCGTGCATTGTAAACATGGAAAGTCAGTGACATAGATTTCAGCACCATCCGTAGCTGCACCGAATTTCGCACACTGCAAAATCGCATTCATTTCCGCGTGAATAGTGCGAACACAGTGCCCATCAACAAGGTAACACCCCTCATCGATACAATGAACATCGCCGGATACTGAACCATTGTAACCACCCGCAATAATGCGTTTGTCGCGAACAATCGTGGCACCAACCGAAAGCCGCTCACACGTGCTTCGACTCGCCAATAAGACCGCCTGCATCATAAAATACTGATCCCATGGAATTCGTTGATCTTTCATCATTTTATGCCTCACTTTCAATGACAGTAGTATACCAAAATGTGCGCTTTGAAACTAGACGGTGAGCTGGTCTTTGTATTTGGCCACAGTCTTTTCTCCAAAGCCACTGACGTTTTTCAAATCATCAATTGTTTTAAAATTACCATGTTGCTGGCGATAATCAATGATTTTTTCAGCTTTCTTCTGCCCGATTCCGCTCAACGTTTGCAACGCGGCCACATCAGCCGTGTTGAGATTGACCTTATCCGTTGCCGCATGATCACTAGTTGGTGTTCCGCCAGTAGGCCCCGTTGACTGGACGACTGGTGGCGCAACAGCCGGGGCCTGTTCGCCCTTAGCTGGCACGTAGATCACTTGCTGATCGGTTACTTTGGCAGCCAAGTTGATCTGCCGAGCATCTGCCTGTGGCTGCATGCCTTGTGCCAGTTGGATGACATCCGCGACCCGCATACTAGCAGTAACCTGATACAACCCTGGTTTATTAACCGCACCCTTAATATCGACATACCCGGGTGAACTAGCACCTGTCGGTCGGGCTGGGCTCGGTGTAGCGTTCGACGGTTGGGTACTCGTTGCGGGCTGGTCAGCATTGGCAGACGTTCGACTCGCGCCTCCCATTGATGTGGAATTGAACGAATGCGCCAACAAGTTATCCGTACCGGCGGGTTGAGGCTGCTTAAGTTGACTCAGTGCCCATCCCGTTATCAAAATAATGATCACGGCAGTAACACCACCAACAATCCGCCAGTGTATTTTGAGCAGCTTAATCCAATCTATCATTTGTTTTCACCCCTTCAGCGAATAGTTACGCAAAAGGAGCGGCTGCCCATGAAAAAAGTTTGGGTTTTACCCCAAACTTTGCTAACTTGCATTTCAATTTTACTATTGGTGTGTCTGCAAATAATGAACGGCCTGTTTAAATGAGGTCACTGGAACAACTTTCATATTAGGCGCGTACTTTTTCGCGGTCGCTTTAGCAAGTTGATAGTTAGTTTGACCCTTTTCTTCAACCGCCAAAAGCGCTTTGGTTGGTTTCACATACGGTGCAAAGAAAATTGTCGCCCCTGCCCGCTTAGCAGCAATCACTTTCTTGTCGATACCACCAATTTCACCAACTTGTCCATTTTGATCGATGGTGCCGGTCCCCGCAATCTTCCGTCCGTGTCGCAAATTCTGATTAGTCAATTGCTGATAGATTTGCAAGCTAAACATCAATCCGGCCGAGGGACCCCCGATTTGTCCGGGATCAACCTTAACCGGAATAGTCGTCGTCACTTTAATATTATCAGTTAGGCCGATACCAATCCCGGCGCGGTGCGTGCTCAGCTTGATTAGGGGCGCACTTGCTTGCTTCAAGTGGCCCTTTCGCCGATACGTGATCGTCACTCGATGTCCGACGCCCTGCTTACCAATATAATGCTGATACGCACTGGCTGTATTAAAATGGTGGCCATCGACTTTCGTAATCGTATCGCCAACTTTTAACTGGTTTCTAAATTTCGAATTAGACTGAACCGTTAAAACGTAGATACCCTGATAAACCTTGCGGTATTGCTGATGCGCAGCCGAATACGCCGTCGCGATAGCTTCGTTGATTGCACTTCGCATATAAAACTTCTGAACCCGATTATAAGTCGCGTCATCCTGACCGCCAGTCATATCCTGAGCACTGACCACGTCATAGTGCGGATTCAATTGTGCGTAAAGCCACATCAGCGGCGTCGCCCGAGCTTCTGCGACCGAGGTCAACATAAACTTCCCCCGGTGATGATCCGGATGCCGCTTGACGGTCACAAAAGTCTTCAAATTGTTTGCACTTCCGGGTCCTTCAATATAGTACGGTAAAGGAATTAGAAATAGTGCAAGTACCACCAGTATCACGACCAGCAAGCCCCAGTAACGTTTTAACAACTCCCGGCCCTTAGTCATGCTGATCAGTTCCTAACCGCTGATGGAGTTTTTGCGCCACCGCGGTCGGGACGTACTTGGAAACGTCCGCTCCCATCTTGGCAACTTCCTTAATTAAGCTGGAAGAAAAGTAAGCGTACGGGGGCCGTGCAATCAAGCAAATCGTTTCGATTGTCTCGTCTAATGACTTGTTCATCCAAGCGATATCACGTTCATATCCGAAGTCCTGTTCATTCCGCAAACCTCGTACCAAAACTGTCGCATGGACACTCGCCATAAAGTCAACGGTCAAACCAGTTGCGGCCTGAACTTCAACGTTGGGTAAATCCGTCAGCTCATCACTGATCATCGCGACTTTTTCCGTCATCGTAAATAACGGTTGCTTACTCGTATTGACCATGACGGCCACAATCAACCGGTCAACTAATCGACTGGCACGTTGAATCATATCCAAGTGGCCCCGTGTGATTGGGTCGAAACTCCCCGGAAAAACTGCTGTCACCATAACTTACCCGACCTCCGTTACTTTTTGGTAAATGGTAATGACCGTAATACCGTAATCTTGTTGTCTGATCAACTCAAATCCGGGTAAGACCGTTGGCAAGTTCGCATTCGTATCCGTCTCACAAATGATCCGACAACCCGGATTCAACAATCCTAGTGCATCACAATGCTGAATATCCTTCACAATCTGTTGCTTGGCATAGGGTGGGTCTAAAAACACCCAATCAAAGTATTCATCTTGGGATGCTAATCGGTCCAAAATACGCTCAGCATCGCCTTTGATAACTTCAAATCGTTCGGGGGCTTTTGTAACGGCAATGTTATCCTTAATCGTCTTGATAGCTTGATACTGCCGATCAATCAAGACGGCCCGAGCCACTCCGCGTGATACAGCTTCGATACTCAAGCCACCGCTCCCAGCAAATAAGTCTAGGGACTGCCCACCATCGAAATAGGGGCCAATAATATTAAAAACAGCTTCTTTAACTTTGTCCGTCGTCGGCCGAGTTTGCATGCCTGGCACGGCTTTGAGCCGTCGACCACCAAAGTCTCCTGCTACAATTCGCATTTCATCTTCACCAACTTAATCCTCATCATCGTCATCAGGCGCACCAGTCGTGGTTGGCTTAAAAAAGCCTTGATCCACACGTTCGCCAAAGTTCATTGCAACGTCCGGGCGGTATGACGGTTCAACCCTGCGGACAAAATTTAATTTTTTGATTTTCGTGGTCGCGGCCGGAATTTGACTTTCATCCATGTACAAGACCACATAATGCTCTTTACGCGATTGGTATTGAATTAATCCAAAACGTTTCAATTGACGCACCTGCTTCATCGAATGCATATAAACGATGAGCGACCGGCGCGGTTTAACTGTAAAATCCATCGAACCTCACCTCTTCTACTAGCGTTGCTGTTTAAATGTTAGGCTAGATTCAGCATTTCGTCAACTAAGTTCTTAACTACGCAGTGGTTTTTATTGGCGAAGCGCTGAAGCTAAAAAACACTAGTAACCTAAGCCACTAGTGTTTTTGCTTGAAATATCCTTATTGTGGTGCAATCTCGAGCAGTAAGTCATCCGTCTGAATGACGTCACCCGCATTAACATAAATATGTTCGATGACCCCATCTTCCGGTGCCTGAATGGTTGTCTCCATCTTCATTGCTTCCGTCACAAGTAATGGCTCACCTTTCTTAACCGTTTGGCCCTTCTTAACTAACAGTTTCAGAACTGAACCACTCATCGTTGCGCCAACTTCATCTTCATTAGTTGGTTCCGCCTTGCGCGTGCTGGTTGCCGATTGGTGAATGGCATTGTCCTTGACCATAATCTCTTGATTTTGACCATTGATACTAAAGTAAAGTGTCCGGACACCATCGACATCGGGATCACTAATCTGATTAAGCTTGACGATCATCGTCTTACCTTTGGCTAACTCAATATTGACCGTCTCACCGAGCCGCATGCCTTGGAAAAAGGTCGGTGTGTCTAACAGTGATACGTGCCCGTAGCGCTTATGGCTAGCGTCGTAATCCATGAATACTTTCGGGTACAGGATGTAGCTGAGCACTTCCTGATGGCTCGCTTCATGACCAAGTTTAGCCGATAACTCTGCTTTGACCGCAGCAAAGTCAGCTGGTTTGGCTAAACTACCGGGCCGCACAGTCAACGCTGGCTGGCCTTTCAAGACAATCTGCTGGAGCTTCTTTGGAAAGCCTCCGACTGGTTGACCAAGATTGCCAGCAAAGAAGTTGATGACCGATGCCGGGAAATCGAGCTTGGTACCCTGATTATAAACATCGTCCGGTGTCAAGTGATTTTCCATCATGAACAGGGCCATGTCACCAACAACTTTAGAGCTGGGCGTAACTTTGATAATATCACCAAACATATCATTGACCGTCGCATACATCGTCTTAACTTCTTCCCAACGATCCCCAAGACCAACAGCCTTAGCTTGTTGCTGCAAGTTAGAATATTGTCCACCCGGCATCTGCGTCTGATAAATATCTGTCTGTGGTCCGGTCATACCGTTCGAGAAGTCTTGGTAGTATGGCCGTACGCCTTGCCAATACCGATTGATGGCTTCAACGTTGTTAATATCAACATCAGGTTGACGATCATTGTGGGCTAATGCGTAATACAACGAACTCATTGATGGTTGGCTGGTCGTGCCTGATAGCGCACTCGCAGCAACATCGACCACGTCAACACCAGCTTCCACTGCTCGGGCATAGGTAAAGATTCCATTACCAGTCGTATCATGCGTATGCAGATGAACTGGCACGGACAGCGCGTCTTTCAACGTCGATACTAATTCATAGGCGGCCTCTGGCTTTAACACACCCGCCATATCCTTGATGGCAATAATGTCGGCACCAGTTGATTGCAGATCCAAGGCCAGCTGACGATAATAATCAAGATTGTATTTTTGCCGGTCAGGGTCCATAATGTCGCCCGTATAACAAATCGTGGCTTCCGCAATCTTCCCGGTTTCCTTGACGGCCTGAATACTCTTTTCCATTTGAGGAATCCAATTCAAACTGTCAAAAATGCGGAAAACATCAATGCCACTCTTAGCTGCTTCTAAGATAAATTCGCGAATCACATTATCTGGATAGTTCTGGTAACCCACCGCATTGGAACCACGGAACAACATTTGGAAGAGTGTCCGGGGCATTGCCTGCCGAAGTTCTTTCAGCCGATTCCAGGGATTTTCATTTAGAAAACGATAGGCCACATCGAACGTCGCACCACCCCACATCTCATAGGAGAATAACTGTGGCAACGCTTTTTGTGAAGCCGCGGCAACGGCTAACATATCCTTCGTCCGCATCCGCGTTGCAAATAAACTCTGATGCGCATCCCGCATGGTCGTATCTGTTAATAACACTTGCTTCTGGGCTAACAACCACTGTTGTAATCCCTGGACACCTTGTTGATCCAACACGTCTTTTGCCGTGACGATGTCGGGTGCGATCGGTTGAAAATCATCCTTAAACTCAACGTCCGGATAGTACTTCTTCGAATGTTGGGCAACGTCAGCGAAACCATTGACCGTCACATTCCCAATATACTTCAACATCTTATCTTCACGTTGCGTATCGTCAGGGAATTTGAAGAGCGTTGGGGTCTGATCAATAAACCGGGTCCCCGCTTCACCTGCTTGGAACGTTGGGTTGTCAATCACATTCAGCATAAACGGAATGTTCGTCTTCACGCCGCGAATATCGAATTCAACTAGGACGCGTCGCATTTTATGAACGGCCGCTTTGAAGTTCCGCGCCGCAACACAAGCCTTTACAAGCAGTGAATCAAAATAAGGTGTTACGATTGCGCCGGAATAGGTATTACCAGCATCCAAACGAACCCCATTACCACCTGGTGACCGGTACGTCTCGATGCGACCAGTATCTGGCATAAAATCATTTGCGGGATCTTCCGTCGTAATTCGACACTGAATTGCCGCACCCTTATATGTCAATGCGTCTTGATGTGGTAACCGTAAATCCTCGAATAGGTCACCACCCATCGCAATTTTGAGCTGAGCATGGACAATATCGATTTCGGTAATCATTTCTGTCACCGTATGTTCAACTTGAACCCGCGGATTAACTTCCATGAAGTAGAATTGGTCCCCTTCAACCAAGAATTCAACCGTTGCGGCGTTTAAATAGTGTACACTCTTCATCAAGTCGACTGCGGCGTTACAGATCTTTTGACGCAACTCGATTGGCAGGGCCACGGCCGGTGCAAATTCAATCACCTTTTGATTACGGCGCTGAACAGAACAGTCACGTTCAAATAAATGCATGACATTGCCGTGAGCATCCGCTAAAATCTGGACTTCAATGTGTTTGGGATTCGCGATGAATTTTTCCAAGTAAATCTCGTCATCACCAAAGGATTGCATGGCCTCTGAACGGGCACGGTCAAAAGCTTCTTGTAATTCAGAAGCTTCATGAACGATGCGCATTCCCCGACCACCACCACCCATGGCAGCTTTGATCATAATTGGATAACCGTATTGCTGAGTAAACTGTAACGCCTCGTTCAGGCTAGTAACCGGGTGTAAGGTGCTCGGAATCGTCTGCACGCCGGCATCGCGAGCTACACGTTTGGCCGTAATCTTATCACCAAACATCTCGAGGTGCTCTGGCTTAGGACCAACGAAGGTCATGCCTTCTTCAGCAATCCGCCGAGCAAAAGTAGCATTTTCAGATAAAAAGCCGTAACCTGGGTGAATCGCATCCACATGATTTTCTTTAGCAATGCGAATAATATCTTCAATATCCAGGTAAGCCGCAATCGGCGCCTTACCCTCACCTACTAAGTACGCTTCATCAGCTTTAAAACGGTGAACTGAAAACTCATCTTCTTTGGCGTAAATCGCAACAGTCTGAAGGCCTAATTCGTGGCAAGCACGAATGACCCGGGTCGCAATTTCACCACGGTTAGCAATTAATACTTTCTTCACCAAAATCCCTCATTTCCAAATAAAATCGTCTTAGCCTGCCTGTCGAACTGTATTAAGGCGCGCCATTTTTTCAAGTGCACTAATGTTTAATACCAATCCTAGTGAAAGCGTCAATACCATCATGCTAGAACCACCATAACTCATGAATGGGAAGGTCACCCCAGTAATCGGAATCAGACCAACGATCCCACCCACATTAATAAATGCTTGAATGGTCATGTAGGCTGCGACACCGTAACAGACCAACGCGTTGAACGTATTAGTCGCACGAACCCCGATATAGATCGTGCGCATCACGATGACAAGTAGTAAGCCCATTACGATTAAAATGCCAATTAGTCCGAGTTCTTCGGCAGTGATTGACATAATAAAATCAGTGTTCGGTTCTGGTAAATAACCACGTTTTTGCAAACTATTCCCAATCCCAACGCCTGTCAAACCACCGTTTGAGATGGCATAGTAAGAGTTGACTAACTGCGTCCCCGCTCCTGAAGCCGTTTTAAACGGATTCAGGAAACCGAGAAACCGCCGTAACTGATAAGAATTTGCAAAAGCACTTTGGGGCATGCGACTCACTAAAGGTACTAAAATCCATTCAAAGGCCGCGACCGCCCCAGCAAAGACACCAACACCTACAAAGTATGAAATGCCACTCGCAAACAAAATAACCGCCGCGATGGCTAAATTAATCGTGGCCCCACCAAGGTCGGGTTGCACAAAAATCAGTAAAATCATCGCGAACAACATCACAAACTGAGCACCCAATTCACGGATTCGAGCCACCCCAAAATGTGCCTCCCGTTGAGAAATAATTGATGCCAAGTAAATGATCAGGTAAAACTTGCAAAATTCAGCTGGTTGGATCGAGACTGGTCCCAAAATGATCCAGCCAGCCGCCCCATTAATTGATTGACCAACCAATCGGAGGAGAACCAGAACAAATAACATCGCAAACCCTAACATACCAAGTAACTTGGTTTGCTTAAAATAGTCGATCTTCAAATTCATACAAACCAAGGTGATCACTAAGCCTAAGACGACCCAGATCAGTTGTTTAACTAAATAACCGGTGGGTGTCGAACCGTTTTGTGCGGCTACGTATGAACTCGATGAATAGACCATGACAACGCCGATCCCGCTGAGAATCAAATACGGGATAAACAGCACATAGTCCATATAGTGTAACTTTTTCCACATGAGCTTAAATCCCACCCTAATTAATATCTCAATTCGGATTATCCCCCACAATAACGCGAACTGTTTGCTTGCAACAATTATAGCATAAGTCGATTTTAACACAGCATTTTCACATATTAATTTGTTGTTTTTTAATCAAGTTTGGATTACTGATTTACAAACCAGTGCGTTTAGCCTCATTAATAACCGACTGGCAGCGCCTCCAAATCAGTGTATTTTCCTTAAATGAACGTACCTAGACGATTTGAACAACCCGCGCCGTTCCGGCACTTGACGTCGGAATGAATTTGTCGCGCATTGCCACCCATAACGCGATAAGCGCCCCCGCAAGAGCCAACAATCGACAACGTGAACGATAAAATAGCCGTGGTAAGCCCTATTTAGGACCCACCACAGCTATTTTGGATTGCTAACCGCTCGTTAACGATCGCTTTCGTGTCACGCACTGGGACGATTGCACGCTCACTCGGACTCATCTGCCGCAATCGCGGCTCGCAACTTACGCTGATACCAATCCCTAACACGCCGGACATTCGCAACTGCCCGTTCAAATGAGAATGCGCCCAGTAATAGCAGGCACGGTAAGTACTGAATTAGGTACCGACTCCGACCACCTTCGAACAAGAGGAGGAAGATAAACCCACCAATCATCGCCAACCGGAGCAATTGAATCAATTGCCAGCGCGGGCCAAAACCCAACGCGATAATCACGAGTAGCACTAACCACCACAGTTGCGCCACAAACCGAAAATCTGCAATATGGCGACCGTATAAATAAATAAAGTTTTTTAACCAATTACTAAAGCCCTGGTTGCTTGGTTTTTGATTTTCGCGAAAGAAATTGCCTTCCTTCAACCAGCCAAAGGTCCCGTCAGCAGTATTATTGCGTTGCTTTTTTACCAAGAATTCAAGGTAACCCCACGGTCCCAGTTTCTTGAGCTGACGCTTCAGCATCTTGATTGAGTAAGCCGTTTTTTGTGCCTTGGTGGGCAAAACGGCCATCTGTATCGCCTGCTTTTCACTATACCCGCCGGTGCCGTAAACGCCCATGGCCATAAAATGAATCGCCGGAATCGACCTTGATTTATCGATTTTGATATACGTCTGGTTCTGGATGGCCTGATTCGTATAATGATAAGTGAGGCCGGCACTTTCGAGCATCAAGATTGCCATGGCGACCGTCACAAAAATCATCGTCGTTTGTGAACCTTGCCGCGACCGCAAACGTGCTAAAAAGCTGATGATGGCAATGGCGATTACCGGAATAATGGATGACGGTTTCATGAAGTACGTTAATGTCACGCTCACACCAAACCCAACGGCGGCGGCCACACGCAGTAACGGCGGTCGCTTCGTTTGACTCATCACAAAATAGCACAGCATGAAAAACGAAACCAGCGGCAGTCCCCAAGCATCCGTATACGGCATAATAATACTTGGAAAAACCGCTAACCAACCGGCGTGCAGATACATAGCGATTCCTAACGCCGAGCGTCGTACCACAAATACGCTCATTAAATTGAAAGCTGCTGAAAGATCGACAAAAAACAGCGTCACGTAATCAAAAAATTGCCATGAAGTTTGACCAGTCACTTCCGATAGCCAGTGCATAAAAAGCATGATTGGCATGTTGTTTTGATTAAGACTGTAATACGCCGTCACGCCCACCTCCTGGACGTGTTTCGCACTGGTAGCCGCATAGTGGAGCATCCCAGCGTCAAAACCACTGACGGGATGGACAAATGTCACGAATACGAGCTGACCAATAAAAACAAGTGCTAACAAGACACCAGCCGTCCGGAGCTGTTTTGTGATTAGTAGTCGATATAGCCCCCGATGAACGCGCGGATACGCATAGTTCATAATCAACACGGCGACAATCACAATAATCAACCCCGTCGTCAATAAGGTCGTACTCGTCCCAAACGTCGCGTTATCCCCTAAAATAATATTCGGCGACATTACTGCAAATAACAACATTGGTACAAATAGTAACCACCAAACGCTCGTAATCATCTTCTGACTAAATTGATAAAAATAACGTCTCATCATTAATCTACTTCGTTTGAATTCTTGCACCTGAACTAAACAATCAAGATATTCCGCTAACTTCGCGTGATATCTTGTAGTCAGCCAACACGTGCCGCTTCAACTCATTTTCCTTTCCGGCGTCGATAGTGATTGTGAATTGTACGCCTATCATCACGTAAGACGGCCAACAACCGTTGCCATTCTTCGGTGAACCCCCGCATTTTCCAAGTTGCCTGGGTCGTCATCGCATTGATAACACCAATCAATCGAATCCAAGCTGTCAAAAACATATAAAGTGGCAGCGTTAATGTTAGCCACCATAAATGCTTGTAGAAATGGCGTTCTTCAGGATACGGCTTTAATAAAATACCAACACTAATAAAGTTAATAACCCCTACCATGACGTATAAACTATAGATCAAGAGATATGAAAGCCCCACGACCACAGTTGAATAGCCAAAAGCAATCAAAACAATCGTCGCAAAAGTCCAAATCATTCGTGGAAACGTAAACGTGTGATCAATCATAATTCGCCGCACCAAAAATTCTTTGAAAAAGCCCTTGATGCTAGCTGTTTGTGACATATAATGTTGTGCAACTTCCAGTTCACCACGTTGCCAGCGCTGGCGTTGCGTATATAACTCGGAAAAGCCTGAAATTGGCGCCACATAAAAAATAGCATCCGCACAAATAACGACCTTTTTGCCTAAACGTGTCCGAATCTGAAACGTCATGTCCGTGTCCTCACCGATTGTATCGGTGTCATACAAGAAAGTTTCCATTAACACTTCCCGTCGAAATGCCGAGAAAGCTCCTGACATGGTAAACAGCTGGTCACGGAACGACTCGATGGTACGGCCAGAAAGAAAAGCCTGTGCATATTCGTAATACTCATTTTTAGCCAACAGCCGATGCCACCAACCATGAACTTGCTTAACCAAGTTTCTTTGTGGGAGCACTGCCCCGGTCATGGCCGCAATCTGCTCATCGTTCTCGAACCGTAGTACCATATTTTTAATCGCGTTGGGTTCCAATAAACCATCACTATCAATATTAATGACATAACTACCAATACTCTCGTAAATGGCCGCGTTAAGCGCGCGAGCTTTCCCCTTGTCAGTATTGACATACCGTAAAAATAAATTAGGAAACGCATTTTGGGCGCGAGCATACGCCCCAAAACTATCATCGGTACTCTGATTATTCGCCAAAATAATTTGCATGCTTTTTTTATCATACGTTTGATGATCGATGGAACGAATGCAGTCAAATAACGTATCTTCAGAATTATAAACCGGTACAATGATGGTTACCCACGGCCACTTAGCAGGCGCTTTAAGCCGGGGCATGTGGCGATGTAGTCGCATTAACTTAATAGTCGACATAATTGCCGGAATAATTTCCACCACGATCGGCACTAAGGCCCAGGTAATCCAAAACCCCATTCTAGTCAGCGCTAAGTTTATCCAGTACATCACAGGATTCGCTCCCTCCAATCAATAAACTGCTGATAAAGTCCTCGAGCTAACTGTGAATAGGTAAAAACATTGTAATATAAGACAATGACCAGAACATAGAACAGTAACCGCCCAATCACTGAATGAGCCAGAAAGAATGTTTGACCACCGCCAAAGTGAACAATCACAATCACTACGGACAGGCGTAATACATTAATCAAGTAAATATACAACAATCCAAAAACACCATAAAACACCTTTTCACGACGCTGGTAAGCCGGGTAAAAGGCTACTAGCGAAATAAATGCGCACGTCTCAATGATTCCCGAGCATTCATAATCAATCGACATGATTACCGGATTACCACTATTAATAATGTAGACCAGGCCCATTTTGAACATAATACTGCACCAACCGGTGATATCACTAAACAGCGCTACCCCATGAATCACAGCGTGGGTAAAAAACCACACCCAATACGGACGACTAATTGCCGTCAAGATAAAAAAGAGCCCGGCGCTTCCCACAATGAAGTAGAAGGCAGATAGCCGAGCCCGTTTGAGCACTGACAGTCCGTATAACCATATCACAATCCCTAGTAGGATCTTTACATTCATCGTACATCAGTCCTATTAATTAGCTTACCGACGCGCCTAAGCCGCCGGTGGTTATAAATTGATTGTCAGTAAATTAAATATCATTAGTTCAATAGTTATCGATTCAATTCACATCGTGCAAGTTAATCTATCTTTAATCATGATTAAAACGTGCCAATTTTAGATTCCTGTTCGTCAGCCGGTGCGCGTCCTATTCCGACCTACGGGGCTGGGTGACAATTGCTGGAACGCAGCCGACGTCGATTTGAGCTAACGCATAACCCGCGTCATCTCAAATACGAGTCTTATTCTAAGCCGGAAGAAAGACACTTCCGACTAAGAATAATTTGGCTACTGAGCATTGTCACCCAGCCCCTCCGGTCGGGAAGCCGCTCGAATGGCTAATGAACGACCATCGAACTCGGTACAATTTGTCGTTGACTATTTTGATACTGGAATTTTAAACAAAGCGTTAGGTGTATTAAGCACTCCGTCAAGAGATTAAATCTCACTACAACAATTTAGGATTAGTGAGCTATCTCAATATCATTTTCAGTCTGACAGTTGATTGACAAAATTATGGTTTATGAAAAACAATGACGAATTCACCAAAAGTTGGGTACGCACATGTCCGCCATTCGAACACTGTCCCGACTGGAAGGCGTTTCGGCCAATGCTCAGCGGTGAAATTCCACTTAGCAAGCGTCCTTGGCTTGGTTAGTGGAAGACCAGTATTTAAGACGTGGGTTGCGGCTTAAATCTGTGTCCACCGCGTTCCAGCAATTGGCAGAAATGCCTGGAAGTCGGCTTAGGACGAACCAGCAAAACAAGTTTACACCAACTCGTATCTATTTCCAGCGGGTTTAAGCTGGCTGCTTCTGAATTTAAAGGAACGGCACGTTTTAATCGTGGTTAATGCTAAATAATAACGAGCACAACATGTTATCAATCATTAGTTCTTAGTGGTCGGTAAATCCGTTGCAGTTAATCGACGCCGCTTGCGGAATTTAAAGTATCCCCAAGCAACGATTACGACACCGACACCGGAAATTACGTACGGACCAGTTGAGCCCCCGGCCACGGTCATTTTTTGATTACCGATATTCGGATTGGACATCGTAATCGTTTGGCCGGTCATCGTTGAAATATCGAACTTGCTCAAGTCCACTCGGAATTCAGCAATCGAATGTGAACCGGCTTGAGAAACATACCCGTTGCCGACCGTCCCGTACTGATGGCCCTCATTGTACTTACCACCCGTAAATGAGACAGCTTTGACCGCCCCGTCGCTTTGCGAGCTAGGCATCTCATTGGACCACACGTAATACTTCTGACCACCAATGTCGAAATTATAATCCCCGTAACCGGGAACCTGTCCATACTTCATCTTGACATAAACGTAGACGTACTTCCCGTCACTAACCATTGCCATATAACCGTTATAACCCTCGGTCAAAGTCACGTTCTTCCAATCATTAAAGTTACCATCGATTTTAATGTTGAGATTATCATTGTCATTGGCTGCATTATTGTCCGTCGTCGAGGACGCCTTGGAAGAGACCGTGCTTTTATCAGTAATTACCCCAGCTGAGCTAGTTGCTGAGGAACTGGCTGCACTACTGGTGCTAGTCGTAGAACTTGAACTAGTTGTAGAATTCGCATTTGTACTTGAACTGGTACTACTACTTGAGCTAGTTGAAGTCGCCGTAATTGTTCCAACAGTGCTAGTCGTAGAGTCACTGCCGATATTCGGATTGACCATCGAAATCTGCTTACCACTCGCACTGTCAGTTAATCCTAACTTGGTTAAGTCAATCTGAAATTCGGCATAATTATGCGAACCGTCGTTGGTCACATATCCCGTCCCGACAGTTCCATACTGAGTACCATCGTTCCATTTACCACCAGTTAATGTGAAGGACTTGACCGTTCCCGAGCTAACACTACCTGAAATATTCTTAGACCAAATATAATACGTCTTACCATCAATAGTGAAATTATAGTCGCCATATCCTGGCACAGCACCATTTTTCATCTTGACGTAAACATTGACATACTGGCCAGCACTCGCGAGTGCCGTGTAACCATTATAGCCCTCCGTTAACGTCGCATCTTTCCAGTCGTTCATCTTGCCATCAATGGTGATGTTGGCGCTAGCATGCGCTGCGGTCGTCATTTCAGGATTGATCATTGTTGCCCCCGTTACCCCAAAAACGAGCATGCCTAAGATCATCAACTTATTAATTTTTTTCACGATGATCACACCTCCCAAGTTCAATACCATTTTAACGGGTAACGAAGACCATCAGACTCTTTTTACCCTATAAACTAATACTATACTCTGGATAACAATTTATCAATCATTATTTCCATCTAAATGAACCCAATAACCATTAATGGGGCAACTATTTGAGTTGGTGATTAAACGACTCCTCTTCAAACCGCTTTGGCCGATACAGCCTTAGGCATGCCAGTACTAAAAAAGCACGCCCTATTAAGGACGTGCTTCCAAGCAATCAACTTACTTGTTCATTTTACGCTTTTTAGCTTCTTTTTCACGGGAGTTCGTGTTCAAAATGCGTTTCCGCAAGCGAACATGATCTGGCGTAATTTCACAGAATTCATCACTATTCAAGAATTCAAGCGATTCTTCCAATGTCAAATGCGTTGGTGTCTTGATTGTCGCCGTCAAATCCTTGTTAGAAGAACGCACGTTGGTCATGTTCTTACCCTTAGTAATGTTAACTGAAATGTCATTTTCGCGGCTGTTTTGGCCCACGATCATGCCTTCATATACTTCGGTACCTGGATCAACAAAAATCGTTCCCCGGTCTTCGATTCCCATTGTGGCGTATGTCGTGGTCTTACCCTGGTTGATTGAAACCAAAGCACCGTTACGACGGCCTGGGTTCCAGTTAGGAATAACTGGGAGGTATTCAGAGAAAGTATGGTTCATGATTCCGTAACCACGTGTCAATGAAAGGAATTCAGTTGAATAACCGATCAAGCCTCGTGAAGGTGCTAAGAAAGTCAACCGGGTTTGGTTATTACCAGTACTTTCCATGTTCTTCATTTCAGCCTTACGCTTTGATAAGGTATCAATAATTGAACCAGTATATTCGTCTGGCGTATCGATTTGAACAGATTCAAATGGTTCGCAACGCTTACCATCAATTTCGCGATAGATAACTTCTGGACGAGATGCTTGTAGTTCATAACCTTCACGCCGTAACGTTTCGATTAAGATTGACAAATGCAATTCCCCACGACCAGAAACGACCCATGAACCAGGTTCGTCAGTATCATCAACCCGAAGTGAAACATCGGTTTCAAGTTCAGCCTTCAACCGCATTTCAAGTTGACGGGCAGTTACGAACTTACCTTCCTTACCCGCAAATGGTGAGGAGTTCGTACCGAAAGTCATTTGTAAAGTTGGTTCGTCAATCCGTAAGATTGGCAAAGCTTCAGGATTAGCTGAATCAGCAACCGTTTCACCAACGTTGATATCTTCCATCCCAGAAACAGCAACTAAGTCACCGGCGTGGGCTTCATTGATTTCCAAACGTTGAAGACCAAAGAACCCAAACAACTTAGTTACGCGGAAATTCTTCTTACTACCATCAAGTTTCATGACAGAAACACTGTCACCAACCTTGATCGTACCACGGAAGACCCGACCGATACCAACCCGACCAACATAATCGTTGTAGTCTAATAAGGCCACTTGGAATTGTAAAGGTTCGTCAGAGTTGTCAATTGGTGATGGAATCGTCTTGATGATCGTATCGAAGATTGGTTGCATCGTATGTTCCTGCTTAGCAGGATCTGATTCATAACTAGAAGTCCCATTTAAAGCTGAAACATAGACCACTGGGAAGTCTAATTGTGATTCGTCAGCACCTAATTCGATGAAGAGGTCTAACACTTCGTCAACGACCTCTTCAGGACGTGCACCGGGGCGGTCGATTTTGTTAATAACAACGATTGGTGTTAGGTGTTGTTCCAAAGCTTTTTTCAAAACAAACCGAGTTTGAGGCATCGTTCCTTCAAACGCATCAACAACGAGTAATACCCCGTCAACCATGCGCATGATTCGTTCGACTTCACCACCGAAGTCAGCATGTCCTGGTGTATCTAGAATGTTAATTTGTTTGTCGCCGTAACGTACGGCCGTGTTTTTCGAAAGGATCGTGATACCGCGTTCCTTTTCAATGGCATTAGTGTCCATCGCCCGATCGTCAATCTGGACATGTTCGTCAAGGGTATCCGATTGTTTAAGCATTTCGTTAACCAACGTCGTTTTACCGTGGTCAACGTGGGCAATAATGGCAATGTTGCGGATATCATCTCTAAATTTCAAAATTGATCTTCCTTTCATCCTTCAAAATTCTGACTATCTTCGACAGCAGAAATCTTACATATATTAATACAATCCGCCGTTACTATCAAGTCATAGCTTCAACTTGAAACCTTCATAACGACGTTTTCAGCGGCTTTCATCCATTGACATAAAAAAACTGTGACATATGGGTCACAGTCCCACTACTTACTAGACGATTGCCAAAATTGAGCGTTGTGCGCGCTTTGTCGCTATCAGTACAGCACCCGATGATAACATATTAACCGGGTTGCCGTCAACTCTAGACACAACTAAGCCAAGGCTTTCCGCGAGAACGCGACCAGCCGCAAAATCCCATGGTCGCAAGTATGACAGGTAGCCGACCAGTTCGCCCGCTAAGACCTGGCTAATTTGAATACCAGCACTACCCATAATCCGTGGTCCCAGTGATTTGGCAATAATCGTCTGCATATTGAAGCGGTCTTGAATTAGTAACGGCGCACTCGCACCAAACAGCCCCGCACTCAGATCAACATCCGCGGGTGCAGCCAGCAATTCACCGTTAAGCGTGACGCCGACTTCAGGACCACCAGCATATAATTTATTCGCCATGACATCAAAGATATATCCCAGTGTTGGTTTACCGTCAACATACAAGCCCACCATCATCGCAAAATGATTACGCTGATGCACAAAATTCATGGTACCGTCGATTGGGTCAACGATCCAGACGTGACCATTCATATCAGTAACTTGGTCGCCGGTTCCTTCCTCAGCTAAAATCTTCGCAACTGGATCCAAGGCTCGAATCTGACGCACCAAAAAATCTTCATTGCTATGATCCACGTTAGTGACCAAATCACGCCGACTCGTCTTCTCCGCAACCGTCAAGTGGGTGCCCATCTTCGCCAACACTTGCGCTCTCGCAGTTTGCATCACGACTTGCATTTTCTGATTTAACTGTTTCACCACATTCGTTTGCACGTTAAGTCACCTAGTCTCGGTATTGAAATCGCTGCTTGTTAGTTTCCTGAGCTGCGCGCATTGTTTGATAAATCCGATAACCTGAAGCAGCCTCATAATCACGAGCCAGTCGTTTTTCTTCCGACTTAGCCGGAACGACCGTCTTAAAATCACGATAGGCTGCCAACAAGTCTGCTGTAGCGATTGTTCCTTCATTAGCGGCCTCGATGGCTTGATAAAAGGTCGTAACCTTAATGATCTCGGCCGTGGTCCACGTCTCATCCAGTGGATATTGGTAATTATCATTGTGTTTAGGCATCTTCATCCAACTCCCCCGCCGTGACCCGGTCAAGTTCCTCTTGAACCTGGCTCGCAATCTCAGCGTATTCTTTCTGCTCTTCATCAGATAGCACCATATCCGCCATTCGTTTGATTCCGTTAGCACTAATCAGTACCGGTGATGATAATCCAACCAGCTGGTCGTCATCGACTGGTGTTTGGATATTTGTGACGGTACCGATAAACGGTGTCTGGGCGTAAAACGCATTGAGCACTTGTACTAATGCTAACACACTCAAGGTCTGATTAGTAACAATCGTGGGGTCGTCGATCTGCTCCGTCGCTGCACTCATTTCGTCCATCCCAAAACTAATATCCTGGTTAGCCAAATAAGTCATCACGGGCGCCGGCCCAATATATGAACGACTCCATGAGATCAGGTGTGTCGCCGCAGTTCCCACTACGAATGCGCGGACATCCGCCGGGCCGACACTTAATTGCTGACGTAGTAGTTGTTCCAATAAACGACTCTGCGGCAAAGTACCCAATCCGACCACTTTAGAATGATCAATGCCACTGAAACGCGCAGCTAAGACACTTAAAACCGCATCATTGCTACCAGCCAAAATAATTTTTCCGTTAAAACCAGCGCCCATCGCATCATTCACAAACGCGCGAAATAGCGGCAAAGTCGCCTTTAAATCACCACTGGCATCACGGTCGCTTGCCAATGGCACTAAATTTCCAATAATCAAGCTATCTGCTTGCGAATAATCCGGCTTAGCTTGCGCCACTAGTGTAAACTGACGACAAGTTAAACTCGCTGTTACCAGTGCTTGGTAGCGCGGCGCTTCTTCAGCACCCGTTGCGACCACTAATTTCACTGGCAAATCTTTGGCAATTGCGACTAATATTAATTGTTGTACGAACTCGAATAATCCCCGAATAATTACTGTATTAATCATTTCAATCCCTCCAACCTTCGATAATAATTGTACCTGAGCTGTCAATGAATTCAAGTAAATGTTAATAAAAAGCTTACTCTTTTGTAACATTTTTGCGTAACCAATTGGTCCACTTCCCCCCGAAGCAAACACATTTTGATATGTTATTAATATAGACCACTACATGCTAAAAAGTTAGCAATTTGAATAACAACATCCACGTCAGGTTCAAAGGCGTCACTTACGGATCAGCTGAGTAATGATTCACAAGACTGACCTTCATTGCGCCTGACAGTGCCGTTTAAGTTACGTTTTTACGTGACTATCTTGACTGGTACTTCGGTAATCCCTACTGGCTGCAACATCCTATGTAAAATAAAAGTTTGAGACTCACGCCTCAAACTTTTATTAAGCCATCATCCGCTTTAGATGTGCGTTGGGTAACCCATCGCTTCATCCGCCGCTTCTTGAACTACTTCACCTAGGGTCGGGTGTGGATGAATCGTCAAAGCAAGGTCTTCGACATTCATCCCACCATTGACCGCAACGCTTAATTCAGAAATCAAATCACTGGCACCTGGTCCGGCAATTTGGGCGCCGACAATGGTGCCTTCGTCCTTCGTACTGACAAGACGGAAGAAGCCGTCCATGGCGTTCAACGAGATTGCACGACCATTACCAGCAAATGGGAACTTCGACGTCTTCACCTGCAAGCCGGCTTCTTCAGCTTCAGCCTTCGTCATGCCAACTGTTGCCAATTCTGGATCAGTAAAGCAAACTGCCGGAATTGAAACGTAGTCGTTCGCCGTCTTCTTGCCACTGATTGCACCAGCAGCAACTTTGGCTTCAGCAAAAGCTTTGTGTGCCAGCGCAGCACCGGCGACAATATCTCCGATTGCGAAGATATCCTCAGCGGCCGTCCGCCCCTGTTCATCAACTTCGATCAAGCCGCGCTTCGTTAGCTTGACGTCAGTGTATTCCAAGCCCATGTCGTCAGTATTAGGCCGCCGACCAACTGTGACCATAACATAGTCAGCATGAATCTCAGTTTCTTTCCCGTCGACAGCGTAGGTAACCGTAACACCACTATCATCTTGTTCGGAGTTTTTAGCCATCGCATTAGTAATGACATCAACCCCCTTCTTCTTAAAGCTGTTCAAGACAAGCTTGACCATATCTTTTTCGAAGTTAGGTAAGATTTGCGGTGTCCCTTCAAGAATCGTCACGTGAGCACCGAGGTTGGCATAGGCACCAGCTAACTCAGAACCGATGTACCCACCACCGATAACCACTAATTCTTTAGGCACTTCAGGCAAATTCAAGCCACCCGTCGAGTCAACGACCCGACCACTAAACTTGAAGCCCGGAATTTCAACTGGCCGTGAACCAGTTGCGATGATCAAATGTTTGAATTTATAAGTCTGACCAGTATGGTCGCCATTCATCACCCGTAAGGTATGATTATCATGCATATAGGCTTCCCCACGGACCACTTCCACCTTATGCTTCTTGAGCAGCATTTCAACGCCACCAGTCAACCGATCAACAACTTGATGGTCTTTCCAGTCCTGGGTCACCTTAAAATCTAACACCGGATCCTGAATATTTTTAATACCAAAGATCTTACTGTCCTTGGCTTCTTGTAGACGATGACCAGCACTGATCAAGGCTTTTGATGGAATACAGCCAACGTTAAGGCAGACACCACCGATATATTCCTTTTCCACCACGGTGACTTTTTGGCCGAGTTCCGCGGCCCGAATCGCAGCGACGTAACCCCCAGGGCCCGCGCCGATGATCATTGTATCGCGTTCTTCAGCAAAATCTCCTACAACCATTCTGACCTCATCCTTCCATCAAAAGTAATTCTGGATCATGTAACAATTGCTTCAATAAGTTCATTGCCCGTTGGGCCGTTGCACCATCAATCAGACGGTGATCAAAACTCAAGGACAACTTCTGCATCTTACCAACAACGATTTCACCATCGTCATTGACGTAAGGTTCCTTACCGATACGCCCAACACCTAAAATGGCAACTTCCGGTTGGTTGATAACTGGGGTAAACCAGCCGCCGCCAATTGAGCCAATATTACTAATAGTAATAGACCCACCGCTCATTTCACTGGCCTTTAACTTGCCATCGTAAGCTTTTTGCGTATTGTCAGTAATTTCTTTGGCAATTGCAAACAAGCCCTTACCTTCAGCGTGCTTAATATTTGGCACTAACAATCCACGGTCAGTATCGGTAGCTACCCCAATATTGAAGTAGTGTTTGTAAACAATTTCCTTGTTTGCATCATCGATCGACGCGTTCAATTCTGGGAATTGTTGTAAAACCGCAACCAAAGCTTTCACGAAGTATGGTAAGAAGGTAAGATGGATGTCGCGATCCAAAGCAACTTGCTTGTACTTCTTCCGGTGTGCCATCAACGCACTCACTTCAACTTCATCAAATAAAGTAACATGTGGCGCGGTGTGTTTACTATTCACCATAGCCTTAGAGATTGCCTTCCGAATTGGCGTCATCTTTTCACGCGTCTCTAATTCAGGTGTGTCAGAAACATATGGTTTAACTGGTGTTGGTGCTGGTGCTTCACTTGCAGCCGGAGCCGTTGTCGCTGGCGTAGCTGCTGGTTTAGCACCCGTTGCCGCTGGCGCACCTGTGTAATTGTCAATATCTTGCTTTGTGATCTGACCATGGGCACCAGTTGGCGTAACTAACGTGATGTCAATGTCCTTATCACGTGCGTACTGGCGCACTGATGGCATTGCCAAGACCCGTTTATTAGGATTGCCCGCAGCCGGGGTTCCAGTCGGTTGTGCTGATGTTGCAGCGGGAGTTTCAGCTGCTTCACTTGCCGGGGCTTCCGTCTTAGTAGCCGCTGGTGTTTCAGCCTTAGCCGCTGGCGCAGCGTCGCCAGAACCATCGTCAATCGTGACGATCACATCACCAATTTTAGCCGTTTCACCTTCTGGAACTAAAATATCAATAACTTTACCACTTACTGGCGATGGTAATTCTTCCACCGATTTATCATTTTGAATTTCAACTAGAGAATCGTCTTCTTTGACTTCATCACCAGGTTTTACGAGCCATGATGCAATTTCGCCTTCTTCAAGACCTTCACCAAGCTCTGGTAATTTAAACTCGTAAGCCATTGGATAACTTCCTTTCATGACAGTCTCAGGTGACTGTTTTTCGATGCCGCGTCTTGATTAATAGTTCAAGATTTCGCGGGTTTTTGCCTCAATTTCATCTTCAGCTGGTAACCAATCGTCTTCTGCTAATCCGAATGGGTAGACCGTATCTGGTGCGTACACCCGGCCAACTGGGGCACTGAGATAAAGCGCACCTTTTTCAGCAATCAGTGAAGCAACGTTCGCAGCAATCCCAGCCTGTCGTTGTGCTTCTTGAATCGCAACGGCCCGACCAGTCTTTTGAACAGACTTGAGAATTGTTTCTTCATCTAAAGGTGACAAGGTCCGTAAGTCAACAACTTCAACGGAGATTCCTTCTTTTTCGAGCTTTTCCGCAACCTTCAGTGACTGGTTAACTTGTGCACTGTAAGCAATCAAGGAAATATCAGTACCTTCACGAACCACGTTTGCCTTATCTAACGGAACGGTATAAGCTTCATCCGGAATATCCGCCTTCATTGACCGGTATAACTTCAAGTTTTCAAGGAAGAAAACTGGATCGTTATTCCGAATAGAAGAAATTAATAGCCCCTTGGCATCGTAAGGATTAGATGGCGTCACGACCCGCAAACCAGGAATTTGAGCTAAATAGCCTTCTAATGAGTCCGCGTGCATTTCCGGTGTATGCGTTCCACCACCATATGGTGAACGAATGGTAATCGGCATATGCCGCGTGCCACCTGTCCGGAAACGTTCCCGTGACATTTGACCAGCAATTGAATCCAAAGTTTCAAAAATGAATCCAAGAAATTGAATTTCAGGGATTGGCCGGAAACCTTCCAATGCCAGCCCAATTGATAAACCGCCAATACCGGATTCTGCTAAAGGAGTGTCAAAAACACGATCTTCACCAAATTCGGCTTGCAGGCCATCGGTT
Source organism: Lactiplantibacillus sp. C232 (assembly GCF_023806725.1). Classification (NCBI taxonomy): domain Bacteria; kingdom Bacillati; phylum Bacillota; class Bacilli; order Lactobacillales; family Lactobacillaceae; genus Lactiplantibacillus; species Lactiplantibacillus sp. C232. The sequence goes on from NZ_JAMSKZ010000010.1 coordinate 71,700, forward strand.
GCCCGAAAGACCCCACCGTTTTTACCAACATCTTCACCAAAAACTAAGGTCTTTTCGTCTGACCCGAGTTCTAATCGAAGTGCATCGGTGATCGCTTGAATATACGTTTTCTTTGACATGTTACTTCGACTCCTTTGCTTGGAATTCCGTAATTTGTTGTTGAATGTTTTGTGGTTGTTCCTCAAAAACATTCCCCAAGAATTCGGTCATTTTTTGCTTTGGTGCTTCATCTGCTTGTTTAACAGCAGCCTTGATATCTTCTTTAACTTGTTCAACGTATTCGTTTTCTTGATCTTCTGACCAAACACCTTGATCAGTCAAGTACTTACGGTAACGAATCAATGGATCATTATCGAACCAAGGCTGTTCTTCGTCCTTAGTCCGGTAACGCTTAGGATCATCCCCAGCATTCGTATGTGGGCCAAACCGGTATGTCAGCGTTTCAATCATGACAGGACCGTTGCCAGCAGCAGCGTATTCCCGGGCGGCCTTTGTTACTTCATAAACAGCTAGGAAGTCCATCCCATCGACCTGAACACTTGGAATACCGGCAGCAACTGCTTTTTGAGCCAACGTCTTCGCAGCTGTTTGCTTGCGCCGTGGTACTGAAATGGCATAACCATTGTTTTGAACAATGAAGACGGCCGGTGCTTCGAAGGCTCCGGCAAAGTTCATACCTTCATAGAAGTCACCTTGAGAAGTCCCACCATCACCAGTATAAGTGTAGGCAACTTTGTCTTCGGTACCGTTCTTTTTAATTCCTAAGGCCACACCGGCAGCTTGTACGTATTGAGCGCCGATAATAATCTGTGGTGGCATTGCATGGAAGTCTTCTGGATATTCGTTACCCAAGACATGACCACGAGACCATAGGAACGCTTTATAAACAGGTAGTCCGTGTTGAATCAATTGTGGAATATCACGGTAAGCAGGCATTAAAACGTCGGTTTTCTTCATCGCGGCGTTACTCCCCATCTCACTGGCTTCTTGGCCCTCAGTCGGCGCATAGAATCCTAAGCGTCCTTGCCGTGTCAAAGCGTTAGAACGTTGATGTAACGTCCGTTCCCATAACATTAATTTAAAGAATTCAACGAGTTGTTCGTTTGAATATTTAGAGACAATTTCTGGTTTCATTACTTTAGCTTGACCATCCAATACTTGCACGGGCTCAAAGTCTTTCCCAAGTGCATCGCGGATCGCACCAAAATCAACAATTGGTTTTTCGTTGTCCATAAATGACACATCCCTTTCATGAACGTACAAACGTTGTGCATCGCACCGCGTTCGTAATCGTTTTCATAATTACAAGTCTAATTTACCATTGCGTTTCATCTTTTGCAAGCCCTTCCAAAGAGCGAAAAGCCGGCTTTTTCTGTCCAAATGATTGTGAACTATTTAATTTGTGCTTAATTCTGTTTTCATCTTTTTCATAACGGGCGCTACTTTTTGGCGTAGGCTTATGATAAACTAGGTATTAAGTGTAAACTGCGCGATCTTAATTTTGGAGGTAATTGGAATTGATTAAAATGCGCGACATTATCCGCGAAGGTAATCACACGTTACGCGCGGAAGCAAAGCAAGTTAAATTTCCGTTGAGTGAAGCTGATCAGAAGTTGGCCAATGACATGATGGAATACTTAGAAAACAGCCAGGATCCCGAATTGGCTAAAAAATACGGACTGCGTGCCGGTGTTGGTTTAGCTGCACCGCAAGTCGACGTTTCGGAACAGATGGCTGCTGTCCTTGTTCCGAGTGAAAATGAAGATGATGAACCGGTCTTTAAAGACGTCATTATCAACCCCGTGATCATCAGTCACTCCGTCCAACCCGGCGCCTTAACTGAAGGTGAAGGTTGCTTATCCGTCGACCGTGATATTGCTGGCTACGTTATTCGACACGATCGGATTACGTTACGCTACTATAATATGGCTGGTGAAGAGAAAAAGATTCGTCTCAAGAATTATCCGGCCATTGTTTGTCAACATGAAATTGACCATCTTCATGGTATTTTATTCTACGACCATATCAATGGCGACAATCCATTTGCCGCTGATGATGATTTAGTTCTAATTTCTTAAAGTCATTTAAAAAAGCAGTCCTGAAATGTTCAGGACTGCTTTTTTGGTGCACTCGAATTCAACCGACGCAAATCTTCCAAATACTCTAAAGTGGCCTCATTCATCAAATAGGCAATATCTAAGTGGAGCTGTCCGCTGCGCAGCCACGCATCAGTCACTCGTAACGCTGGTCCAGCTTCCCGGAAAGCAACCACCTGATTGTGAATTGCGTACGCTTGCAATTCGTTATTGAATAATCGCCGAACTTCTGGCAAATCGGCCGTGACCATGCCTGGTGCATCTAGCACGTACTCAAAGGCCATCACACCACGCCCCCAGACGTCTGCGACGGGTACCGAATGAATCGCCCCCGCAACCTCTTGAATCGTCATCGCATTTGCGAGCACTTTGAATGCTGCTACCATCGCACTATCAACCGTTCGTTGGCCAGCCCGCCGAATCTTCAACGCTGCACGCTTCAGCACTTGCCGTCGCAGCAATTCATAAACGACGATTGCCATTAGTACCCCACCAATGATTGTTAACCAACTCTGCATGCTCAACCCTCAATTCTTTTTTTGTATAATGATTCACAATTTTAGGAATTTTTCATTTTATTACTTATGTTTAGCATAGCATGTTTCATCAAAAAAAATTCTTTTAACCGCTCTATTTTTGAAGAAAGTTAACATTGTATACACCCATCTCAAATTATGCTAAAATGTAAGATAATTGTTGTGTTTACACAACCTGGTGTACGGATCAAACTTTTATTTTTGCTATCTATTTAGATTACTTAGTATCTAAATAAATCTTGTTTATATTAAGGAGTTTTACACATGATTTACAAAGTATATTACCAAGAAACCAAAGAACGGAACCCACAACGGGAAACGACCCAATCTTTGTATCTCGAAGCCGAGACCGAAGTAGCGGCACGGACCTTAGTGGAAGATAATACAGATCACAACATCGAATTTATCGAACCGTTAGAAGGTAACTTCTTGGATTACGAACAAAAAAATCCAGAGTATCACCTAACGGAGTTCAATAAATGAAACGGTTAAACGTCAAAAATAACGAAACCGCTGTTTTTGCAGTCGGCGGTTTGGGAGAAATTGGGAAAAATACCTATGGTATCCAATTTCAAGATGAGATTATTCTGATTGATGCCGGAATTAAATTCCCTGAAGATGAACTTCTCGGAATTGATTACGTTATTCCAGACTATTCTTATCTAGTTGCAAATCAGCAAAAAATAAAAGCTTTAGTGATTACGCACGGTCATGAAGATCATATCGGTGGGATTCCATTCCTATTAAAACAGATCAACGTGCCAATCTATGCCGGCCCCCTAGCCTTAGCCTTGATTAAGGGTAAGTTAGAGGAACACGGGTTATTAAAAACAACTGAATTACACGAGATCAATGAAGATACGGTGCTCAAGTTCCGTAAGACGCGTGTCTCGTTCTTCAGAACGACCCATTCAATTCCTGATACACTGGGAATCGCCGTTCAAACACCACCTGGCACGATTGTAGAGACCGGAGACTATAAGTTCGATCTGACACCAATTACTAACCAGCCGCCGAACCTTCAAAAGATGGCGCATCTCGGTGAACGTGGTGTCTTGGCGCTAATGTCAGACAGTACTAACGCCGAACGGCCAATCTGGACGAAATCTGAACGGTGGGTGGCGCAATCAATTCGCCACATTTTTGAACAAGTTGAAGGTCGAATCATCTTTGCTACCTTCGCTTCTAACATCTCGCGGATTCAAGAGGCAGCGCAGGTCGCCCTTGAACATCATCGTAAAATCGCGGTATTTGGGCGTAGTATGGAAGCAGCTATCGTCAACGGACGTGAATTAGGCTATTTAAACATCCCTGACGAAGCCATCGTTGATGCTAACGATTTACGCTCCCTCCCCGCCAATAAAGTCATGATTCTATGTACTGGTTCCCAAGGTGAACCAATGGCGGCGCTCTCGCGAATTGCCAACGGTACTCATCGCCAGATTTCTATTGAACCTGGCGACACCGTGATCTTTTCAAGTTCACCGATTCCTGGTAATACGTTAAGTGTTAACCACGTAATCAACGAACTCGAAGAAGCCGGTGCGAATGTCATTCATGGTAAAGTCAATAACATTCATACATCTGGTCATGGTGGTCAGGAAGAACAGAAACTGATGCTACGGCTGATGAAACCAAAGTTCTTTATGCCGATTCACGGTGAATATCGAATGTTGAAGATTCACACCGAACTGGCCGAACAATGTGGTGTGCCACTAGACCATAGTTTTATCCTTGAAAATGGTGATGTGCTTGCCTTTACTAAGGATTCTGCCCGGGTTGCCGGTCACTTTGGTGCTGGCGATGTCTATGTTGATGGTTCTGGAATCGGCGATATTGGCAACGTTGTGTTACGCGACCGCCAAGTGCTTTCGGAAGAAGGTTTGGTTGTTGTCGTTGCTACCATCAATTTGAACAAAAAAGAGATCCAAGCTGGTCCAGATATTCTGTCACGTGGTTTTGTCTACATGCGCGAGTCTGGCGATCTAATTAACGAAGCCCGGCGGCATGTCTTCCGTACGATCCGGCGCAAAATGAAGTCGGATAAAGCAACCGAAGCGACTATCCGCAATGCGATTATTGACGACCTGCAGAGTTTCTTATTTGATAAGACTGAACGGCACCCAATGATTCTGCCAATGTTGATTATGAACTAACTACTTGCCGGAACGATCTCGTTCCGGTTTTTTATGGTGTAAGACTGATATGAGGTGTAATTTTGATTGCTGAATACTACATTATTATTAATGAACTGGCAGGCTCTGGTCACGGTAAGGTCGTTTGGGAAACCGTCAAGCCGATTCTAGAACAACGACAGATTCGATTTGAATATCGAATTTCTGAATATGCCGGCCACACAATTCGGCTCGCAAATGAGTACGTTAAAACCATTCAACGACGACCAAACGTGACCCCGGTCATTCTGGTCATTGGTGGTGATGGCACACTGAACGAGGCCTTGAATGGTATTATGCAGGTCCCACAAGCTGAACCGATCCCGCTCGCCTACATTCCTGGAGGTTCGGGCAACGACTTTGCTCGCGGTCTGGGTATGGCGACTGATCCAGCAATTGCACTTGCACAAGTACTCAACAATATGCGGCCCCGTTCGTTAAATGTTGGTTATTTCCATGAAACCTTGAAAAACGAACACCGGTATTTCGTCAACAACGTTGGTTTAGGATTTGACGCTCAAATCGTTGATGACACAAACCGTAGCAAAAAGAAGGGCCGTCTGGGTCGTTGGGCTTATCTCAGTAACATGCTGGCCGCATATTCCCAACAGGAAGGCTTCCCGCTAACCGTACACGTTAACCGGAAGCGAGACTATTATAAGCGGGCTTTCCTTTGTACAGTCTCGAACATTCCATACTTTGGTGGCGGAGTTAAAATTCTGCCTCAGGCTAATCTGCACGATGATCAGCTCGAATTAATCGTTGTCGAAGAGCCTCACTGGTGGATTATCCTCTGGTTGTTCGTCTTACTGCTACTGGGTGGCCGTCATCTCAAGTCGCGTTTCGTTCACCATTATCGCAACGCTAACTTGCACTTATTGGTTAACTCTGTTGAAATTGGTCAGATGGATGGTCAAATTATTGGGAATCGTAACTACGACCTCTACTTGTCCACCCATCCCTACCCATTCTGGATCGACACTAGTATCCATGACCACCACTAACTCTACTGCTAAAACAATACAAATTAGCGATAAAAAGTCGTTGCGAAGATGCCCGCAACGACTTTTTTATAGGACCCAGATTGGCAATTCATACTACTTGAGCACCGTCCACTTACCGGCCAGCAATGCTAATGACCACTTAATTGACTCCCCACCCACTCGGCTAATAAAAAAGACTGCTGACCATCTCAATATGGTCACACAGTCAGTCTTGATTAATCTTAGTCCTCAGAAGCGTTGATTGCTTCCAGAAGCATGTCAAGTTGTTCACATTTACGAGATAAGTGACTCACCCGTTCTTTCAAATGCGGATAAATGGTCACAACCCGTGAGCGATCCTGTTGCCGAACGGCTAGCGTCCTTAAATGATCGAGTTCGGTATTAGCCTCTTGATATTCTTCCAGAATCTCAAAACGATTACTCACTGATAGCACTTCCTTATCACAATAGATGGTCCAATTTTTCGAATTGAAAAACGACAAACATAATATACCACAATTATTGGTAAGTTTAAATCATAAAATTCAAAAAAATTTAAATAAAAATACCCCTAACACTTAACAATATCGTGTTAGGGGTATTAGCAATTAAAATCGGCTTACTTAACCGTACCTGCAAAACTTGGCATGAAGTAAGAACTGATTGTCTGAACTTGAACGTTTTGGCCTTCAGTTGGAGCCGCAACGTATTGATTATTTCCAATATAGATGGCATCGTGATAAGTGCTACCACGACTACCCCAGAATAAAATATCTCCAGGTTGAGCATCCGCAACGGAATGCGTAGTCACATAAGATTCCTGTGCAACCGTACTATGTGGCAAGGTAATCCCAGCTGCATGTTGGTAAACATAGGAAACTAAACCAGAACAATCCATTCCCGAAAGACTCGCACCACCCCAAACATAAGGGATGTTGGCACTAGCCAACTTCAGCGCAAGGCCGGTTACAGAACCAGTAGCTAAATCACTCGTTGAACTAGTAGTGGTACTGCTACTATTAGTCGTTGCGGTACTACTTGCGGTATTGCTTGCACTGCTAGTGGCTGCTGAAGAACTACTCTGACTGGTCGTGCTTGAACTAGTCGCTGCCGAGCTACTCTGGCTCGCTGTACTCGTAGTTGATGCTGCACTAGCAGCTGTACTTGATGCTTGACTAGCTGTGCTAGTAGCAGTCGTACTGCTAGTACTAGTTGCACTCGCAGTTGAAGCGGTACTTTGACTAGTCGTTGTTGAACTAGCAGCTGATGAGGACGCGCTACTCGTTACTGAGGCGCTCGCTGCAACACTCTTCGACTGACTGGTAGCAGTCGAAGAACTAGCACTACTTGCTGATATGGCTGCACTCGTTGCGACTGCTTTGACCGGTGCATTTGAGGTCGTAGCCGTTGATGAAGCAACAGAGCCGGTCGATGATGATATCGTTGACGTGCTAGTACTGCTTGCTGAGTTCGCACTGACAGCATCCTGACTTGCTGCACTGGTGCTACTTACAACGCTTGCACTCACACTTGAAACCGAACTCGCACTTGTACTTGAGGTGGAACTCGCACTAACAGCCGTCGTAGCCTTGGCAGTCGTACTCGTAGTTGACGCTGCACTAGTAGCTGACATGGTTGTTTTTTGACTCGTCTTAGCGGTCGTCTTGGTCGTTGCTCCTGGCACTTGAATGTTCTGACCCACCACAATTAAATCGCCAGAAAGACCATTTAACGTCTGGAGAGCGTGAACAGAAGTGTTGTACTTATCAGCAAGCGCCCAAAGAGTGTCACCCGCTTTAACGGTATATGTACCCTTAGTAGCGGCTTTCTTAGTTGCTGACTTAGTCGTGGCGGTCTTAGTTGCGGATCCACCAATTTGTAAGTTTTGACCAACATAAATTAAATCGATATTACCATCAGATGCTTTAATCTGGTTAAGTTTTTCAATACTCTGCACGGAAACACCGTGTTGTTGAGCGAGGCCCCAAACTGTATCGTTTGCTTTTACAGTGATTGAGGCAGCATTGGCAGCTTGGCCTGTAGCAAGCAATAAACCAACGGCACCAACCGTACTGGCTAGGACCTTGCCCGTTGTATGTGCTTGTGACATTTAATTCACTCCTTAGTTTTTGAACTCAAATTAACAGTAACAAAATCGTCTTGTGACTGAAGATTAAGAAATTCTTAACCTGCTTTTACAAATCATAATTTTATTGTAGCACAATTTACCAAAATACAAACTAGAATCGCTCGTTTTTTTACAAAACAGTCCGGTTATTTTAAAAAACGTTTGCCAATGCCAAAGCGGCGCATTTGGCTGTTATAGCAACGTTTATGCATATAAACGGAATGTTATCTTTTGATTACTTCAAGTAATTAGTTGCACTGTTTGGACGAGTTACGCTATTCAGTAAACGAACCAAAAAGCACATTAACCTTTTTGTAGGTTAATGTGCTTAAAGTTGCGATCTAGATGCGAGGATCAAACAACCGATCAACTGGTTGCTGTTCATGTACTAATTTGATTGCATCACCCAATAATGGACCAACCGAAAGTTGCACCAACTTATCAAATTGTTTATCCGCTGGGATCTGAATCGTATCCGTCACGATGACTTTCTCGAACTTGGAAGCCTGTAATTTAGCCACTGCATCCTGTGAAAAGATTGCGTGAGTCGCACAGCCGTATACGGTCGCTGCTCCCGCTTGTGCTAAAGCATCTGCCGAGACATCGAACCGGGTTCCCGTATCAATCATATCATCGATCACAATGGCGACGCGCCCTTTCACATCACCAATAATACTACTTGGCACTAGGTCATCATCATCTGGGTGTCGATTATCAATAATCGCAATTGGGGCCCCCAATAGTTCTGCCATCTTACGTGCCCGCGAAACACCGGCATGATCTGGTGACACGACGACGAGATTATCGGTAATGCCGCGATCTTTAAAATAACTTGCCAAGAGTGGGGCCGCAAATAAATGATCAACCGGAATATCAAAGAATCCTTGAATCTGTGCGGCGTGCAAATCGACCGTCAAGACTCGACTGGCCCGGTCCTTTTCCAATAACGTTGCAATTAATTTCGCAGTAATGGGCTCACGTGAACGCGCTTTGCGATCTTGACGTGAGTACCCGTAATAAGGAATAACCACGTTAATCTGACTGGCACTAGCACGTCTTAAGGCATCGATCATGATCAATAATTCTAATATTGTATCATTGACCGGTTCCGAAATAGATTGAATGACGAAAACTTCCGCCCCACGAATACTTTCTTCGATGTTGATCTGAATTTCACCATCACTAAACCGCTTTACGGAACTTTTGCCGAGTGGAATTCCGACCCGCTGCGCAATTTTTTCGGCTAACGGTAGGTTCGAATTCAGGGCAAACAGTTTCAGTTTGGCATAAGATTGATCTGTTGACATAACGACCTCCATAAAAGTTGTTTGATGATTTTGCTACTTTGATTATAGCAGTAACCACGGCTAAAAACCGCACACAAGCAAATTTTCTTGCATAATGAGCGTCGCCGACAATGTGTCGTTCACCGTAATTTCAGTTGCAATAACCAATTAATTATCAATTAGCTACTTGCGGCATGAAATTAGCTGGCGTGATACCATTCATGCCAATCATCGGATCGATTCGGCCAGCGCTGACTAGCGCTGGGGTCAAAATTGTTGGTCCAGCAGACTGGGAACTCGGTTCCTGAGTTTTTTCAGTGGCCGACTCCTCGTCAGAAGCAACTTTCTTAACCGCCGTCGCTTTTTCGCCGGCTGGCATTGCCTCTGCTTGGTCAGTAGTCGCAATAGTGGCCGTTTCATCGGATACGGTATCCCCGCAAAAGACTTGTTGTAACCGTTTCGTCAGTGTGGTTTGGCGATTAACCGATTCATTGGTAACGCTCCGCTCAAATGATTGACTATCACCTAACAGGATCAGCATTTGTTCAGCACGTGTCACGGCAGTATACAGTAGATTGCGTTGTAGCATCCGTGCAAATTGTGGTACCAGTGGCAGAATCACCATTTTAAACTGGCTCCCTTGAGACTTGTGGATCGACATACTGTACGCTAATGTCAATCGATTCCATTCATTGCGTTGATAAGTCACTTCATTTTGATCAAAGGCAATCGTGATCTGGTCTTTCTTCGATTCATTGTGAGAATCATTTGCCAGATCGATACCGACGATTTTACCAATGTCGCCATTAAAAACATTATCCTCGGGTGAATTAACGAGGTGCAGGACCTTATCACCGACCCGAAAATCTTGACCGTTATACGTTAGATGCTTCTGACGGGCACTCTTCAACGGATTAAAGATTTTCTGAACCGTGGTATTCAGCTGATCGATCCCGGCAGTGCCGCGATACATCGGGGCCAGAATTTGTACCTCCTCAGCACTGAAGCCCTTCGCCTTGGCACGTGCCACAACTTGTTCAACAATGTGATTGACTTGATAAGCGTTGCAGGCAATAAATGAGCGATCCGGTTGGTTGACGGCAAAATCGGCCGGTAAATAACCATCTTTGATGGCGTGGGCCAACGGAATAATACTGGAATCATTGCCCTGCCGGTAGATTGTCGTTAACTCAATTTGGGGCAGTTCACTAAACTTCAATAAATCATGAAACACTTGCCCGGCTCCTACCGATGGCAGTTGATCCTTATCGCCAACAAGAATGACTTGCATGTGACTTGGAATCGCCGTCAGTAACTGCTGAAACAGTACCGTGTCAACCATCGACATTTCGTCAATAATCAGGAGGCCCCCATCTAATTCCTTACTAGGCTCCTCGGGACCATCTTCACGCCCCGTCAACCCAAGCAACCGATGAATAGTACTAGCTGGGAGCCCAGTCGTTTCAGCCATCCGCTTGGCTGCCCGTCCAGTCGGTGCCGCCAACAGAATTGGAAAAGGCTTATCCTTATACTGATTGATATCTAGTGCAACGTCGTGTAATTCCGCATAGAGCGCGACTAAGCCACGGATAATGGTCGTTTTACCAGTCCCCGGTCCCCCAGTTAGTAGAAAAACAGGCGCCGTAATCGCCGCTTTTAGTGCTTCGGTTTGTGATTCATCATAAGTAATGTTGCTAGCTCGACCGACATGCTCGATAGCATGATCCACGGCACGTTCAGACAATTTTTCATCATTATCGGCGGCTAACAACCGTTGTAAATGTTCCGCAACGCGCCACTCGGCTTCATAGAGGCCGCGCAAGTAGATACGATTCTCGTCACCCACGATTTTATTTTCCTTCGCCAAGACGACCAACTGATCAGCCAGCTTCGAAGGATCAATTTGAACATTGCGAGCATTCTCAAGTAGTTGCAACGTTTGATTCAGCAACGGTTGAGCCGTGGTATACGTATCACCGTTTTCCACGCACAGCTCATTAATCTCAGTCAATAGGGCCGCCTTTAACCGGTCATCCGCTTGGGGATCAATTTTAAGTTGGGCCGCAATTTGATCCGCTTTTTTGAACCCGACGCCTTTGATATCCTCAACCAAACAGTACGGGTTCTCTTGAATCTTAGCCAAAGTGTCACCTTGATAGCGTGCATAGATGGCCGCAGCTAACCGACTCCCAAAACCGTACGCATTAAGTCCAATGATAGTTTGCTCCAAACCGTTATTGACCGTGAGCGTGTCGATCAAAGTCGTCTGAACGCTGGCCCGAAGTCCGATTGGTTTTAAAACCTTCGGATCAGCTAAAATTTGATCAATGGCATCTTCGCCCAAAGTATCGACGATTCGCTCAGCAGTCCGCTTACCCAACCCAGGAAAATCACTACCAGATAGATAGGCAATCAAGCCTGCGCGTGTCGTGGGCGTTTCATTTTGATAATTATCCGCTTGAAACTGAACCCCGTATTTGGGATGCGTGACCGTTTTACCGGTAAAACGATACGTTGTCTCCTCCTGAATATCCGCAAAATTTCCAGTAACAACGATCTCATCTTCCGACCAATCAATGTTCTGTTCAGTTACTTTGACTAATAAGACTTTATAAAAACTATCGGCACTGCTAAAAAAAACGGCAGCGACTTTACCGACGATAAAGTGTGTGACCGGTTCCCGACCAATATCGTCGGAAAATAAATGTGCTTGTTCGTCCGTCACGGAAATCCTCCTAAATTAGTGATTTTGATTATCTGCTTGTGCGGCTAACATTTTTTCAATATCCGTTAGCTGTTGCTGATGACTTTTAAAATATTGACTGTCCAATTTATGCGCGCGTTCAAACCAGGTGGCATACGGTTTCCCCAGTACCATTGCGGTCAGTCCAAGGTTAAAAGCAGCTCGCCCAGATTGCGAATCAATCTTATATGCGCGTTGATAGTAATCCGATGCTTGCTGATTATTGCCTAATGCAAGTAATATGTCTGCTACTAACAAATTAGCGTCAAGTTGTTGTGGACGTGCCTCTTGAGCCGTAATGGCCCAGACTAGGGCATGTTGGTAATCGTGTTGGGCCATTAAAGCTTGTGCACTCATTAAATAAGCATCCTGTTTTAGTTGATCATCCGTAATTTGTTGATAATATGGTAACGCTTTGTCATAAGTTTGAGCTTGATAATAGACATTTCCCAACGCATAACGCAGGTAGTCGGCTGCGGGTTGTTGGTGGTCAAACTTTCCCAACGCCTTCATTGCTAACGCCTCTGCCTGTTCAAAATCTTGACCAGCCGTTAATAATACCACTAGTTCATAATAAGCATGGTAGTCCTCGGGCTGTGCATCAATCTTGCCAATGAGTTGATGGACTAGTGCTTGCTGTTTAGCTTTGCTAGGACGTGATGTTTTTGCCATCCGAACCACTTCCTTCTATATTAAATCGTATCAGTTGCATCGGGCCGCCGTGATAGGTATGAGGTGTCATTCCAATCTAATAGCTTAAAATGTTGACCACGGTCACGCGTCTCTAAAATTGTTGTTGACGTATTCGACAAGCCACCCCGTTGCCGTAACGTCGCCAGTGTCGCTCCCAATAATGAGTTGACCAAGGCATTCAAGGCCGCACCATGACTAACGATCAAAACATTGTCATCGCGACGTGGATTTGCTTGAACAATTTGCTTAATAGCGGGAGTCATCCGCTTCAGCAGTTGTTGAAAGCTCTCCCCCTGAATCGCTGTCGGGTCATACTGATCCGGATGATTTCGAAACGCGTCGAATTCGGCCGGATACGTAGCTTCAACATCCGTGAAGGCCATTCCTTCCATCTTACCGAGATTGAACTCCCGTAAACGACTCAGTACCGTTATGGGTAACTCTGATTGTGTCAAATCATTACGTAGTGTCATCGCTGTATCACGCGCCCGTTTTAACGGACTGACATAGATATGACTAAACCGAATATCCTGGAGCGCCGCTGCCAATTCATGAATTTCTTGATAACTAGTCGGTAATAATGGTGAATCTCCCTGAGAGCCTTGATAGCGCCCCTCAAGATTCCACTCTGTTTTCCCATGGCGAACAAATAATAGTTTTGTCAATTGCTTACTTCCTTACTCTAGTGTCTTGATTTGATCTTATTTTCGAGCAATGGCCCCTCCAAACTGAATAACGGTTGCGATGATTCAGCAGTATCATTGCAACTCATCGTCAATCGCCGTTAGGCCAACCCTGTTAATACTTCAAATGACGTGGCGGATGGTCGTGATACTTCGTCACGCTCGCAACACGTCTTACGTTCTATATTATGACAGTTTTCAGACTGATTTTCAAAATCTGTTCACGAATTTTAACGATCATCACGCTATTATTTGATAAACGCGATCAGTTGACCGGGCATGGTATCTTTTAGCCACTAAGTATGCAACTGCTACGCCATACTGCCAATGGCTGTTATTCACCGTACTACTCAGCCGTAAGAGTAAATCGTCGTTTTTCCAATCTACTTAATAAAAATATAATTATGTAAACTAAATCAGCCGAACCAACTTCAACTCCAGCATTACCCTGCTTTAACAAAAAAGTGGTAAGTAGCTTTGAAACACTACTTACCACCACTAATTATTATGCAGCGGGCACAATCGCCAAGGTCCAAGTAATAATGCTTTGATACTCACCAGGCGTTGCCAATGGTGTTGCTGGTAACTGTAATGAACTAGGTGCCACATCAAAAGTTTGACTCTGATGACCAGTTTGCCGGTAAACGCTGGTTGTCGAACCATCCGTTGGTATCGTTTGATTGAGCACTCCCGTCGAGTCTTTGAGCATTAACCGAGCCGTCTTGATTGTTGTATTTCCAGCAGTAAAGGGACTCAGACTCGCCATTAACTGCCAGTCAGCCCCAACAGTCCGGTCATCAACCACGGCCAACCGATAGTCATTATTACCGTCATAACCGTCATTAGCTTTTACGGCCGTCGGGTCTGTCGCCAAGTCAGTGCCTTGTGCAAGTCGCTGCAGGTTTAACGTTCCAAAATTAAAATTAGGAACGGCACTCAATGATAACCGCCCACCACTCTTAACTGTTAGCAAAGCGGCGTTGGTCGTCACCGTCTGTGGCTTGCCATTGACCGGATAGCTTAGACTCGCATAGTAGGCCGTTCCATCATCATCCGCATTGGTCGGTACCTTGACCGTATAACTCGTATCCGTGACATTGAGGGCTGTAGCCTTACCATTCTTGACACGATACCAATTGCTAACAGTCACCCCCTCGGGCAATGCTGGTAATGTAAATGTTGCCGGCGTCCCTTCTACGACCGTCACATCTTGTAACGCTCCAACCAAAATTTTGACGCTATCACTCAGACCATTAGAGGTTCCGGTAATCGTGACAGTTCCGTGATCATCCGCTTTTCCGGAATTATCCGTGGCGGCATCCGCTGCGGTCACATTCCCATATTCATCAACTGCCGCAAGTGACGGGTCACTACTCTTCCAAGTAATTGGATCCGTTGCTTCCTCTGGCGTCAGTGCTGCATGTACCATGGTCGTTTGTGCATTATTGAGCCACGCGTCATCACTCGTCACTTTGATGCCAGTCGTTACCACCCGGGCTGGCGTGACCGTCACTTTCGCGATTTTGGACCAATAATCAGGAAACGCCCCAACACCAGAGAAATCATACTGGACCTGAAAATAAAGATGCGTTGTTTTGGTCACTTGCGGCGCATTGAAAGTATAGGTTCGACTATTAGTGCCAATCTTCTGATAGGTTTGCCCCTCATCCGTCGATTCCCACCAAACGTACTTGCGACCACTCAACAGACTTGTCGCCGCCTCAAGCGCACTGCGCTGGGCCCGAACCGACAGCGTTACTGAGTTGCCACCAATCACATTTGAATCGATTGGCTGTTGTGAAAAACCGCCCGATAGATTCAAACCTAAGACGGAACTCGGTGGACTGCTTGGCGATTGGGGCGCCGTTTTGGCTGCTAAGGCACTCGTGACGATACCTAAACCAACCAGCATACTTATCACCATTAGGCCACAAGCCTTGATCAACTTTCTCATCGTTCCTCACTCCTTACGCGAACGCCGCTGGCCAAACCAGTACGCCGCCATTAGAAGTGCTAAGAGAATGACTAGTGCCACTGCACCCCACAGCCACCAGTTGACCTGACGCGGTCCAACCAGATGATGATTATGTTGTTGCGCCCGTTCTGCAGTCAAGGTAAAGTCACGGGTGAAATCCCAGACACGCTGGCCGCTCGTTAGATGCAATTTTAGTCGGTACTTCCCTGCGGCTAAGTTTTGCGTGCCCAACGCGACTTGATAGTTAAACCAGCTATTCGGTGCCATTGATCCTGATTTAAGTTGCTGCGTGGCAACGGTTTTTCCCGTCGTGCGTTGAATAACGCGTGCTTGAATTTTGAGTTGTCCAAAAAGTGTCGGCGTCAGATTACGGAGTTTGGCAAAGAGTACTGGTTGCCCATTGGTGGGCGTCACTTTGACTTCATCGAGGACTAACTTAACTGGAATCGTCACTTGCGGCTGACACCAAAGCGCCACCGCTGTAACCTCTGCATAGCGATTCTTCAACATAAAACCTTGACTCGTCGTTGGCCGGGCCGCATTGGCGGTTGGATTGGTGACAAAGAGGCCACCTAACACCTCCCCTTGGAACCCAGACTTGGGAATCGTGGTCTTAAAAGCCACCGTTTTCGCTTGATGAGCCGCTAACTTAACTACGACGCCACTTGACGTCATGTCAGTAAACGTCGTCGTGGCAGATGGGTCATGCCGCTTAGACGGCACGTACGCGACGCTGCCTGCATCTGAGGTCGTTGCGTTGACCGGTGTTACCTGCAACGTAATTGCTGATTTACCAGGATTGCTGACGGAGACTCTGAACGTTGACGTCGTTCCCGGCGTGACCTTCATATTAAAGTAACCCGCCTGCTTATCTAGTTGATCCTTGGGCAGTAGGGGTGTCAGAATAAAACCCGATGCGGGTGTGTTAGATGCCGCTTGACCAGGTAATGACCCTAAAAGCCCGCCTAGTAGCAATGCCAACACTAATAACCACCACTGACCGATTTGTTTCCATCGCATTCTAAACACCCCCACTTCACTTAATCATTGAATAACGACGCGCGATGATCAGCTGAACCTATGAAGCTGCTTTTGGTGTTGCTGCAGCAGCTGCTGGTGCATTTTGAAGCGTCCAGTAAAGCGTTGCTGTGTAAGTTCCAGCAGAAATATTGGACTGCTTACCGACTTGCAATGAACTGCTCGTGGCAGTCGTCGCTGTATTTGAACCTTCACCACTATCTGCAGCAGCATTCCATAACGTTTGTGGGCTCGCGACCCATCCGTTTGTCACTTCGCTCTGATTCAAACTCAATGCGGTCGGCGCGGCAGTATTAGCATTGTCAGCGTTACCCTTGGTCATATTCAAATTCAATGTGGCCGAGTCAACTTTAGCCGCTCCCGAACTAAACGGTCCCATCCCAACTGTCAACGTCCAGCCAGCATGATTTCCCCGAAAGTCGCTAACGTTTAAATTGCCACTACCATTGCCATCATAGCCACTGCCTCCCGACG
This sequence comes from Lactiplantibacillus sp. C232, assembly GCF_023806725.1. NCBI lineage: Bacteria > Bacillati > Bacillota > Bacilli > Lactobacillales > Lactobacillaceae > Lactiplantibacillus > Lactiplantibacillus sp. C232. The sequence goes on from NZ_JAMSKZ010000010.1 coordinate 88,509, forward strand.
TATTGCTACTTGTTGCATTTAACGTTGTGGCAGCAGATGCAATATTCTTAACGTTGGTCGAACTTAACGCGATATTTGGCACAGCATCCAACGTTAATTCACCGGGCATAACCGTAAATTGTGCATTCGATAACGCTTCCGCATTACCCGTGCTATCCGCAACATAACCAGACGAAACTGTCGTCAAATTGTTGCTTGCTGTTCCGGGTCCGGCCGCTAACGCCGCTAGGGGCATTAGCGCAAGTGATAGTAAAGTTGCGCCACCACTCAACCCGGTCATTAATTTAAAAGTTCGCATGTTGCTTCCTCCTTCTCAATCGACTGCTTTTCCAGTCGCCTGCTACCATATTAGTTTACTAATCACTTTATGATTCCGCTTTCACCGTCCTCTTCCCCTGACGCCAACCATAGTTTATCATGTATACCAATCGAAACTGTGGGTTATGTTTTGATTCATTAACTTTCCATATTAATTAAACGCCTGGTGATAACCGGCCACAACGTGGATACCCAGTCACCCTTGTAACCAAAAAAACATCAAGGCCCGTTGTCCTTGATGTTTTTACATCATTAATTCATTTATTTTTTTAACGCTTCATCTAACGCAATAACGCCCTTAACTGGACCAACCACAGTAATCACATCATGGAGGGCCATCATATCCGTCGGCTTGGGCGAGACATCAATGTGTTTCTCGTGTTTGATTGCAATTACCGTCAGACCAAAACGTTGCCGGATCTTTAAATCGATCAGATTCTGATTAACAAAGTTCGGATCCGTAATCTCGATTGCGGCCAACGTATACTCATCACTTAAGTCAATAAAGTTTAAAATATGGTTGGAAAGGATGCGGTGGGCAATGCCCTGACCCATATCACGTTCCGGAAATACGACTTGGTCAGCGCCGACCCGTTCAAGGACCCGCCCCTGGTCGCTAGTTTCGGCCTTGGCGATGACCTTTTTCGCCCCCTGCTCCTTGCTCAACATCGTCGTCAGAATACTGGCTTCCATATTATTGCCAATCCCAATAATCACATAATCAAACGTATCGACGTTCAAATCACGCAACACCTGCTCGTCACGGGTATCAGCAATCATTGTCTGTGTCGCCACGTCCATTAGCTCGTTAACTGGTTCTTCGTTAATATCAACGGCCAAAACATCCTGATGAGCTGCGGCAAGCGCCCGAACAACACTCTCACCAAACCGTCCTAGACCAAATACAGCAAAACTTTTTCGCATGTTGCCCACCTAACCAATCAAAATATTTTCTGCCGGATAACGGATCAAGTTCACCCTAGCTTGACGTCTGGAAAGCGCGTAGAGTGACGTGAAGATCCCCACCCGGCCAATAAACATTAGCATCATGATTACAATCTTCCCAATCAAAGTCAGATTGGGCGTCAATCCCAAACTGAGTCCGACGGTTCCAAATGCTGATAACACTTCAAACAAAACGTATTCCAACCCGAAGCCCTTCGGAATTTTTTCAGTCTGCGTTAAGATCAGTGTTGCCACTGTCAGCACAATACTAGCCAAGAAAATCAGCATTAGCGCCCGATTGATATTCTCCTGACTAAAACGACGATGACTAAACTCAACATCACGGCGACCACGTAGCTGGGCAATACTTTGGAACATCAAAACGCCAAACGTTGTCGTCTTGATCCCACCCGCAGTCGATCCAGGCGTCCCACCAACGAACATCAGAATCATAATGACCAATAAACTCCCCGCTTGCAATCCTTGAGTAGGCATTGTGATTAAACCCGCTGTCCGGGGGGTAACACTTAAAAACAGCGTATTGATCGTTCGGTTGACCCACGACATTCCGGTTGGCAACAGTTCCAAGTCACGTTCAGTGATCAACAACAAGACAAAACCGATGACAAATAAACTGAAAGTTGTGAGTAAGGTCAGTTTGGAATTTAAAGTCAGTCGCTTACGCGTATGGTACAGCAGCACGTCACGCCAAACTAAAAATCCAAGGCCACCCGCAATAATTAGGATCATCGTGACCGTCAAGACGTATGGATCATTACGAAAGCCTTGCAGACTATCGCCAAACACATCAAAACCGGCATTACAAAATGACATAACCGCATGGTATAGTGACACATACAATCCGTGACGCCAACCAAATCGAGGTACAAAATCAATTGCGAGCAACCCAAGACCGCCTAGCTGAAAGAGCAGTGACAAACCCACGACATACTTCATAACGCTTTTAGTATCACTCAATCGTTCCAAATTCAGGGAGGCCTTGACCATCAACTGCGTAGAGAGACCGATCTGACGACGCATAATATTAAAGAGGAGTACCGCAAAGGTCATGTAGCCCAGCGCACCGACCTCCGAAAGTACCAGAATCACCAATTGACCAAACGTTGTCCAGTGCGCAGCAGTATTGACGACGGTCAGCCCAGTAATACATGTCGCTGATGCCGACGTAAACAACACATCGATCAACGACGTGTGCACGTTCGCTGGCGTCGCCCATGGGAGGCTCAGTAAGACTGTCCCAATCAGAATTAAGATAATAAAACCGGCTACCATTTTCTTAGATAGCGTATCAAAAAATTTAAAATGTGCTAATTGTCTCATAATCATTCCATCCCACAACAGCTTATCGATTATAACCAATCAGTCCGATTGATCATACTCCATTTAGCTTAATCAACCTAGCCAAGAAAAGCAAGTCCGACCTAAGCTTTGACGTACGCCGGCCACGGCCGACCCAATACATACAAAAAAACCGCTAATCAAGCTCAGCTTGATCAGCGGTAAACCAATTACGAACTAAACATACTGTAAGACGCGCTCATCATTATAAGCAGCGTCAATCATACCGGAACCTAAGCATTCCTCACCGTTGTAGAAGACAACGGCCTGTCCAGGAGTAATCGCCCGAACTGGATCATCAAAAGTCACGGTAACTTCCGTGTGGTCATCATTAAAATGCACCGTCACACCAGAATCTTTTTGCCGGTAACGGAACTTTGCCGTCACGTGGAAGTCATTACCTAAGTCTTCATCAGTCACAAAGTGTAAGTCGGACGCCTTTAAGTGGGTTGCGTACAGGTGCGGATTATGGTAGCCCTTGCCAACATACAGAATATTTTTCTTCAGATCTTTACCGACCACAAACCATGGCTCGTTATCCTCACCATCACCACCGATACCAAGTCCGCGGCGCTGGCCAATCGTGTAATACATCAGCCCGGCGTGCTCACCCTTTACTTGACCATCGAAAGTCATCATCTTACCTGGTGTTGCTGGTAAGTAATGGCCTAGGAATTCCTTGAAGTTCTTTTCGCCAATGAAGCAGATCCCAACGGAGTCCTTCTTCTTAGCTGTTGCCAAGCCCGCGTTTAAAGCAAGCTTACGAACGTCAGGCTTCACCATTTCGCCAAGTGGGAACATCACCTTTTGTAAGGTCTTCGAATCCAGCTGACTTAAGAAATAAGTTTGGTCCTTGTTGCTGTCAACACCACGCAAAAGGTGCATCGTGCCATCTTCATCATGTTGTAACCGCGCGTAATGACCAGTGGCAATGTAATCCGCCCCTAAATCCATCGCGTAATCTAAAAACGCCTTAAACTTAATTTCTTTGTTGCAGATAACATCGGGGTTCGGTGTGCGTCCCTTCTTGTATTCGTCTAAGAAGTACGTGAAGACCCGGTCCCAATATTCCTTCTCGAAGTTAATCGAGTAATAAGGAATCCCAATTTTATCTGCCACTTTGGCAACATCTTTATAATCTTCGGTCGCGGTACAGACACCATTTTCGTCCGTATCGTCCCAATTCTTCATAAACACGCCCACCACGTCATAACCTTGCTGCTTCAAGAGCAACGCCACTACGGATGAATCAACACCACCACTCATGCCGACAACGACACGCGTGTTACTGTGATCAGTCATACTTTTCACCATCATTTCCAAAAGATTCTGGAGAATCCACGATTTGAAGGTCGTACAAGTCCAGTAAGTTCCATTATAACAAAGAAAACGCCGGCTGCAAGCCAGGCGTTCCCTGATTAGTCCGTCGTGAGGACATCCCGTTCAATAAAGTTAGCTAAAATATACCGTAATTGTTCAACAGCTTCCGGATGGGCGTCATTTTTGAAAATATTTGCCCGTTGGACACCATTGCCCGTTACCGTCGTCATCTTAAACCCAGTCAAATCCGCATTGACTGTCATCTTCAGCTTGAAAGCCGCTTGATAGGGTGAAGTGGGATCCAAGGAACGTTCAAAACTAAACGCGCCCGAGCGACCCTTCACAAAACCCAAATCCATCAACGTGTATTTCTTGACCGTTGGACTCAGCGTATACGTCTTAGTATCCCCATCTAGTTTAACCGTTGTTGTGTATGCCATCGTCACGCCCCCTGCTTTTTTAATAAGCGCTGCGTCGTCTTCGTCAGCACCGTTACAAACTGATCCAGATCAGCCTTAGTAGTATAGCGACCAAAGCTCAACCGAATCGACTCGCTGATCCGGGGAGAGTCTTCACCATACATTGCAATTAAAACGTGTGATGGTTCTAGGCTCCCCGCCGTACATGCGGAGCCCCCAGAAACTGCGACACCACCTAAGTCCAGGTTAGTTTGCATTGTATAGGTCGATACCCCTTTGATCCATAAGTTCAAAACGTGTTGCAAGTTATGCTCACCGAGGGACCCGTTGACTTCAAAATCAACTCCGTTAGCCGTTAACTGGTCAACGATGTATTGCTTGAACTCACGATACTTAGCCTGCCGGTGGGCTTTCTCAGCGGTCGTCAGTTCTTGCACGGCCGTGGCAAAGCCCGCGATTGCCGGGATATTTTCAGTACCGGCACGGCGCTTATCTTCCTGTTCGCCACCCTTGACAAAGCTAGGAAAGTTAATGCCATTGCGTCTATACAAGAAGCCCAAGAATTTAGGCCCATTGATTTTATGTGCTGAGGTGGACAACATGTCAATATGATCCCGTTGCACATCAATATCCAACAACCCGTAGGCCTGCACTGCATCCGTATGGAACCATGCCTGGTGATCCTTTAACAATTCACCAATTTCATGGATTGGCATCTGTGAACCAACTTCATTATTCCCGGTCATGATTGAGACGAGAATCGTATCAGGACGTAGTGCCGCCTTCAAATCATCCAGACTAATTTGTCCCTGTTCATTCACGGGTAAATAAGTAATCTCAAACCCATGTTCTGCCAAAAAAGCAGTCGATTTAAGAATTGCTTGATGTTCGATTGCCGTCGTAATAATATGCTTGCCTAAATGTTGGCGCGTCCACGCGGTCTGCATCACCGCCGTATTATCACTTTCTGTACCACCACTGGTAAAGATAATGTCATCGTCAGCTGCGTTAATGCTTTGGGCAATCACGTGCCGACTATCGTCTAAAACTTCACGGGCGGCCCGACCGAATGCGTGGGTGCTTGAAGCATTGCCAAACGTATTCGTCATTTGATCCGTCATCGTCTGAATAACGGACGCTGCCATTGGGGTCGTTGCCGCATTGTCTAGGTACACTTGCTTCATTACATCATACTTCCTTCTAAATAATTCTTAGTTATTAGCATCGCTGCGATACATCTGACTAATTTTGCGCCGCAAATAATGCAAGTAACATCGCTGCGGACTGCTTACCCGCTTCCAGGATAAATTCGTCAAAACTAACACCGGCATTTTCATCACCGACATCAGACATCGCGCGAATCACCACATATGGCGTCTGGAACTGGTGACAAGCTTGACCAATTGCGGCGCCCTCCATTTCACTAGATAGTGCTTCTGGAAAGTGTGCTAAAATCTTATCGGTAGCCGCCTTACCTGCGATAAATTGGTCACCGGAAACAATCAGTCCAGTCTTGGCATTCAAACCGGTTGCCTTGGCCGCCGCCATGATTTGCTTTACCCAATTGGCATCCGTTTCGTAGTATAGTGGCTGTTGTGGTAATTGGCCATATTCGTAGTCAAAGGCCGTCGCATCAACATCGTGATAAGCAGTTGCCTTAGCTACGACAACGTCACCGACATGCAAACCAGCGCCAATCCCACCTGCAGAACCAGAGTTGATGACAACGTCCACATCAAAGTTAGTAATCATTAAAGCCGTAGTCATACCAGCTTGCACTTTACCAATGCCTGATTGCACTAAGACAACTTCCTGCTGATCAATTGTCCCATCATAGAACGTAATATCCTTAATATTAACGATCTTTTCGTCTTGCAAAGCATCCCGTAACGTTTTAAGTTCTTCTTCCATCGCACAAATAATTCCAAATTTCATGTGAGCCTAGCGCCTACTTTCTATGGTGTTAAAAATAAAATTAAAAAGACAATAATAATCCCAACGACTAGTCCAGCAATCGCCCAATTCAATTTGCGGGCTAGCCGTTTCGTCTTGGCTTCTTCAACAGCCCGGTTGTTCTCAGCAGCATACGCTTGTCGGGATGCACTGGGTTCGGCCGTTGGTGATTCTTGTTCCTGAGTATCGTGACCAGTTGGCTGGCTACGTTGTTGTCGATATTGCTGTCTGGTGAGTCGATCATCATCTGCCACTATGCTTCAACTCCTAACTCAGGGTGACTTTGCCAGTACCAAATCGCCATTACGGTTTTGGCATCCTGAATCTGACCAGTCTGAACTTGACTGACAGCCGTCGCGAGGTCCAGCTTGATGAGCCTAATTTGTTCGTCAGGGTCTTGTGGGAATGCCGTTGCAACCGCACTCAGACCGGTAGCAACGTACAACTTCATTAGTTCGTCCGTAAACCCGGGTGACGTGTAGAATTGGGCGACTGCTTCTAAGTGCTGAGCTGTCAATCGGGTTTCCTCATTTAATTCGCGGACGGCCGCCTGGTCCATGGTCTCACCGGATTCGACCTTACCAGCCGGAATCTCGACGGTCAGCCCACCGGTTGCAGCGCGCCACTGTTGTTCAACAATCATTTTATGTTGCGCGGTAATCATCAGCATCGCGACGGCCGGCTGGTGTCGCACAATTTCACGTGTTGCCGTCGTTTGATCTGGTAAAGTGACTTCTTGTCGTTCGACCTGTACCAACCCGCCTTGATAAACCAACTGACGACTCTGAACCCGTTCCTCAAATGTCATTGATCAAGAACCCCTTTCAGTGTCTGCTCTCTCAATAAGGATACCGATTTTTTAGCTCGATTGCAATTTTCAACTGGGCGATTTCGGTAATTTTAACGAACCCGCAAAAAATGGGCTAACGAGCGACCAATTTGGCTCCTTAACCCATTTTTCCAATTCTTAAAATCAAGCGGACCAATTGACACTAATCGCCATTAGGCCTTTGCAAGGTTAGCGACGAAATCTTCATAAGCAACCTGCTCACCAGTTTCCGTTGCGGTAGCTGGGCTGTAGTCGCCCTGAAGCGCATCTTCTAATGGCAAAGTCACGATCCGGACGAACGTCGCGTTACCGATCAATTCCATCCAGTATTCTTCATCGGCACCTTGGTGAACAACGGTTTTGACCATCCCACCAGGATTGGTGACGTGGATTTCTTGATTAAAATCGGTACTTTCTTGGTGTAATAACACGTACATCAATGAGGAAGCCGACATCGCAGTCCCACAAGCATTGGTAAAACCAACCCCGCGTTCAAACGTGCGTACAAAAATTGAATTTGGTCCTAAGACTTCCACAAAACTAACGTTGACGCCATCAGGGAAAATTTGGTTTTTACCATCATTCATCCATTCACCGATACGTCCTAATTCGGGGCCAACCAACGTATCATGGTCAACGAACGCAATCAAATGCGGATTAGGCACCGCCACAGCTGAGAATTTCAAGTCAGCAGACAGCGCTGGAATCTTTTCATTAATAATTGTCGTCGCATCGTTATTCGCATGCATGCCAAGTGTCTGCGCGTCGAAAGTTACGGGTGAAATTTCAACACTGTAAGCTGGGACGTGGGCCGCAAAATCAGCAACGGCCTGCACCTTTAAGTCCGCATACATCGTCTGAACCCGGAAGTCTTCCTGACTATTTTGCGTGCCCAAATAACGAGCAACGGTCCGTAGCCCATTACCGCACATGCTAGCTTCCGTCCCGTCCGCATTAATGACCCGCATCCGACCAAGTACTTGTGGATGTTCTGATTTATCAACAACCAACACGCCATCAGCGCCATCGTACAAACCTGCGCCGTCACGTTTACAAATGTTAATTGCCAATTGCTTCAAATCCGCATCCGATAACGGTGCTTGAAATTGTGTTTGATCCAATAAATAAAAATCGTTACCAGAACCGTGTACCTTGATCATTTTCACAGCCATCAACATCCTATCTATATAAAATCGACCTTAATTTAAACTACTTCATTATCATACTGACTTTTTTATGAAAATTCAATTGCAAAGGACCATTTCTCATAATAACCATTCGAGTGACCAGGTCCAGCACTTGAATTGTTCAATAAATCACTGACGCTGTCATCGATCAGCACGTGCACTCCTGTTTAACACTATGAGTGCGGCCGGGTCGCTGTCGTGGGTTGCCGTTTAGCCAACGCTTGGTTAATCTTGGTAACCTTCAAATATTGATTGAAGCGGACCGTACCCCAGAGTACTAGGTAGACACCTGTGAACAAACCCCAGAAAACAATCGTCACGTGCCAGTGATTAAAACCTAACATACCAATGACAAGAACTAACGTACCACCAACATGCAACAATAACGCTCCTAATTCTGATAGTTGTTCAACGTCAAATATTAAGGTCAGCAACCCAATCAACGAACTCATCACCAATACACTCACGATATTCATTGGCGTGGGACGCGTCGCCTGAACTCCCAATGCAAGCAGAACAAGGTAGGCAACCGCACCATAACCACACCCACTCATTATTCGCCGTAAGAAAACCTTCATCGCTATCCTCCTAAACCCCTAAACTAGTCATCAGTGACTTTACATACTTCCGGCTCACCTCAGTTTTAACCTGATTAGTCAATCTTGCCGTCATATTACCCGAAAAGCTATCACTCAAGGTTATTAGATGGTTAAGATTCAGAACAGCATGTTTCGAAACTTGAACAAAGTCAGAGTTTGCCAGTCGTTGCCGAAAATGGATCAGTGGCTCCTTACTGGTCACGATGCCTGTCTGTGTGTAAATCATCAGCTGACCATGTTGGACATCCGCCAGAATAATATCGATGATTTTTACCATCATCAATTGCTCGGTCGTTTTCACCGGTAAGATCGCCGGTTGCCCTGTTTCAAATTGGTCAATGTACGTCATCAGCACTCGAACTGGCTGATTCAGTACCGGTGCCTTAACTAACACCTCCGGCTGTGTTGCCGCTACCTGTTCATCCTGTATAAACTGACTTTGGACCACCTTGACCACCCCATTTTAATTTAGTCGTTGTATGCGACGTCGCTGTCGATACGGTGCTATCAACACTGCTAACAAGCAGCCTAAAAAGATATATCCCATTATCTGATATGTTTGGGAGGTCGTCAATAATCCTGACCAGTTCAGTCGGACACCCATCAATCGTTCAAAATGGGCTTGTGCCGTCATTTGATGATTGAAAACATGGTTGAGCGTGTCGGACATTAATGCTTGCCGATATAGCGACGCCACGTAACTTCCTGGTGTCAGTTTGACTAAAGTCTGAGCAAATGACGGTAACGACCCAACCGGAATATAGATTCCAACTAAAAAGCCAGCCGCAGTGCCGAGAATCGTTGCTATTTTACCAAGATTATCAACTGCTCGGACCCGCTTCAAAATAACCGCATTGACCAGGGTCGCAAAGGCGGCGCTAACGACAATCAAACCAAAGACGGCCAACAATTCTGAGCCGGAGATGGTTAAGCCATCCGCTGCATTAAAATACCCCCACATGCCGAAGAACATCAAGAGCTGCATCACGATTCCAACGATGGTCGCGCTAACTAAATAACTCACCTGTAACTGAAGCGGCCCGGCATCAGTTAACAATAAGTCCGTCTGAATCTGTCGTTCCCGATCCCAAACCAGTTGATTCAAACCAGCTAGTGTCGTTGTGATTCCCGTGAGTGCTAACGTCCCACTAATTAGCCAGTTGTCCAATAATTGGTTGGCTTGGGGCAGTTGTGCCCAGTCGCGGTGCATACCTTGTTTGAGAAAAACCAAGTATAAGATAAATGAGATTGCAGCACTCAATAGTGACAATAACACCCCGCTCCGATTGCGAAAGTATAACAGATAGTTACGCTTAATCAATGCCAACATTTAAACCAGCTCCTTTCCTGTTAAGGTCATGAATGCCTCATTCATAGTTCCCGGATGAAATTCAAAATTTGTTAATAACATACGACAAGTATCCAAGACCTGTAAGGCTATCGTCATATTAGGTACAACGCAACTCACTTGATTGCCTGCCACGTCCACTTTCATTGGTGGTAGTCGCTTCAATACTGCGGACACACATGTTGGCGCCGCTGTCAACACAAGCCGTTGTTGAGCATATTGCTGCTTAATACTGGTCGCCGTCCCATTAGCAATTACCTGTCCTGACGCAATCACGTAAACATTATCGGCTGTATCCGCTTCATCCAAGTAATGAGTCGTCAAAATAATCGTCAAGTGTTCTTGCTGTTGCAACTGATGCAACAAGTGCCAAATTGCCGTCCTAGTTTGAATATCCAAGGCCGTCGTCGGTTCATCTAAAAACAAGATTTCCGGCTGATTGAGCAATGCCCGGGCAATATCAACCCGCCGCTTTTGACCACCAGAAAGTGTCCCATAACGCTGATGCAAAAAGCGTGTCAATCCCAATTGTGCTCCGAGCTGTTCAACTCGGTGCTTTGGTAAATAGTGATACTGATGGGCACGCAACTGTAAATTTTCAACAACCGTTAGTTCTGAATCCAAAACACTGTTTTGAAAAACGACCCCAACTTGTTTAGTCGTCTGTAACTCAATCGTACCAGCGCTTGGTACCAACTGACCAATCAGCATTTTGATCAACGTACTCTTACCAGCGCCGTTTGGGCCTATGATAGCAGTCAAGCTCCCCGTCGTCACTTGTAAGTTAATATCATTGACAGCGACGCGTTGCCGATAAGTTTTGGTTAAATGATGCGTTGTTAATAACATGGTTACCATCTCCCACTTAGAATACCGTCAGCATACCCGCATATGACCATCGTGTCTCACTTTTAAAGGCAAGTGGTCTCATTCACGTGGCAAGTGGTCAGATTGAGACAGTCAAATTCGCTTCCAATCATTCACATGCAACATTTAATTTAAAACCAAACATGTTCAATCATCCGCCATCTGGTAACCGCATTCCCAAAAAATCTAATAAAAAAGTGCCACTAATCAGTCCCGTTCGACTGATTAGTGGCACTTTTCATAAGTTATCAAGACTCACGCTAAATTTAATTCAGATTAAACTTCCAAACCAGTTGTTACTGATTCAGGGTAGTTTTCACGAACGATTGCGGCGCACCGTGCACATAACATCGGATAAGCCTCGTCACTGCCAACATCGGTCTTAACCATTCGGCAACGATCACAAACGTCACCGTCAGCATGGCCAGCCTTGATGGCTAACGTGTCACCAAATGTTTCTGCGTCTTCAGGCGCGTCACTTAACGCGTGTAGATCTAATGCTGAAACCATCAACATCTGCCGAACATTGGTGTTCAGATGATCTAAGAAGGCTTGCGTATCATCATCAACATACAAATCCAAGTGTGCTTCCAAGGATTTACCAATCAACTTAGCATCCCGGGCTTCTTCCAACGCCTTTAAGACGTTACTCCGAAGATCCATGAACCGCGTCCATTGAGCCATCAACTCGTCGCTGTTCGCATAATTTTGAACAGCTGGCATCTCAGCTAATTGCGCAAATTCTTCTGGTTCCTTCAAAAATGGCCAAATTTCTTCAGTCGTGTGTGGCAGCATTGGTGTGAAGAGCTTCGTCAAGGCAACCAAAACATCGTAGAAGACCGTTTGCATCGACCGCCGTGAATGGCTATCCTCGGCATCAATGTACATAATATCCTTGGCAATATCGAGATAGAAGTTTGATAAATCAACCGTCAAGAAGTTGATCAACTTCTTGTAGATATCCAAGAAATCATAATGATCGTAATGGTCCTTCGTCTCAGCTACGAATTCGTTCAACCGTGTTTCCATGTACTGGTCCACACTTGCTAAATCTTCATAAGCCACGCGGTTGGCCTTCGGATCAAAGTCTGCGGTGTTGCCTAACATGAAGCGTACCGTATTCCGGAACTTCTTGTAGGAATCGGCCACTTGCTTAAAGCTTTCCATTGAGACCCGAACGTCGGAACTGGTATCCACTGAAGCGACCCACATCCGAACGATTTCAGCACCCATCTGCTTAATAACATCAGCTGGCGCAATCGTGTTGCCCAGTGACTTACTCATCTTACGACCTTGATTATCCAACGTGAAACCTTGTGACAAGACTTGCTTGTATGGGGCATGTCCAGAAACAGCCACACTCGTAATCAAGCTTGAGTTGAACCAACCACGATATTGGTCAGAACCTTCAAGGTATAAGTCGGCTGGATAGTCGAGGTATGAGCGCTCTGCCAGGACACCTTGGTGTGATGAACCAGAGTCGAACCAAACATCCATAATATCGGTTTCCTTAGTAAAGGTACCGTTTGGTGAATGTTCATTGGTATAACCATCTGGCAATAGGTCCTTTGCGTCGCGTTCGAACCAAACATTCGAACCATACTTGCCAAATAAATCAGCTACGTGGTTAATCGTCACTTCGTCCATGATGGCAGTGCCATCTTCAGCATAGAAGATTGGAAGAGGTACACCCCAAACTCGTTGCCGTGAAATGACCCAGTCACCACGATCACGAATCATGTTGTAAAGACGCTTTTTACCCCACTCTGGGAAGAATTCAACGTCATCCATCGACTTAAGGATTTCATCACGCATATCACCAACGGAAGCAAACCACTGTGGCGTTGCCCGGAAGATAATCGGCTTCTTAGTCCGCCAGTCAAATGGATAGCTGTGTTCGTATGGCATATATTTCAGTAATAACCCAGCGGCCTTCAACTTGTCCAGTGCGATCTTGTTAGCGTCATCGTAGAAGACCCCCGCAAAATCATCACCAGCTTCAGCCGTTAAGAACCCTTTGTCATCTACGGGAGCAAAGATTGGCAGGTCGTATTGCTTACCGATCCGGTAGTCATCTTCCCCATAACCAGGCGCAGTATGCACTAGCCCAGTCCCAGAATCAAGTGTGACAAAATCACCTAACATCGTTACTAAATGCCGACTATTGTCAAAAGGATGTTCGCACAAAATGTTTTCGAGTTCCGCACCCTTGACCGTTTTAAGCACTTGAACATCTTCCCAACCAAATCGTTCGGCATTTTCGTCCAACAATTCAGCCGCGAGCACAAACTTACGATTTTCACCAGCCGGTTGCACAACGACGTAATCAAAACTTGCATCGATTGTGATTCCTTCTGAAGCTGGAATCGTCCAAGGAGTTGTTGTCCAAACAACCATATAGGTATCATCATCTAAGACACCCTTACCATCAATGACATGTTCACCGTAGAAGGCGGATGGTGATGTCACATCATGATATTCCACTTCAGCTTCTGCCAAAGCCGATTCAGAAGACCATGACCAGAAGACAGGCTTTTGGCCCCGGTAGATCAAGTGACGTTTAGCAAACGCACCAAAGACCCGCACTTGAGCCGCTTCAAATTCTGGCTTTAACGTTAAGTATGGGTTGTCCCATTCACCAGCAACGCCTAAGCGCTTAAACTCATCACGTTGACGATCAACTTGTTCCAACGCGTATTTCCGACAAAGTTCTCGGAATTCATTGTCCGTCATCTTCTTGCGGTCATAACCGGCTTGCTTTAACTTCTGTTCGATTGGTAGCCCATGGGTATCCCAACCAGGAACGTAAGGTGCCCGAAACCCATTCATCGACTTATAGCGAACGATGAAATCCTTCGTGATCTTATTTAAGGCGTGCCCCATATGGATATCACCATTCGCGTATGGTGGGCCATCGTGTAAGATAAAGCTTGGCTTACCTTCATTCAATTTTTGCCGTTGTTCGTAGACTTTATTTTCAGCCCACACATTTTGCCGTTCAACTTCTTTGACCGGTAAGTTTCCACGCATTTTAAACTTGGTCTTACCGAGGTTTAACGTTTCTTTAACGCGCATATTCTCACTCCTTAAAATTTTTATCAAACAATCACCATTGGATTTTTAGACACAAAAAAACTTCGTCCACCCAGGGACGAAGTTATCGTGGTACCACCCAATTTTAGAATTGTTTAAATTCTCTCTTAGCATGGTTAACGTCCATGGACCGGCCACCCTTACTCAATTCAGGATAGCATTCGGAGATGATCTGCAACTAACTAAGGGACGACTGCCTTTCCATTGCCGGCAGCTCTCTGGGCGTATTAGTTAATTGTTTGCTGTTCTCCTCAATACATTCAATTCGCTTCAATTGTGCCTGACGATCGCCTAATTAATTATTAGTGCTGTCATCATCAGGGAAAATAACCACCGTCTGTTGTTGGACTTGATCGCCACCGTCCGCAACGGGGGTCTCACCACTCGTTGCTTCCGTAATTTCAACGGTTGCTTCTGAGTTTACGCTCGCATCCCCCGAGTTGTCAAGGTTATCTTCCTTTAAAACGTGTTGAATTTCAGCATAATCAGCCGTATTCGTTTCGCTAAGTAGTTGATCCCAATCCTTGCTCTTAACCACTTCTAACTGCGATTCTAACATCACTTGCAAGCGTTGCCGGAAGACCCGCGTTTGTTTCTTCAAATCATCAGTTTCAACGGATAATCGTTTGGCCTTTTGAGAAGCTTCGTCAATCATTTGGTTTGACTTGTCGGTTGCTTCACTCACAATGTCAGACGCTTGTTTCTGAGCTTCGCGGGTGATAATGTCGGCTTCCTTCTTAGAGTTCGTCTTCACTTTATCAGCAGCTTCTTGAGCCACCAAGATAGATTGATTCAAGGAATCTTTCAATTCATTGAAATACTTCAACTTACCTTCACTCGAGTCCAACCGTTCTTGGAGGTCTTTATTTTGCTTCAAGGTAATTTGATAATCTTTGATAATTTGTTCTAGAAAATCATTAACCTCATCAATATTGTAACCACGCAGTTTCGTTGAAAACTCTTTGTTATGAATGTCATCAGGACTTAACACCATTAGAATTCCTCCAATATCTATTTACTATGAATAATATTTAATGTTATTCGCAGCCGCGCTTTTTTGGTCTCACCGCTAATTTCGGCAAGTCGGACACGACCGTAATGGTTCACACTCAGCATATCTAACAATGCTAACTCGTAATCAGCTTTCGGTAAGTCAGCCCAATTCAGCCGAACCTTAGCACCTTCGATCAATTCCTTGGCGTGATGCCGCGACAAGTTGAACGCCGCCTTAATGATACTATCCGCACGTAATGAACTAACCGTCGTAGTAACTGCCTCCCAGTCGTCTTCCGGTGTGATCACCGCCGACAATGGTACCGCTGTTAAGTGGACTTTCGTCTTACCAAAACGGTCGATTTGCTCCTCGAAATAGCTGGCCATCTCGGTTTCGCACACAAACTGCCATGTCGTTCCGTCAGTCACGATGTCACCAAAGACATCACGCTCGACGCCGGCATTGGCAAGCGTACCCAGAATTTGACCATGCTTTAAGGTGGCAAACTTCACGGGATAAACAATGTTAAACAGTGTGATTTGAAAATCGGCCACTTCAGGTTCGTAATACACCGGGTAAAATAAGATCCGTTGTAACTCAGCACCTTCAAAGCCACCGGATGCCCGCATCCGCACGTCGTCTAACTGGTTGACCAGCGTTTGCGCAATGTAGATTTGTCGCGGGTTCAAAAACGCAGTTAAGATTGGTCGGTACTGATCAGCTACTTGCCGTAGCCAACCAGTGACCTGTTCAATAAATGGGGCTTCACTATCGCGAAAATGTTGTTTTAAGTTATCATTCACGATACTATCCTCGTTATTTTAATTTAGTATATCAATAAAGTTATCAGATAAAATAGGCCACTTTCAGCTAATTGGAGCACTAACAGCGCAATGATCGGCGAAAAATCCAGTCCGGCAATTGCGGGAATAAAGCGCCGAAAAATACTGAGAAATGGTTCACAGATTTGACCTAAGAATTGGCCCACGCGAGTATTATAAGCTCCCGGGAACCATGACATCAAAATGTAAACCACAATGGCTAATTGGTACAGTTGAAACAACCGACTAATAATCGTCACTAACAGGCCACTCACTCCTTATAATTTGCTCGTATCAAACTGACTTGTCGTACTTCCGGAAACCTCGTAATTTTCAGGAATACAGAGGAAAATTTCATCACCGATCCGTTCGATCTCACCATTGATGGCAAAAACCGTCCCGGTCAAAAAATCCACAATCCGGCGTGCCATTTCATCATCGACGTGATCAAAATTAATGATTACAGCTTGATTTTTCAATAACTGCGTCGCAATTTCTTTCACGTCCGAATAAATTTTCGGTTCGAATAGGGCAATTTTGCTATTCACCGACTTGCCCCCTTGCATTGGAACTACCTTTGGCGTGCTCCGAGTATTGGTTGCAGATTCAGTGGGAGCCGCCGCTTGGGAAGCTTCGGTGGGTTCCTCATACTGACTGTCAGAATCACCAACACCAAAAAAGTTACTAATGAATCCGGCCATGTGCTTGCGCTCCCTTCACCGTTTTACTTACGCCGGCGCTTGAAGAATGGTGGTGTATCTAGCGAATCACCACTGTTATCATCCTTACTATCGTCAGCTTGTGAGTTGTCATTAAAGACATCAAAATCAGTTTTTTCAACATTGTTAAACTCTTGACCATTGTTGACTGGCCGTGAATTGTTCGGTTCGCGCCGAATATCCCAATTACCGAATGGGTCGTTAGCTTGGGACTCACTTGATTGGGCCGCTTCACTCGTCGCTGGCTGGTCAGTTGGCGTTGCGAACATGCCGCCTCGTTGCTGACTAGCTTCACTACGACTAGGCTGGCTGTCCATCTTGAGTTCGCGTTGCTTCTGATCGATACCAGTGGCAATCACGGTCACCCGGACTTCATCGCCAAGACTTTCATCGATCGAAGTCCCAAAGATAATGTTAACATCAGTCGTTGCCGCTTGGGAAACAATGTCAGAAGCAGCTTGGGCTTCATACAAGGACATGTCGGGGCCACCCGTGATGTTCAGCAAGACTTGTTCGGCACCATCGATTGAAACTTCCAATAATGGTGAAGAAATGGCTTGTTTAGTCGCGTCCGCCGTCCGGTTTTCACCACTAGCAGAGCCAATACCCATCAGAGCGGAACCTTGGTTTTGCATGACCGTCTTAACGTCGGCAAAGTCCAAGTTAACGTACCCTGGTGACGTGATTAAGTCAGAGATACCTTGAACCCCTTGACGTAACACATTATCAGCTTCTTGGAAGGCTTCCATCATTGGAGTCTTCTTATCAACGATTTCAAGCAAACGGTTGTTAGCAATAATGATCAACGTATCAACGTTGTCTTTCATCTGAGCAATTCCTTCAGCAGCGTTACGAGCACGCTTAGGACCTTCAAATGTAAATGGACGGGTGACAACACCCACTGTCAGCGCGCCGGAGTCCTTAGCAATTTTAGCCACAACTGGTGCCGCACCATTACCAGTACCGCCACCCATACCGGCCGTTACAAACACCATATCTGAGCCTTGTAACGCTTCTGTCAAGGCCTCTTCACTTTCCTGCGCAGCCTTGGAACCAACATCAGGATTAGAACCTGCGCCTAATCCCCGCGTAAGCTTTGGTCCAAGTTGAATTTTAGTTTCGGCATTTGAAGTTTGTAATGCCTGCACATCAGTGTTGGCAACGATGAATTCGACGCCTTTAACATCTTCAGCAATCATCCGGTTAACGGCGTTACCACCACCGCCACCGACACCGATGACTTTAATATTAGCCCCTGAGTTCTGGGTTGAATCTAAAGAAAATTCCATGTTTTTTCCTCCGTCATTTCTATCCGATATTAATCAAAGAAGTGGTTGAAGAAGCCTTTGACCCGTTCAACAGTTCCCTTATGATCTGGATCAGCCTGTTCCTGTGGTGCTTGTGGCGCAGACTGTTTCTTAGTTGCTTTTTTAGGTTGTGCTGCGGGTTGGCTAGGTGCTGGTGTTGTATCAGCAAATTCCAACGCCACACTGGCACGAGTATCACCGGTAAGTGCACTCTTAACGAGTAACGTAACTTCACTCAAGGCCGCTTGATATTTGATGACCGCTAACGCCTCATCAAACGACGGATGCCTCAAGCCCATTTGATTAGGCGTAAAGACGCGAACTCGCGTTCCAAAACGTTGCGCCGCCAAATCAGTGATACCGGGTAATGCTGCCACCCCACCAGTTAAAACAATGCCCCCGGGGAGCTCGAGCGCCCGAATCTCATCCAAGTGCTGCTTGACCTTATCAAAGATCTGGTCTAGACGAGCCTCAATGATTTCTGCTAAGTATTGCTCACTTATTTGCTCCGGTGTACTTTGCCCAACAACATCAACTGGGAAAAGTTCATCATCCGAGGCCTGCTGAGCATCGGCATAGCCATAATCACGCTTTAACTTCTCGGCATTCTCGATCGATGTATTCAAAACGACCGAGATATCTTTGGTAATATACTGGCCGCCTTCTTGGTCAACGTAAGTATACTTCAATTGGTGATCATGTATAACTGCCGCAGTCGTTTGACCACCGCCCATGTCAATAATGATCGAACCAAAATCTTGTTCACCGTCATTCAGCACTAAGGAACTTAATGCCAAGGGCGCGATCACAATCTGTTCAATTTGCAGTCCAGCCTTTTCCAAAGCCTTCCGCGTATTGTGAATGATTGTTTTCGGACCAGTGAACAGGGTGCCGTGCATTTCAAGCCGGACCCCAACCATGCCACGTGGGTCCTTGATGCCATCAAAACCATCGACGACAAATTCATCGGGGATGACATCCAGTACTTCCCGCTCTGGCGGTAAACTCTGAACTAACGCAGCCGCCGCAACGTTTTGAACATCTTCATTATTAATTTCTTTGGACTCATCTGCCACGGCAATCATACCACGACAGCGTTCAATTTTAACCAGGTTAGCGGGAACTCCCGCAATCACCTTTTTTATTTCGATACTTGCTTTTTCTTCAGCTTGGCGTACTGCTGATCGAATCGTTTCGGCCGCCTTATCAATATCGACGATCACGCCACGACTTAAACCATTAGAACGTGCGCTTCCCACACCAATAACGTTCATTTGCCCTTTAACACGTTCAGCAACAATGACTTTTATTGAGGTGGTCCCTATATCAAGTCCGACATAAATTCCTGAATTATCCATAATAGAGGAACCTCCTAGTATTTTACATAAATATTCAAGGATTCGCTGACATATCCAGTTATTCCTTAGTTTACCATATCCTAAGCGCTTTTAAAAAGGTCACACTTAGCATTCTATCAATTATTCTGATTCTTGAACGGATAGGAGTATGCGCCCACCTCAAGATTGATGACACCCTTGGTTTTCATCTTCGCCACAATTCCCGGATAATAAGCCATCTTGCTAGCAAAAGTGCTAATTGTTGCGTACACTTCATTACCGTCATTCATGTAAAGATGAACCCGTTCGGGATTAGCCTTGTTCGGCGCAAACTTGATCTCAGAAATATTGTGTTTGACCGCCGATGGTAACTTAGCGTACTGTGCAATCATCGTTGCTAAGCGGTGACCGCTTTTAAAGTTGGCATAGATCGGTGAACCGCCACCGGGTTGAGAATAGGTCGCTTTCAAAATCAACCCATTTTCCAAAATTCGTCGATAGTGTTGACCAGTCGATAAGTAACCCGCGATGCGAATTTCTTTAACTGTCACCCGAACACTGTTCAATCCAACTAACTTAGTCGTGACCTTGCCGATTTGCGGCTGGGCACGTTCTGCGCGCTTAGTAGTCCGTTGATCATGACCAATCACGGACCATAAGGCAACTCCAGGGTTGATCTTAGTCGCCGTCTTGACCTGCGTAACAGACAATTGATCGTTACCATGTACGGTCACCGTCTGAACATGGCTCAGTGGTGAAATGAAGTAACCAGCCACACCAGCACCGATCAGAAAACAGCCCATCAAGATCACGACCCGTTTGAAAAGTAATCGGCGGCGCTGAGATTTGAGTTTCGGTAATTTATCGCCAATTCGCAGGCGTTTACCTGACCAACTATGGTGACTCTTTTGCGCTGCGCGATGATTCTCAGCCGCGTCTCGTTGAAACCGTTCCCAGGGTGTCAGCTGCTCGGGGTGCTCACGCTCCTTGGGCTTTTTATGAAAAATGGCCATCACACCCACCCTTTCACTCTAGTCTCTGTGCTACTTAATCACCGTTTCTAAAACGTGTAGTAACTGGTCGGCCGCATCAGGCATCCCCAGTTTTTTCGCATTAGCCGCCATCGTTTCACGATGCGTGGTACTTTGGAGAAGGCCATCTAATGCAGCTACCAAACTGGTTCCCGTCAAATCAGCTTCCTTAATCAGTTCAGCCGCCCCCGCATTCACGAGGCTTTGTGCATTCTTGGTCTGATGATCATTCGTAACGTATGGACTAGGAACTAGAATTGAAGGAATCCCTAAAGCCGTAATTTCCGCAATACTAGTTGCACCTGCTCGACCAAGAATAACCGCGACTTCTGGTAGAATTGCTGGCATATTTTTGATGTATGGTTCGATTTTAACATTCGGAGCTAGCGCTGTCGCTGACAAGCCATTCCGAATCTTTTCGTAGTGTACCTGGCCGGTGACGAACAAGGTCTGATAGTCACGTTTGTTCAGTTCAGGAATTGCCGCGACCGCTGCTGCGTTAATGCGCGCAGCACCCCGGCTCCCCCCAAAAATCAACGCCGTTGGAATGTCAGGATCCAGATCAAACTGCGCCAAAGCGCCACTTTTTTTAATATTAGCCACTTGTTGGGCTCGAGGATTCCCAGTCATCACAACTTTTTGAGCGGGAAATTGTGATCGCGCACTCTCAAATGAAATGGCGATTTTATCCACAAACCGACTTAGGAATTTGTTAGTGACACCAACAACTGAATTCTGTTCATGAATGACCGTTGGAATGTGCATCTGGCTCGCCGCGAAAACGACCGCACCACTCACGTAGCCCCCGGTTCCGACCACAACATCAGGTTTAAACGCCTTAATGTACTTACGCGCCGTAACCACGCTCTTTAAAAATAAATAGACTGTTTTAACATTTTGTAATGACAATGAACGCTTAAATCCCTGGATCTTGATTGTTTTAAAATCGATCCCCCGTTCCGGCACAATGCGGCTCTCTAGTCCACGATGGGTTCCCACAAACTGAACTTGCGCTTCGGGATCATGTGCTTTTAAGGCATCGATCAGTGCCAGTGCGGGATAGATATGACCACCTGTCCCGCCGCCAGAAATCATTAATCGCATTAGTTTTCTTCCGCCTTTCCAGTTAACTGTTCGATTGCTTTAATAAATCGGTCGCCCCGCACTTCGAAGTTCGGGTACTGATCCCAACTGGCACAAGCCGGCGATAACATGATGATGTCACCAGCCTGACTATGTTGCCAAGCAATTGGCACAGCAGTCTCACAGTTGTCCGTAAACTCAATATCTTGAATACCAGCCAAACGCCCAGCGTCCGCCATTTTTTCAGCAGTCTCACCGAAGACGATTAACGTCTTGACATGCGCCTTTAATGCGGGAGCAAGCTTTTCAAACGTATTACCACGGTCCAAACCACCAGCAAGTAAAATGACCGGCTGATCAAAGCCCTTCAAGGCCATCTCGGTCGACACCAAGTTGGTTGCTTTGGAATCGTTGTAAAATTGCCGGTCCTGATACGTCTCGACATATTGAGTCCGGTGTCGAACACCCGTAAACGTCTTCAAGACTTGAACGATTCCTGCTGTTGGAACGGCTTGAAGTTTAGCAACAGCAATCGCTGCTAACGCATTTTCAACATTATGATCACCAGGAATCCGGATATCAGCAGCATCCATGATGTACTCATCTTTAAAGTACAGCTTGCCGGCCTCTTCATAGGCGCCATCTTTCGTATTGGCTTGCCGTGAAAATGGCACGACGGTTGCTTGTGATTGCTTACTGAGTTGCCGCCATTCTTCACTATCCCAATTAATGACTAGATAATCATTAGCCGTTTGGTTCATGGTGATTCGCATCTTTGCCTTGACATAGTTCTCACGTGAGCCATGGTAATCCAAATGCGTCGAATAAATATTCGTAATCACCGCAATATGTGGGTGCAAAGTTTGAATACCACACAACATAAAACTCGAAAGCTCAGTCACCATTGTGTCGGCCGCCGTAGCCTTTTGTGCAATTGCTGAGGCCGGCACGCCAATATTACCTGCCACGTAAGCTTTACCGGCATTTGTGCGTTGATTAAGCATCATCGTGATCATCGTCGTTGTCGTGGTTTTACCGTTCGTCCCCGTCACACCAATCAACTCTCCCGCTAGGATTTGCGATGCAAGCTCAACTTCGGTAATGACTGGAATACCCTTTTCCTGAGCCCCACTCACAATTGGATTTGAGTATGGAATACCCGGGTTCTTGACAACAACTTTAAAATCTTCATCTAGTAGTGACAGCGGGTGACCACCCGTGATAACTTTGATTCCATCACTCAATAATTCCTGTGCATCCGGGTTCTCATCAAATTTCTTTTTATCATTAACGGTCACAAACGCACCTAATTTGTGGAGCAACCGTGCGGCATTGACCCCGCTCTTTGCTAATCCAAGAACCAAAACCTTTTGGTTACGATACTGCTCAACCGACTTCATAAACCAAGATCTCCCTATAATGTTTGTAGATGATACCTAAATTAACTTGTTATGTGGCTGATGCACCAACTCGTGGTCATCAGCAAATTATTCATGGTGAGCCAGTGACCAATTCCACGACATAATCTGCGGCAGACAACGCAACCATTTAAAGAACAATCGTTGCGTTGATAGGAATCAGTACTATTTACTTGGCGACCACCAATGAATAAAGTCATACCGCAAAGACCAATTATGTACAGCTAACTCGGACAAGAATGCCCGAGTTAGCAAACTGTGACTAAATAATCGTGGCAACACTGATTACGGCTGCCACTAAACCAATCGACCAAAAAACGATATCAATCTTCCACTCGCTCCAACCCTTCATCTCAAAGTGATGGTGAATTGGACTCATCAGAAAGATCCGTTTTCCCGTTAACTTGAACGAGGCGACTTGGAGGATAACTGAAGCCGTTTCAATGACAAAAATGATGCCAATCAAGAGGAGGGATAGTTCATGATGCAATAAGATCGATACTGCAGCTAAAGCACCACCGAGCGCTAATGATCCCATGTCACCCATAAAGATCTTGGCCGGTTTGTGATTATACACGAAGAAACCTAATAGTGACCCCACGACGGCCAAACAGAATAACATCACATTATACTGATTTTGAGCGTAAGCAATCACGGCATACGCACCAAAAGCAATCGTGGCCTGACCAGCGACTAATCCGTCCAACCCATCCGTTAAGTTGACGGCATTTGAGAAGCCCACTAACCAGATGATGGCGAAGAGCATGTACCAAATTCCCAGCGACCAGACCCCCAAGCCTGGAATTCTAAGTGCCATTGGCAAATGTTCATGTTGATAGACCAACGTTAAAATTACTGCCCCAATGACTTGACCAAGTAATTTTTGCCAAGCCTTTAAACCTTCGTTTTGTTTACGCCAAAGCTTGATACTATCATCCCAAAAACCAAGTGCACCGTATAAGACCAGGATAAACATCAAAATCCAGGTGGTTGGTTGTAGCTGATGTTGCCACCCACCGACCCATAACGTGGTGACTAAGATTGCGATAATGAACAGTAGGCCCCCCATAGTTGGCGTCCCAGATTTTTTCTCATGCCACTTAGGACCTTCCTCACGAATCATCTGTCCTTCTTTGCGGGCGCGGAAATACCGAATAAGTGACGGCATTAACGCAAACACAATAATAAAACCACTAATTAGGGTTGCACCCCACACTAATAAACTCACAACAATTCTCCATTCTAAGACTTGATAACTACTTCAGTGTCACACTAATTGCCTGCTTAGCTTCGATCGGATTACCCGCAGTCACACTTTGCGTCTTGACGTAACCCGTCCCGCTAGTCGTGAGCTTAACGCCCGTCAACGTCGCAAAATCAGCCACTTCACTTGCCGACCATCCAGATAAGTTCGGCATATACATCTGCCCGTTGGTAACCAGAATGACGCGTTGACCACTTGAAACGACAGTGCCAGAAGAAATGGATTGCTTGACGACCCGACTACCCTTACCAACAACGACCACGTCAAGTCCCTGCTTCTTAGCAGCTTTCTTGGCCGCGCTAGTCGACTTACTCGTCAAATCTTTCATTTTGATCGTCGTCGCTTTAGTCTCACTCGCTTTTTGTTCTTCCAATGCCCGTTTCATCACGGTATCAAAAATCTCTGCCATGTCATCTGACGCGGAACTTCCGTTAAGTGTCGGTTGTTTCATCGTAATGTACATAATGTACTTCGGATTTTTAGCTGGCGCCATCCCGACGACCGAGTACAGATAGGTGTTGTCACCTTGCTCATACGTACTCCCGTTGCTGACCTGGGCAGTCCCAGTCTTAGCAGCAATGCGATACCCGCTGATCTTATATGATGAGCCAGTACCGTATGACTTATATACCACATCTTGCATATGATCCAACACCTTGCTGGCAGTCTTCGAACTGATTGGCTGGCTTACAACCTTCTTCTTACCCGTATAAACCGTTTTGTTGGTGTTAGGGTTAGTGATCTTGGAGATAAAGTACGGCTGTAACATCTTACCATGATTAGCAATCGCTGTGAATCCACGAAGCATCTGCATAGCGGTCACCTGAATCCCCTGACCAAAGGCCGTATCCGCTTGTTCGATTGGATACGTAAATTGAATTGAACCACTCTGCTCGTTGTCAAGACCACTATTAGTACTCTCACGCAACCCAAAGCGTTTAATGTACTTCAGCCAAGTCTTGGCCCCCATTGCTTGTTCTAGGTGGGCCATCGCCGTGTTACTTGAAAGGGCAAACCCCTTAGCATAGGTAATATTGCCCCACCCGCTCGTATTCCAATCAGGAACGGTATTATTACCGATCTTATATTCACCGGTTGGGACGGTTACATTAGCATTGTACTTACCGCTGTCGATCGCCGCTGCCATTGTAAAGACCTTCATCGTCGATCCTGGTTCATACGTGTCTTCAACCAACAAATTACGCCACATTTTAGATAGTCCGGTCTTTGTTTGCGCATTAAATGTCGGTCGCTGCGTCGTCGCCAGAATGGCACCAGTCTTCGCGTTCATCAACGTTGCTGTCATTGACTTAGGTGAGACCTTAGCGTTAACTTGTGAAACTTTAGTTTCCAGTAATGTCTGCAACTTACTATCGATGGTGGTATAAATATTATCCCCATCCTTAACCTTCTTACCAGTCTCAGTGCTACCTTGATATCCGCTCTTCGTAATCGTCTTGCGACCATCGGTTCCCGATAACTGCTTGTTAAAAGCCAACTCGATGCCCATCGACCCCGTTAACCGCGTCTGATCGGTATCCTTCTGACTCTTGGAGGTGGTCAGCCCAACCAAGTGGGAAGCAAACGTGCCGTTTGGGTAGAGCCGCGCTTCAGATTCAATAAAGTGCAGCCCAGCCACATTTTGGGCATCGATCTTTTCCTTAGTCGTCAGTGAAATATTCTTACCAGCCGTCCCAAATTCAATTTGGAACTTACCTGCGCCTTTTTGCAAGGTCGCGAGGGCTTTCTTATAGCTGATTGGCAAATACTTCGATAAGACACGCGCCGCCTTCGCATTATTTTTAACATACAGTGCCTTGCCACTAGCACTTTGCTGATTTTTCGCCATAATGGCGTAGACCGTGTACGTGCTAGTATCTTCAGCGATTGGGTCACCGTTGGCCGTATAAATAGTCCCACGTTTGGCCGTGATGGTCTGGTCTTCCGTATAAAGTTTCTTGGTGGCCTCGACCAGATTGACCCCGTTGACGTGGCGCACAATCGCGATATATGAAAAACGAATGATCAAAACACCAAAGACGGCAATCGCGCCAAAAAATAGCCATTGGCCAAAAATTCTACGATTTTGTTTTGGTGACCGTTTCGAAGTCATTCGTTGTTTGTTCTTATTCATTTGTAAACATTCCTTATGCTACCGTTGTTCAGCGATAACCCGTACTGCTTAGCAATTTTATTTAAACGGCTCCGACTTGAAAGTTCACTGATTTCTTGTGCGGCCGACGTATTTTTTGCCTGCACTTTTGTGACTTTCGTTTGCACCGTCTGTAACTGACTTTGTGCGTTACTCGTTGCAATGTTCGTTGAAACTAACATAATGGCTAATCCAAACACCACCAAACTCAAACCAACACACAATACTTTTTCAAATAATGAAAAAGCAACTCGCTGCGTCTTGATGGACGGATTCGGGGTCACAACGGTTTTTGTTTTATGTACCGGGGTGGTTGCGCCAGGAGTTTGCTGTGGCAACTCCCGCGCTAATCCATTTTGGGCCATTTTAATCACTCCTTTAATTATTCCTGAATATTATTTATTCGTTATCTTTAAACGTTCGATGGCTCGTAACTTGGCGCTGCGGGCACGACGATTAGCTTCGATTTCCGCATCGCTAGGCACGACCGGTTTACGACTGACTAAGCGGTAATCTGGTTGCATTTCAGCTGGGATAACTGGTAAACCAGGTGGCAGCTCCGGCAAATCGCTGTGCTCCTTAAAGATCGTCTTGACGAGACGATCTTCTAACGATTGGAATGTGATGACACTGACACGACCATGAACATTGATTAAATCAATTGCTTGTTCGAGCGAAGTCTCCAGTACGCCCAATTCGTTATTCACCGCAATTCGAATAGCCTGGAAAACCCGTTTAGCAGGATGACCACCCGTTCGCCGCGCTCTTGCTGGAATGGCATTCTTAATAATTTCGACCAATTGCCCCGTCGTCACGATCGGCTGAACCGCCCGTTCACGCTCAATCAACCGTGCGACTTGTTTAGAAAACTTCTCCTCACCATAGCGATAGAAAATACGAACCAAGTCCGCATAGGGCCAAGTATTGACAACTGTTTGAGCAGTTAATTTCTGACTCTGATCCATCCGCATATCTAACGGCGCATCATGTTGATACGAGAAGCCGCGGGCAGCATCATCAAATTGTGGCGACGAAACGCCGAGATCATAAACTACCCCGTCAACGTGGTCAAGGCCCCGAGCATTTAGTTCAGTCTTCAAGTTGGCAAAGTTACTTTTGATGAACGTGACCTGACCACGTTCAAGATAAGTCGCTAAGTTACTTTGGTTATAATCGATTGCGGTTTGATCCTGGTCAAAGCTATACAAGTGGCCTTCCGGACCTAACTGTTGCAAAATTTCACGAGAATGACCACCGCCACCTAACGTACAGTCCACGTAGATGCCATCCGGCCGGACGTTTAACGCGGCGATTGCTTCATGCAAAAGTACCGTTGTGTGTTCAAATGTTGCCACGCGTGCGCCCCCTTCCTAAATTATTATTGTTATTTAAAAATCAATCAAGTTTTCTGCAAGATCATCGAAGTTCGCTGCGGTCTCCGTCTCAAACTGTTGCCAGTGTTCGGCACCCCAGATTTCAAATCGGTCAGAAACTCCGACGATCACACATTGCTTTTCCAACTTTGCATATTGTCTCAAGGTTGCAGGTATCATGACCCGTCCCTGTTTGTCTAATTCACATTCGGCAGCAGCAGCATAGAAAAACCGGACAAACGCTCGCGCATCCTTGCGAGTTAGTGGTAAATCATCTAACTGTGCTTGAAGCGTTGCCCACCGTTCAGCGGGATAGCCAAAAATACAACCATCCATCCCACGAGTAATGACAAACGAAGTGCCCAATAGCTCACGAAACTTGGCAGGAATGATTAGTCGCCCTTTCGCATCTAAGGCATGTTCAAACTCTCCGAAAAACATCTTAGACGCCACGGCCAATCAACCCCTTTCATTAAACATAATTCAAGTCTACCACACCCCCCCACTTCCTACCACATCGTTTTGTTACTTTTCCAAATTGTTAACAAAATATCAAAAAAAGTCCCACCTAACGTTAGTTTCGTTAGGTGGGACTTAGTGGGGGACATTTTTACGATGTTAAAAAGAAGTGGCTGCCAAGTGCTAGGATATAGACGACGAGTGTCAATAATTCCGCTCCCCGCCAATAGAGCTTAAAAAAGCGCCAGTAAAGGATTTCTCCGCGTTCAACAGCTTCAATCAGTGTTAAACCGATCCCCAAAATCATTAGGGACAACACTTCGTACGGTGCCAGCGAACTATCCGTTGCTTGCAGTGTCAGAAAGTGGGTGAAAACAATTAAAAATGGCGGCCAAAAATCCAACAATCTTAATCCATGTGGCCAAACGCGGTGTGCAACCCGTTTAGCACCTAAAATGATCATCGAGATGGCGGCTAAAAATACCAGCTGCCCATACCAAGTGGTCCATAAATCTCGCATATGCGTACTTGCCTCCCCATTAGTGTCGGGTTAAATTATAGAGATTATCGTTAAACTTTTCAATCATCTGTGACAGCCCTATAATAAACATAAACTATTACTGGAGGGATGACCGTTGTTACAATACTTTACCACTGGTAAAAATGGCCTTTTGACTACGCCGGACGACCATCACGATCAGCCATACTGGATCAACGTTGAACGCCCGACCTCAACTGAAATCGACCAACTGGTCACACAATTTGATCTTCCCAAAGATTACTTAACCGCCATCCTCGACGATGCGGAGGTTTCACGATCCGAGCAATTATCAACCACGCAATCCAGTCAACCAATCTTAATCGTGATGCAGTATCCCAAACTCACGACGAGTAAGCTGGGTTACCTTGAATTTCAAGTCTATCCCTTCGCCTTGATTTTAGTGGATCAAGTGGTCATCACCGTCAGTAATTACCCGGCTAATTTTATTCAAGACTTTGTGATGGACCCGGCCTCGTCTAAGCTAAGTCTGGATAATCACGAAGATTTTGTGCTGACTATCATGTGGTACATCGAGCACAGTTTTGTGACCGCACTCGAATTGATCAACCAACGGACAAGCGCCCTGGAAAGCCGTTTGAATCAAGCTACTCACAACGTGGAACTCTTTACCATTATGGCTTACCAAAAATCCTTGATTCGTTTTAAGGCCGCCCTTAATCAGAACACACCCACGCTTGACGCGGTTGAAACTTCGATCACCCATTTCAACGCACCTAATCACCAATCACTCACCGATGATATTAAGATTGAGACCCAGCAAGCGAGTGACATGGCTGAAACGACCAATCAGATTTTGCAGCAATATAGTCAATTAGTGGGTTCAGTAATTTCCAATAATTTGAATGATGTCATGAAATTTCTGACCTCACTCACGATGGTGTTGACGATTCCAACGATTATCGGTGGAATCTATGGCATGAACGTCAAATTACCTGGTGCCGGTCTCGTCCACGCTTTCACTTGGCTGATGCTAGGAACGATTATTCTTTGCATTATTAGTATCGAATATTTACGAAACCATGACTATTTTTAATTTCAATTGAAAAAAAACTGATTCCACGTTAAACTATGAAAGAATTACTCGTAAAGTGTGGTGCATACAAACATAATGAAGAAAAAATCAACTTTTCAAAAAATTACGATGGTCGTTATCTGGTTAATGATCATTTCTACCATTGGGTCATTGGTGCTTACCGCCTTATCTGGGTTAGGTTTACTAACCTTCTAGGTTAAACACCTTGCGAACCACGAATGGTTGCAATACTTACCAAGAAAAAAGTTACGCTTGCTCACAACAAGCGTAACTTTTTTTATTACTGGTGGATCACTCAGCCATGGTCGGCAAGCCTAGCCACCAACTTCTGAGACAATGTGAATTAAAAAAATCACGCATTTGTCTCTGAAAAAGGTTCCAACCGTTAGTCAAATCTGGCTAACGATTGAAACCTTTACTTTAACGTCGATTATTCAATCGTATCGGCAGCGCCACCATGTGAAGTCATGCCATTCAAATGATGCCCACCAATCTTACTGGACGCTAAGCGTCATTACCCGACGCGGGCGCTTCGTCGGCCGATTTTTGGCGGTAAACCTTACGTGGCTTACTCCCCTCCGAAGGGCCCACCACGCCGCGTTCCTCCATTTCGTCGACGATCCGTGCTGCCCGGTTATACCCGATACGGAAGCGTCGTTGGAGCATCGAGACACTGGCGGACTGTTGATCAGTCACCAATTCAACGGCTTCGGCATAATACTCATCCTCACCGTCACGAGGGTCCCCACTACCAACGGCATCCGTCTCGTCATCCTTGACCAGCATACTATCGTCATAATCAGCCGTCTGTTGGGCTTTGATAAAGTTGACAACTTCTTCAACATCATGGTCAGAAATATAAGCACCCTGCACGCGCAGTGGCTTATTCATGCCCATTGGCTGATACAGCATGTCCCCACGACCAAGTAGCTTTTCAGCACCGTTACTATCAATAATTGTCCGCGAATCCGTCCCACTTGAAACGGCAAATGCCATCCGTGACGGTACATTGGCTTTAATTAATCCGGTAATAACATCTACCGACGGCCGTTGTGTTGCCAAAATCATATGAATACCGGCTGCCCGGGCCATTTGACCCAAGCGAATAATGGCATCCTCCACTTCGCTCGAAGTGACCATCATTAAATCGGCTAATTCATCGACGACCACCACAATGTATGGTAAGACGGGCCGTGACTGCCCATCAGCCGCATTTTGTTGACGGATATATTGGTTGTACCCCTGCATGTTACGCTGCTTGGAATCCGCGAACAATTCATAGCGTCGCTCCATCTCGGCAACGACCTTATGCAACGCCCGGGCCGCCTTCTTCGGTTCCGTGACTACGGGCGTCAACAGATGTGGAATCCCATTGTAAACCCCTAATTCAACCTTTTTAGGGTCAATCAGCATAAACTTAACTTGACTTGGTTTCGTGTTCATCAGTAGCCCCGTGATCATCACGTTAATGGCAACCGACTTCCCACTCCCAGTTGAACCAGCAATCAGTAGGTGCGGCATTTTAGACAAGTCGGCAACGACTAAATTACCAGAAACATCACGGCCGAGCGGTACGGCCAACGGTTTGGTCGGGTGCGCTGGTTGGGCCTCAACGATATCCCGAAATGACACTGTTGAAATCTGTTTATTTGGCACTTCGATTCCAATCAATGATTTACCGGGAATGGGCGCTTCGATTCGAAGATCCTTCGCTGCCAGCGCTAACGCTAAGTCGTCCGCTAAATTGACGACCTTGCTGACCTTGACCCCAACAGCTGGATGTAACTCATACTTCGTTACGGATGGCCCTAAGCTGACATTCTTCACTTCAACTTGAACACCGAAACTTGCCAACGTGGTTGTTAGCTTCTGCGAGTTACTCTCAATCGTTGCGTACTCAGCACTCTGATCCGTTTTTGGAATCTTCGTCAATAGTGTTGACTCTGGCAATTGGTAGTCCGCATCATCCATCACTTCAGTCCCTTGGAGTTCTTGTTCATGATCAACCGTAGCAGCTGAAGTTGGGGATTTTATGGGCGAGGCTTCACGATCACTAGCCACCGTGATATTCAAGTCGGCAGGCGAGCTCGTAACTGCACTGGCTGCTGAGTCCGGCGCCGAAGTCCCGCTCGTTGTCTCAGCAGGGGCTGCTGACTGTGGTACGGTTGACGTTGGCTGCTTCTCAGTACTTGCCGCTTGATTGGCGCGCACTTGTTGGTGAACCCGCCAACGGGCAATTTGAACCCGGAGCACGTGCGTCAGCCATTCATAACCGGATCGCAGTTGCTGGCCCAATTGCATCAAGGCCTGACGCAACGCTTGCATCGTCTTATGGAACGGCAAATCAAAGGTAATGTAGATACTGGCAACCATCAGGATCAGTGCGATCAAAATTGTCCCGACATTAGCCAATAGTGGATAAGTGACACTATAGCCAGCAGCGCCGACTAATCCGCCACCAAGATTACTGGCCATGCCCCCCTTGGCAAAATCATTTTTGATCAGATTCCACGTCAACGACCAAAAATCGGTATGGTGATTCAATTGATTAAACATCGGGATCTCTAATAGCAATAAGTAACTGAAGAAAAACAAGTTACCACCGACCCACCACCGCCAAGTAAGTCGTGGCCACCGACCAAAAATCATCAAATATCCCATGACGAGGAGTGTTAGCCCGGCAAAAATCTGGTAGGCATTCCCAGCAATGGCTCGGAAAAACTCTGCGAATACCATGCCCACTAACCCCACCTTCAACAAGGCGAGGATCGTGACCAATAGTCCAATCAGGCCAATGACATTCCCCGTCATCTGCCGCTTAGCCGCAACCGTCGGCTTCTTCTTGCGCGTCGAGGTCCGGCGCTTTTTTGTTGTTGCTTGTCTACGCGCCACGCTTCGTTCATCCTTTCTCAATTAATACTGTCTTCATTATAACAAACTCAAGTTCCCCCGTCCCCATCAAAAAACGCACCCTAACGTTTAGCGCTAGTGCACGTTCTGTTGGTTACTTCAACTTATCATTTTCATAGTGGTGCGACCGTTCAAGGTTCAGGAATTGTTGTTGCCGCAGGGCTTCATAAATCACAATCGCAGCCGAATTCGATAAATTCAAGGCTCGAATATGTGAATCATCTTGAGGAATCCGAATGGCCTTTTCGGGATATTTGCGCATAAATGGTTCTGGTAACCCTGTCGTTTCCTTACCAAATAAGAAATAGTGATCCTTACCCGTATCACTATAATCAACATCCGTATAGTCATGTTCAGCAAATTTAGACACTAAGTACAACTGATTTAAATCAGGGATACTAGCTAAAAAATCTTGCAAGTCAGCATGATAAGTAATATCGACACTATCCCAGTAGTCCAAGCCAGCCCGTTTTAAGTGCTTATCATCAATTTTGAAGCCCAACGGTTCAATCAGATGCAAGGCCGTATCCGTTCCGGCACACGTCCGGGCAATATTACCAGTATTCGCTGGCATTAACGGTTCAAATAACGCAATGTGATTTGTCAAAATAATCGTCCTCATTCATTTTAGTCTCTACGCCATGTTCATTCATAGCAATCCTATTAATCATACCATGTCTATGGTTCAACAGCGAACTTTGAAACTAAAAAACGCTTTGTTCGCATTCTTAACCAATCTTTCCTATACTAATCACCGTACGCGCCGGAGGGCGGAACAGGACGCACACTGGCTGACGAACACCAATCTAAACCTGACACGTTGTCATCATGATTCATGCCGGATTAACACGTACAAGGCAGCATTCGGATCATTTTATAACTCGAGGAGGAATTATCTATGAAAATTATGATTATTGGCGCAACCGGAATGGCTGGCTCAGCCATCACCAAACTAGCACTTGAACGGAACCACACCGTCGTAGCCATCGGACGTTCTGAAGAAAAGCTAGCCGCTCTACCGGCTAACCCAAATTTGCAGACCAAAGCTAAAGACGCTTTCGATCTCACACTATCTGAGCTACAGGCGGTTGACGTGGTCGTTGACGCAATGGCGACTAGTCCTGATAAGGCTTACCGACACGTGGATCTGGCAACTAAGCTGATCGCTCAGCTCCGCGAACAACAGCGGCCACGTCTCCTCTTCATCTTAGGGGCCGGTAGTTTAACAACTGGTGATGATCAACACCTCTTCGTGCACGACATTGAAAGTAATCCCGCCAATGCTGCCTTCGTCGCTATTCCGCAAAACCAACTGGCCGAACTGACCTTCTTACGAACCGTCAACAACGTCGATTGGGTTGGAGTTTCCCCGGCCGCCAATTTCACAGCAGGTCCTGCTACCCCGGCCCAGTACGGCCATGACACATTACTGACGAACACTACTGGTGAATCAGTGACCAATAGTGGCACGATGGCGGTAGCCGTTTTAAACGAACTGGAAACGCCCAAACATCATCAAGAACGCTTTACAGTCGCTAACCAGTAAACGTCTTGCCTAGCAGCGCTAAAATATCGAGTGGCAGCCAAACCACAAGCCGAGCGCTACTTGAGCAATTTAGTTAACTGTGACGCGCTTTAAATAAGACCAATTAATCCCGCCAGAATCTGACGGGACTTTTGTGGCGTCGCAATTGCTGGCAGTATTTAACAGCTAAGTGCTGCCACCGCCCCATCTCTCCTCATTGCGACAGTCGTAGCCAACATTGTCACTAACCAGTTGGTTGCATTACACCGCCAGTTAACGCCCTCACCGACCTTTAATTAATTCTTCACCAAAGCATGCTAAACTATTGCCATGTTTATTTGAAAGTGGGGATACCATGAATAACCGTTTATCAGGACGGAATTTACTCTTCATCGGCACCATGTTATTTGGACTATTTTTCGGTGCTGGTAACTTGATTTTTCCAATTTTTCTGGGCCAGCAAGCCGGCCAACACGTTGGTGCGGCCATTATCGGACTATTGATCACCGGGATTGGACTTCCATTACTAGGCGTGATCGGCATGGGGCTGACGCGCAGTCAGGGCGTATTTGACCTGGCAACAAACGTTAGCCGATCATACGCGTATGTCTTCACCGTACTGCTTTACTTTACCCTCGGGCCACTTTTTGCAATGCCACGATTAGCAACTACGGCCTTTCAGATTGGACTGGCCCCCTTCTTAACCACCAAATTACAACCCGTGGTGCTATTGGGCTTCTCCGTTGCTTTTTTCGTCGTCACTTGGTTACTGGCTCGTAATCCCGGTAAGATTATGACCTATGTTGGTAAGTGGCTGACACCCATCTTTTTGCTATTATTAGGTGCCTTAATGCTTGTCGCTATCATTAAGCCACTGGGATCACTTAACGTCGCGGCGAGTGGCGCCTATGTCAGCCATCCAGTTCTAACTGGTTTTACTGAAGGCTACAACACGATGGATGCGTTAGCCTCGCTAGCTTTTGGCATCGTCGTGATTGATGCGATTCGCGACCTCGGTGTCCGTGATCCGGGGCAAATCGCAACTGATACCATTAAAGCAGGCCTAATCAGCATGAGTTTAATGGCAGTCATCTATGGCCTGCTGGCGATTATGGGTACCATGAGCTTAGGTCGCTTTGCTCCAGCTGCCAATGGGGGGATTACCTTAGCTCAAATTGCCGATGCCTACTTCGGCCGATTCGGTAATGTTTTACTAGCTCTAATTGTCATCATCGCTTGCTTAAAAACTGCCATTGGCCTCACTTCTGCTTTCGGTGATACGTTGCATGGCATGTTTCCTAAGATTTCCTACCATTGGCTGATCACCATCGCTTGTCTCATTCCAGCCATTCTTGCTAACGTTGGGCTAACTGAAATGATTACTTATTCAACCCCAGTGCTGATGTTTCTCTACCCGCTCGCAATCGTGTTAATCATACTGGCAGTACTGGCACCATGGCTTGGGATGTCCCGCTGGTTATATGGAATGACAACTGTCTGGACCATGATTCCGGCCATTCTTGCCGGCATTAACGCTATGCCATCCGCCTGGGTACAAGCATCCTGGTTGCAAGCTTTGCTTCATCTCAACGCGTGGCTACCGCTTGCCAATCTAGGGTTAGGCTGGAGTGTACCCGCACTGCTAGGTTTTGGTTTAGGGTGGTTGATCAGCCGTAAACAACCATCTGCTTCTAAATTGCATTAATATAGCGTCACATATAAAATAGCGGACCTTCTGATAGCCATCCACGACTTTTCAGAAGGTCCGCTTTAAATTACGAGAGCCATGCCAATTGACTGGTTGCCATTGAACCTCACCGGTGAATCATGGCATTATTCAGGACTGGTATGAATGCAATAGCAACACATGGTCACACCTCACCGTCAGCTTTTGAAGACACAAAAAAACGTAGTATTTCGGTGTGGGCACGGCGAAACGCTACGTTAATGAAGTACAACTCGGTAGTCACCAACGACATATCGATGTTAACTACCAAACGATTTCTCAAAGGTTATCTTAACACCGGCGTTTCAATCATGCAAGCACCCGCGCTAACCTTTTTGCATCGTTAATAAACTCACATCAACGGTAATCTTAGTTAACCCCTGCCGTTTAGCGGTTGCGAGCTGCTCAGCATCCGCACCCCAGTGCAGCGGTGTCATGACTAATAAGTCGTTAAAGTCAATGTTATCAAGCGCAACTTGGTATTGAATTCGTTGCCGCTTAGCAGTGGGATAGTGCTGGGCAAACAGATCTAACACCCGTTGATTATCATACTGATACTGTCGATCAGTCGGTTTAAATAGTAAATGACGCAGTTCAACTAAGTACTCAGGATTTGGCACGATCTTCAATAACTGTCCACCGGGCGCAAGGACCCGTTCAAACTCTTGGTAAGCGGATGGTGAGAAGACATCCATAATGGCCGTGAATGCCCCATCGGTAAAGGGTAATTGGGCCAAATCGGCCACACAATAATAAGCAGTCGTCGTCAATTGGGTCGCTAAGTTAACCCCATCCTTACTAATGTCAAAACCAATCCCCACGTCTTCAGAATTGGCATGCATTGTCAACAAATCAGCTAGGGGGGTGCCTTCACCGCTACCAATATCTAAGATTCGTTGCGCCGTTTTTGGCAATGCCGCATTAATGGCTTGGACAATGGGGCCGAAAAAACCAGCTTGCAAAACTCGGCGCCGCGCTGCCAGCATGTTAGCATCATATTCGCTAGCGACTTGATGCGTCAGAAAATACAACGTCCCTTTTTTTGAAAAATCTACTTGATGCCCATTAGGACAACATAAGCTGTGGCCGTCAATTGTCACGTATGCTTGATTACAA
Organism: Lactiplantibacillus sp. C232; assembly: GCF_023806725.1. Lineage (NCBI taxonomy): Bacteria > Bacillati > Bacillota > Bacilli > Lactobacillales > Lactobacillaceae > Lactiplantibacillus > Lactiplantibacillus sp. C232. Next base: position 125,576 of record NZ_JAMSKZ010000010.1, read on the forward strand.
ACTAAGCATCGAAAGCGATCGATATTTGCCTGAACAAACTGGATGCCGCGGTCAATTTTTTTCACAGGTGTCACCTTACCTTGGTTAATTTTATCATTAGGCGTCCCATATCCAAGCGATGCTTTCCAGCTTACCTGAAACTATGGATTCACGATGACAACATCGTGTAAAGGACGTATGTTCAATCATACCATATCGGGGCGGACAAAATAGTAGCTGTTACGATTTAGGTGTGGTATCTTATTAACTGTTCTAAAGGCTGACTTAAATTGTCAAAATGAATTTGCTACCGAATGGCATGAATTTAATGACATAAAGGAGACTCATTCAGATGGCAAAAAAATCAAAAATTGCGAAAGAAAAACGCATCGAAGCAACCGTGGCTAAGTATGCCGAACGACGCCAAGCACTTAAAGCTGCTGGCAACTATACCGAATTGGCAAAATTACCACGTAATGCTTCACCCGTGCGTATTCATCGGCGCGACTCACTTGACGGTCGACCACATGCTTACCTACGTAAGTTCGGCATGTCGCGCCTTAACTTTCGTCGCTTAGCGCACGCTGGTCAAATTCCAGGTGTTAAAAAAGCAAGCTGGTAAAGTGACAACTGGCGTGATATTCACTAATGATTAGTAACATCACCATTCAGTTAAATTAAAAAGGTTCCACAGAATTGTCATCAGACTTCTGTGGAACCTTTTTAATTTGGCGTTATTGGTTTAATCGCGTTTCAGCGCCATCTGAGTAGCCAACAATTACCTTACTTGTTAGTTTGATCAGTTGATGGGGTTGCTTCAGCCTCATACAATCCCGAAGACCGTCGATACCAGTCAAACAGATGTGTCCACAAAACTTTCAAGATCGCATAGCCTGGAATCCCGAAAATAACCCCCATCAACCCGAAGATTTTACCAGCCGCTAATAGGACGACTAAAATCGTAATCGGATGAATAGCTAAGCTACTCCCTAAGACTAACGGTGAGATAAAGCGGCCTTCAATCGTTTGTTCAATGACGAAGACAATCAGAACTTGGACCAACATCCATGGTGAGGTGACTAACGCAATGACCACTGAAGGCACCATTGCGAGAAAAGACCCTAAATATGGAATCAAATTTAAGATTCCAGCCGCAATTCCCAACGTCAGCGCAAATTTCAAGCCAATAATACTGTAACCAGCCGCAAACATCACGGCAACAAAGAACGCCACGGTCAATTGACCACGAATATAATTACTGACCTGTGAATTGATTTCTGACAAAACTTCTAAGAATCCTGAGCGCGCTTTGGTAGGTACAAACTTAGCCATATACTTCGGTAGTTGATGACCATCGCGCAATAGGTAAAAAAGAATAAACGGCATTGTTATCAACCCAATGATGACGGTCGTTACGGTACTAAATACGCCTGTAAGTGAAGTCACCGTCCCGGTCAAATACTTCGAAAAGCGGCCACTCACTAGCTTACTGAGATCCGTGTTCCAACTTTCAAGTTGGTCACGGATACTACTGAGTTGTGGATCATTGAGCCAGCGATTAACTTCAGTACTGGCATTTTTCCAATAATTGGGCCAGTCATTGATAATTGATAAAGTTTGATCGCGAATCGTTGGGATAATCGCAATAATGCCTAACGCCAACAGCGCGACAACCACAATAAACAAACCAATGATCGTCCAGGTTCGTCGTACGCGAAAACGCTTTTCTAGCCAGTCAACAAGTGGATTAAGCAAGTAGTACAGCACACCGGCCAAAATAATCGGCAAACCCACGATGCTAAAAAATTGCCGGACCGGATCTAATAGCCAATCGACTTGCTTGCCCATAAAGAAGATCGTCAATACTAATAAAATAACGACCAAAATCCGAATGAGCCGTTGCGCTGACCACCGTTGTTTCTGTGAATCAGGGTTCAAACAATCCCTCCTTCCTAAGCCTGATACGTAATAACGCTACCGACCTTGATTGTTGGTAACTGGTTTGGTGTCAAATAAATGCCGTTTTCCATTGGTTTGGCAGGTACTGGTTTGAAGTACAACGTCGCGTGCCCAATTGACGTTAAATTAGCTTCCACTAGTCCCCCTGCAAAGGCCACCGTATAAGTTTGTCGATCGATCGTAATGGTGCTACCAGCAACTAACGACAGACTCGCGATGGGCTGCTCAAATTTCTGAATCACCGCGATTTGCTGTAATGGTGCCGTGGCCGTTTCATCGAATAAAACTAAAATTGGTTCCTTGGAATCGATAGCATTCGCACCAATCGATTGTACTGTTGCAGTTATTGTCATATTGAGACCCCCATCGGTTAATTAATTGCTTTAATTGTAGCATAGTCCTAATCACAGACGCCAATTTGTCATCGCTTACACGGGCCATATCTATGCTATACTTGAATTATCTATCAAGGAGGTTTGTTATCATGCAAGAACGCATTTTATTCGGAACATATACGAAAAAAACAAGCCAAGGGATTTACCAAGGAACCCTTGACACCACTGCCAAAACCTTAACCAACGATGGCTTACTGGCAGCCACTCAAAATCCCACCTATTTGGCCCTCTCAGCTAAGGATTGCCTATACAGTGTCGATAAGGAAGATGACGAGGGCGGTATCGCTGCTTGGCAAATCGACGGGCAAACTGCTCACAAACTAAACACCGTTGTCGCACCTGGCACCCCACCAGCTTACGTTGCTGTCGATGAGGCCCGGCAACTCGTCTACAGTGCCAACTATCATAAGGGAACGGCCGAAGTCATGAAAATTGCTGCTGATGGCGCGCTGACTTTGACCGATACTGTTCAACATAGTGGCCATGGCCCTCGTCCGGAACAAGACGGCTCCCATATTCATTACACCGACCTCACGCCAGATAATCGCTTAGCCGTAATCGATTTAGGTAGCGATAAGGTCTATGTCTATAACGTCAGCGACGCCGGTCAGTTAAGTGAACAAGCCGTGCTCACTATGGAAGCTGGCTTTGGACCACGTCACCTCGTGTTCAGTCCAGACGGCCAATACGCCTTCTTAGCTGGTGAATTATCGAGTCAGATTGCGAGCTTAAAATATGACGCCCAAACTGGTGCCTTTACGCAGCTTGGCATTGTGAAGACCATTCCTGCCGACTACACGGCGCACAACGGTGCCGCAGCCATCCGCTTAAGTCACGACGGTCATTTTCTCTACGTCTCCAATCGTGGCTACAATACGTTAGCTGTCTTTGCAGTAACCGCCGACGGTCATTTGACCCTGATTCAGCAAATCAGTACGGAAGGTGACTTCCCCCGTGATTTTGATTTAGATCCAACTGAAGCCTTTGTCGTGGTCGTTAATCAAAACACTGATAATGCCACTTTGTATGCACGCGACTTAACGAGTGGTAAACTAAGTCTATTACAAAAGGACGTTACTGTGCCTGAAGGCGTTTGCGTCCGTTTCTAGTAAAGGATGAAACTCATGTTATTAAAAGAAGTCTGTGTTGAAAATTACACTAACATTCCCGCAGCCATTGCGGCCGGTGCCAATCGGATCGAACTCAACGATAACCTATCCGTTGGCGGTACAACGGTCAGTCGTGGTGTAATGGCTGAGGCAGCCAAGTATACCAGTGAACATCACGTGCCCCTAGTGACCATGATTCGCCCCCGTGGTGGCAATTTCGTTTATAATGATACGGAATTAAAAATCATGGAAGCGGACCTGCTACAGGCTCAATCATTAGGTGTTGATGGTGTCGCATTTGGTGCTTTGACTGCGGATAATCAGCTTGACGAAGAAGCCTTAGCGTTATTAATTGGTGCAGCCGGTGGCATGTCGATCACCTTCCACATGGCTTTTGACGCCATCCCTGAAAATCAACAAGCCGCGGCAATTGACTGGTTAGTAGACCATGACGTCGATCGCATTTTGACACATGGCGGCCCACTTGATCAGCCGATTGCTGACTGTGTCCCCCACTTGCAAACGACGATCAAACAGGCCGCTGGCCGAATTCAGATCCTACCTGGTGGTGGCATTACCACCGCCAATGTCGCCGACATCACCACAACGCTCGGCGTCAAACAGGCCCATGGGACCAAGATTATTAATTACTAAGAACTGCCAAAAAGGCGCATCTCATTTTTTGAGATGCGCCTTTTGATTGGCGAAGTAAACTAAAAAATTAGACCATTAATCACGGTTATTCAATGGTCTAATATTGGCACAAGCGCCCGCACTAAGCCAACTTGCCCTGAGCCCTCTTCCGCGAACAAATTGGTCATTGTCAACGCTGATCAATTGGCTCGTGTTCATCATCAATCATGCTAATTAGGATAAACATAAAACGGACCAAATCTTAATGGTCACTTTATGAATTGGCACGTTGATTATGAATAATTAAACGGTTAAGATCAGCCGGTAATGGTGCAAAGGTCGTGAGGGTCTGGCTAATGAATGGATCATCAAATTCCAGTTGCATGCAGTGCAGTGCTTGGCGCTGAATCCACGGGTCACGAGGACCGCCATAAAGGGCATCACCGATCAATGGATGACCGCTAGCTGCAAAGTGCACCCGAATCTGATGCGTTCGGCCGGTATGCAGCCGTACCCGGACGACTGTCATGTTACGCAGCCGCTTGACCACCCAGTACTCGGTTAAAGACGGCTTACCGTCGGGACGGGTCGTTCGTTTGATAAATGAATCAGCGGCACGACCAATGGGCGCATCTAGCCACCCGTGGTCAGTCGTCAATTCACCACTGACGACGGCTAAGTACATTTTGCGCATCGCATGGGCCTTCAATTGATGATCAATAATCGAATGGGCAAAATGGTGCTTAGCGAAGAGAACGATACCGCTCGTATCCCGATCCAAACGCGTGGTGATATGCACAACCTCATTATCATAATGGGCCGCTTGATAATAACCTTTTACCCGATTCGCTAAGGTATTGTCAGGTAAGGCATGCGCCGGTACTGAGGCCACTCCTGCTGGTTTATTCACAATCAGGTAGTCACGATCCTCATATAAGATATCGATCGGCAACGTCGAGACGCCTAAGTGGTCATTACCAATTTCAGCAGGTGTGACCATCGTCACAGTCTCACCGCCTGTCAGCATATGAATCGCTAATACCGGTCGTTCATCAACGAGAATTGCCCCACCATGAAACTTAACTTTTTTCAACAAACTACGTGTCACGCCATGTTGTGCCAAGAGTGTCTTAACTTTCATCGGGGTCGTCTCATGGTTGATCCAAGTAAACCTCATTGCTCGTCCAACCCGATGAAGGATGTCCCGACCCGTTGCCAGAAGCGATTATGACGATGCTGAGCAAATGCAATTCGACGATTAGCAATTGAATAACGAATTTGTTCAATTGGCCGCGGCTGCGTATCCATTTGATCAGCTGTAAAGACAAAGTGTGACTGCTGTTGTGGCCGAATCGTTATTGTTTCATACGGCGCTACGATGACTGGCGAGCCTAATGTTCGGAAGACTCGGTTGTTGATCGACGCAATCTCGGCCATTTGTAAAGCGTCCAAGCGCGGATGAATGACAGCACCACCAACTGACTTATTATAAGCCGTCGAACCAGTTGGAGTGGAGACGCATAACCCATCGCCACGAAAACGTTCAAATAGTTCATCTTGAATATAAACATCGGCAACCATGGTACTCCCAAGCTTCTTAAGCGTTGACTCGTTCAACGCCAAATAATGATCAGTCGCATCCGTATCCGCATAAGTAATATCTACAGCTAGCAAGGGATAGGTCACACTCTGGCCGTTGTCTTCCAGTAAACCGTTGATCAGTTGGTCGATTTCATAATCTCGCCAGTCCGTATAGAAGCCTAAATGGCCAGTATGCACGCCAACAAAGCGAACTTGGTCAACCATGTGGCTATAGTGGTGAAACGCCGCTAAAAGCGTCCCATCGCCTCCTACCGACAAAACAATGTCTGGGTGCTCATCATCAATTTCAAACCCGGCAGCCAGCAGTTTAGTATGTAACTCACCCGCTACTTTCTTGGTCTTGGCACTCGCATTTGCAAAAATCGTTACTTTCATGAATTTTGATCTTCCTTTGTCGTGTCAGGCTCATCGTTGCCCGGCCCCTTCCCATACGAGAACAAGCTCTGAGCTTCTTGAATTTCCTCACGAATTTCTGACATTTCTTTATCCAAACTAAAGGCGGCTTCCGCAGCCCGTTGTAATCGTTGACTCAAGTTTTCAGGGAAATCCCCTTGATATTTATAGTTAAGCGAATGTTCAATGGTCGCCCAGAAATTCATGGCAAGTGTCCGGACTTGGATTTCGGCCAAAATTTTCTTTTCACCACCGACCATTTGGACCGGATATTCAATCACGATATGATACGAACGGTAACCAGATGGCTTTTCATTACTAATGTAATCGCGTTCTTCCAGAATTGTCATATCCGTCCGTTTTCGCAATAAATCAACGACCTGATAGATATCCTCAACGAATTGACACATAATCCGCAAACCAGCAATATCCTGCATATCTTGTTCTAGGCGATCTTCTTGTACTTTACGTCGGGTCATCTTTTCCTTAATGCTATCAACGGGTTTGACCCGCCCCGTTACAAATTCAATCGGTTCATGCTGATTCAAATCACGAAATTGTTTGCGCATTCCCCGCAATTTAACTTTAAGCTCATCAACGGCTTGCTGATAAGGCAGTAAAAAATGATTCCAATCTTCCATCGGGGCACCTCCGTTTCAATCCATACCCTAAAATTTTACCATAAATCGTCGGAATAAAAAGTTAACGTTCTCGAGATTGAACCCTAAGTTCACTTTTTTTCCAAACTGTAATCCTAGAAACAAAATACTTTACGAATTTAGCAAATCGGTGCATGATTACGGGTGAAGGTTTAAGCTAAGTAACGAGTGATTTTCTGCATTAAAAAATTTATGAAATGAAAAACTTGCAAATACCTCGTTTGATTGGTATTCTGCACTATGACGCGAATAGAGAAAGTGGAGGAATTATAACGTGTTAGAAGTGTATTTATTTGTAAATCCGTTGGCAAACCAATGCGTACGTGATGAGCAAAACGTGTTACGGTTGGCAAACGACTCAGACAAGCAAATCCAATTTCAATTCGTACCATTACTCAATATTAATGTGATTCAACGGGCTCTAAAGTGCCAAGGAATCAAGGCATCCGACTGGCATGCTCAAAATCAACAGTCTCAAACATTGTACCGAGTTATTTTGGATTATAAAGCCGCCCTTTTTCAAGGCAAAAAACGGGGGCGTAACTTTTTAATTGCCTTGCAATCTGCAATGCTCAAGGCTGGTCAACACTATTCGGAAGAGCTCGTCAAAACGGTTGCAACTAACTGTCAGATTGACTTAGACATGTTTATGGAAGATCGGGACAGTGACTTGGCGAAACAGGCCTTTCATGCTGATCAGCGGCTTGCATCTGAAATGAACATTACCGAAGCATCGTCGGCCGTCGTTTTTGATTGCGACCAATATGATTATGGTGTCTTGCTAGAACATTTTAATTACACGACTCTTTTTGACTTAGTCAATGGCAATCTGGATCCTTTTCAAGATGCAACTCGGGCAACCAATGCCAGCTGTGCTAGCCTTGCCAACGCACAATTACACGTTTTATAATTCCAGTAATTGCAATTATTCAACTGGTCCTACCAGTCAAAAGCACCCGACGATCATTTTCGCCGGGTGCTTTTGACTGTATTTACCTTTTATAGCTGCCAGAATAAGCCTTCTGGACTCGGCAGCTAACACCCTAACTGATAAGCGGGTCAGGTCTAAAATAAGCGTCGGGACCGAACATCCTGACGCTCATTGTGCTTGCTTTTATAACTGGTTAATCTTGGGTGACCAACTGTTCAAATTCATTTAATCGTTCTTCAAATACCTCGAAAGCTGCATCAAGATAATCAGGCTTGGTCATATCAACTCCAGCTCGGTGCATGACATCGATTGGGAAAGCAGATGAACCAGCTTTCAAGTAACCAAGATAATCCGCAACAGCATCTGTCTGTTGCGTACTAATACGGTCAGCCAACGTTGAGGCCGCTGCAAAACCCGTGGCATACTGATAAACATAATAATTGTAATAAAAATGCGGGATACGGGACCATTCGTCGGCAATTTGCGGATCACTGACGACGGCGTCACCATAGTAGCGTTGGTTCAACTGCAAATAATGTTTTGACAAGCGATCGGCAGTCAAAGCCTGACCTTCTTGATCTTGCTCATGAAGCCACTGTTCAAACTCAGCAAATTGCGTCTGCCGGAAAACGGTGCCTTTAAATCCATCTAAGTAGTAATTCAAGACATACGCCCGCATTTTTGGATCTTGTTCAGTCGCTAAGAAATAGTTCGTCAACAAGTTTTCATTAGTCGTTGAAGCAATTTCCGCCACGAAAATTGAATAGTCACCATACTGATAAGGCTGATGATGTGTCGTGAAGTAAGAGTGCATACTGTGTCCCATTTCGTGCACCAACGTATATAAATTATCAATATTATCCTGCCAGTTCAACAGCATGTATGGCGCGGTATCATACATTCCTGACGAATACGCCCCGCTACGTTTGCCTTGATTTTCCACCACATCAATCCACCGTGAAGCAAACGCTGTTTTGACGTGTTTGAGATAATCAGGACCCAAAATTTTGAGCGCTTGTAAAGCAGTTGCTTGAGCCTGCTGGTAGGAATAGTTGGTCGTCGGCTTGGGTGCCAATGGCGTGTACATATCATACATATGCAACTGATCAACTCCGAGCAGTTGTTTCCGTAACGCAACATACCGGTGCAATAAGTCCAAATGCTTGTCAACGGACGTGACTAAAGAATCGTAAACCGCCGTCGGAATCTGATTGGCAGCAAGTGCTGCCGTCCGCGCATCTGGATAATGATGAGCCTGGGCAACAAAATTGTGTACCTTGACTTGGCTAGCTAAAGTCGAAGCAAGTGTTCGCCGGAACTGGCCGTATACTTTATACAGTGCTTCAAACGCCTCTCGCCGAACAGCCGGATGAACGGACTCAAGTAACACCCCATAAATTCCTTGTGACAATTTGACAGGGTTGCCGTCGTCATCCTTTACCGTTGGAAATTGAAAGTCAGCGTTATTCAGTACACCAAAAGTTTTCGCAGAAGCACCAAAAATATCACTAGCGCCTGCGAGTAAAGCTTCTTCGCTTTCAGACAGAACGTGTCCCTTTTGCAACCGGATCGTATCCAACAAATGCCGATAATCACGTAAATCGACGTTTTCATCAAGGTACGTATCCAATTCGCCCGGCGTTAATTCCAAGATTGCTGGTTCGAACCAGGCAGTCGCTGCGGATACCTTGGCAGTCAAACTACTAGCTTGATCGTCTAAAGCCGCATTGGTACTATTGCCAGTATCCTGGTCACTTTTCAGACTTGCGTATACCGCCACTTTCTCTAACCGACGATACAGCGCTAAAACAGCCTGGATGCCAGCCAGCACCGTGTCGGCCGAGCTTGTAAACGTTTCTTTAAGCGCAGTGACGGTGGGGATTGCAGCTTTGACTTGTGCAATATCCGCCTCATACGCGGCCTGATCTGCATAAATGGGCGTCAAATCCCACGTCAATTCTTCAGGAACGGCCGAACGGGTCGGCAATTGTTTGGTTGCTACCATGCAAATTCCTCCAATTATTTCAATATAGCACTAGATTACCACAGATTACGCCTATCGCGGTAGCATCTGTTCCGGAATCAATGTTTGCGCCATCGAAGCTGGTCGGAATTCACCTGCCACTCAGTTTTCTGCCAGTTTATCACTTGCTGCTCGCTAAGCATCGTAATCATGGTCGTTATCAGTTGTTGTATTAACGTGCCTCGTGCTTGCAGGCAGGCACGCCGGGCAAGTAATGGCCGTAATTGGGCCCAGATCAATGCCTCTAATTGTGACCCAGCAAGCCGTCCGGACTGTTGCCGCAGTGCAAAAAAGACGTGGGCGTGCCAGACCAGATATGGTACCGATAACAGCGGTAGTTGCGGCACAGTGGGCATCGTCCACGTCGGTAACTGGACAATCGTTCCTCCGCGTTGATAGCAAGCCACTTGTAACGCATCAAAACCACGTTGATGTCGAAGCCGTGCCAACATTAACTGTTGATAATAATGCCGTAAATGCGTGTCCGGCAAAGTTGGGGTGTTAATTTTAGGAGCCAATTGGCGAAAACGTAACACCGACTGGCTGCGCGTATCCAGTCGAATCGTTTGATAGGTCAGCGGTTCCGTATCCAATGTCAAGACGTGATGCAATAAACGAACACTAGTACTTTGAGTGTCCAAAAAAAGTAGAAACAGGCCCCACCGTTGCTGGTACTGCAAAAACTTCAAAGCCTTGCTATTGAGGTGCAATTGTCGCTGATAGGGGCGTCCCAACAACCATAACACTTGATAGCCATGCTGACGATAGCCCTGCGTCCGAGCTGCGAGTCGCTCCACTGACAAGGGTGAACACTGAAATTCTAACGCGAGTGGTTGCGCTGTACCTCGTCGAACCAAGATATCCGGGCGCTGATGTATCTCTGGCAAACCAGCCTCTAAGCGCACCGTATAACCACTGGCAGCGAACCAGGTCGCTAATTGTTGTTTACCACGAAGATGTTCCGTTGTTTCCCCTTCAGAGAAAGCATCACAATCCGTGGCATGGACGTGGGCAAAATGTGGCACGATCACTGCCCCCCGTTTCAATCGCACCGGCTGCACACATCCTGGACAGTAATATTCTATTTGGCGATCAGCCGTCGCCGCATTAACGAGTTGATGCTGGGCATCCATCGCGATCAACATGATGGTCCCTCCCTTCAACAACTAATTACGTCATTAAAGCCAATTCTCACGCAAACCCATCATCATTTATTGACCCCGAGCAGCACCCGTCTTTTGGCAAAGCGTCCGGCAGGCAGATTGTTTATCCGTGGATACAAAAAAGCCTTAACATTACGAATAAACGTTATGTTGAGGCAATTAACTGCTATTTAAAATAGTGCCGGATGGTTTCCAAAGCAGCATTAGACATGATCTTTTCACCATGTTCAAGTAGTACGTCAGCTGAAATATTAGCTAAATGGGCATATTCCAAGGCTACTGCGACATCATCTTTGATAGTGGCCGTTGATGATTGATCGACAAAGAAAACCAGTTCTAGATAATATTGGTCGCGATACTTGAATAAGTTAGACGCGAGTCCCTCTGGCCGGAATAATTGTGCCAATGAAACAAGATCCTCAAATTGATCGAATTTCAACACGTATTCCTTAGTTGGTGTATCAGGATCATCCAAATACGGATCGAGATCATTAGTGTCCTTAGTTGGATTATGTGCAATACCTTGTCCATCTTCAACCTGATTCGTATCCGTCTGCATCAGTTTACGCTTCAAATAATCTGAAACATCATCTTGTGAGTCGCTATCATCCGATTGGTCGGGTGACTGAGTTGCTTTAGCAATCGTATCTTGTAAATTATCACTGTTTTTGCTAATAAATAATTCTAAACCATTTCGGTTTGGTAATACTTGGAAAGTTACGGCATCATTGTCCTGAAATTGATGATCAACATCAACTTCCTCCAAGATGCTATAGAAGAAACTTTCAATTTGCTTATGATTCCCTAGTAAATCTAGTACGCGAATACCGCGTTCATTGAGATCATCATTTCCAATAACGACGCGAATCGTATCTTCGTTGATGCGTTCCATCTCCATTACAGATCCACCCCTTTCTAAGTGTCAAGGGCCATAATCACTATCACAATTCTAACTTATTTCAGTTTATTGTAAAGTAATCTATCTGAAAATACAAAAATTGGCCAATTAGTTAAGCTAACTAGCCAATGATAATCACATATTTGCTAATTGTTGTGCCCGTAATAATTCTAATGTCCGAATTTTGCGTGGCAAGAAGCGGCGAATCTCGTCCTCATTGTAACCAACTTGCAGCCGCTTCTCATCAAGCATAATTGGTCGACGTAACAGACTAGGATCATGAGTAATCATGTCAAACAATTCATTGAGTGACAAATCATTAATATCAACGTTCAGTTGTTGAAAGGCCTTTGAGCGAGTGGAAATAATTTCTTCCGTCCCTGATTCAGTCAGTTGTAGGATCTGCTTGATTTTTTCAATTGAAAGCGGTTCGGTAAACAGATTGTGTTCTTGAAAATCAATGTCGTGTGTCTGTAACCAAGCCTTGGCTTTGCGACATGAGGTACAACTTGGTGCGGTATATAAAATAACCATCCTGGGTCCTCCTTGGCATCGTTAATCAATTTTATAACATAATTCATTATACGCTACTCACTTTTAATTGTGAATAGGTTTAACAAAATTAATTTATTTAAAACTAATAATCTAAAATACAATTATTCGATATATGTATTTTTTCTATCGAATAAACCGCTTTTATAGTCATTCTTGTTATTAATTAATTCGTATACAATTTAATTATGACTTATGATATCAATAATCTATTAACGGTAAACTGACAGAAAAAGCTTAGCAAAATGATTTGCTAAGCCCTATCATACTAGCCAAGATTCAATTGTAAAAACTTTTGAGCAACTGTCACTTGAATGTCATTACCGGCGGCTGCTTGTGCTTCTTGTTGGAGTTGTGTAAATGAGACATCTTGTGGCAAGTGTGTGAGCAATAATTTTTTGACGCGGGCATCTTTGGCAATTTTACCAGACTGTGCCGACGTCATATGCCACATTTTACCAGTTTTATCTGCGGCAAAATTCGTATCAGTCATCAATAACTGTGCCCCGGCTGCGAAAGTCGCTAATTCTGGCGAATAAGCCGTATCGGCGGAAAAGACAAGTTCTTGCCCCGTCGCTCGCTCGACCAACTTAACGGCATAGGCTGGAACTGGATGTTTAGTCGGTAAAAAGCTCACATCAAACGGCCCAATCTGATTGACAGCAGCCGGATCATAGGCCCGACCTTCTGTGGCATTCGCCCAGGTCAAGGCACCAAAGTTAAGTGGATCAGCGGTGTGCCCGTAAATCGGCAGCACGGGCGTCTTCCGTTCACCAGCACGCAACTGCCAGTAATATTGTAAGACCCCAACGTCCGCCGTATGATCGTGATGATAATGAGTCAGGAGCACACTATCGAGCTGTAAGGGGTCTAAAATCTCTTCTAAGGCGTTTAGCGCCCCCGACCCACAATCGAGCAATAAATGGTAATCACCGGCTGTAATCAGGTAAGAACTCGTACCCACGCCATCGTATGGATAACCACCATAGTAACCAAGAACTGTTAGTTTCATTATTGACCATCCCTTCATTTCTCTGTCCACTTCTATTTTAATATAGCACCAAGAAAAAATGAAACCAACAACTTAACATATTTTCAATTATTTTGAAAAACACGTATAATAATAGATGTAATAAATAAGGAGTGATATTGATGAGTGGAAAGATTGCAGCAACATTTGGGACACGTAAAATTCTAACCATGATCCAACAACAAAATGCTGATCGTGACTTGTTATTAATGCAGGCCAACGCCACTGAAGATCGCTATATGCTACTCGATTTAACCGGCGAAAAAACCGTTTTTTCAAGCCCCGTAACGTATGACGTTTTACTTTCAAAAGGATCAGCTGACTGGCATGGAATGACAAGTTTCATCTTCATTGATTTACCGGAAGAAGAACAAAAAGTCTTTAAATCTAAGTTTAGTAGTTTCCGACACGATTATAATAAGCCAGATGGGCTGAAACATTTTTGGATCTTACGTGAGTCCAAAAATAATTCAGCCTTCGTGATTGTCACAAATTGGCATAGCGACTCCGAATATGCTGTTTGGCTGCGAAGCGCTTCATTCAAGCCATTTGCCAAGTACATCACCTCAGATTACGGCTACCACGAAAGTCGCTATTCATTTGTACGTTCATTAAAATCATAATCATCCGGTATTGGATATTTCAAGTCGCTGCAGTGATTGAACTGCAACGACTTTTTTCATGAATATTACTTTTACTCAACACTGCTAAATCTCATCAGTTGATATATAAGCCTCGTTCACAACATCACATCGCAGTCAGAACCAACATATGTCCCGATCAGTGTGATCCTAAAGAATCTGCCGTCAGCTTTAGTTGAGCAATCGTGAGCCCAATCAGCCATCTGTTGAATGACACCCACCCTATTTAGGGTCTCTGTCAACCGGTGTTGATGAAGTTATATTTAGAATCCAATTCATTTACGAATTGGGTTCTTTTTTTCGATTTTGATTTTGAACTCAATTTGAATTCGATAAATAAAGTTT
>NZ_JAMSKZ010000011.1:0-117538 GCF_023806725.1 Lactiplantibacillus sp. C232
ATACACCTGTTCCCATGTCGAACACAGAAGTTAAGCTTCTTAGCGCCGAGAGTAGTTGGGGGATCGCTCCCTGCGAGGGTAGGACGTTGCCATGCAACCTAAGGAATCGTTAATTCGATTCCTTTTTTGTTGCCAAAAATTAGTCTACTGGGCGAACTAAGACTAAATTTTGAAATTCAAACGGCGGGTCGGATTATTAGGAATCCCGGTACTCATCAGCGCATTGGGAATTCAACCTATACTATTAATCACCGGCACGATCTACTTATTGGTTGCAATCACGCTCATTGTACTGAATAAGTTTCCGTTGAGTTGAATCGTTAGCGATTGCGCTCAATGCTCATATTGGGGGTAGCTGGCAGTGATGGGGGAGCTGTCAAAACGAGAGACAGTAGCGTTCGGATTTTGAGAGTCAGGCGTAAATGGCGTACGTTTGGTTGGTTAGAAAAATCGATGCTAGTTTCAAGCGATAAAGTGATTCAGCTCAGTCTAAGGTACTAGGTATTGGTTTACGAACTTGGCCATTACTAACCGCTAATACGGGCTCGTGGGCCTAATGTCATTTAATTTGGACAGTATCCGTCATAACCATGTAAAAATCATGTAAATTCGGGAGCAATAATTGTTATTCTAGCAGTTACGTGCTATGTTATTATCATATTTTATGAAGTGGAGTGATAGTTATGGCTCAGATTTCTGTGGGGGATCGGGTTAAATGTCAAAAGAACGGCAATACCGATTATGATTTTTATGCTAAAGTTGAAAAAATTTACGAGAACTCCGCCTTCGTCACAATTACTCATTATGATTTGCGGGATGATATTAATGTGGCAGAACTTCAATATCGGGCAGTGATCGCCTTAAAGAAGATGAAACCCGCTAAACCGACTGCTGGTGAAGCGAAGCAGCTACAGGCAGTTAGTGCGGCCATGTTAGCTGAATAAATTAAGAATATCGATGCAACATGTAGGTAATGGGTTGTTCAAGAATTTGATTCTTGAACAACCCATTTTTAGTTTGGCTGCAAAGCTTTTCGGTGTGATGGAGTGCCCTGGTTGGGACTGATTTTATGATGATTAGAGGCCAACTGACTTAATGAATCTGTCCGTTAGAGCTTTAACAGATTGGATATTTAACAATCATTCACGCGGGTGTTGTTACAAGCTAATTGTGCACGTCTCTTTATTCGGTGTAGCAAACTTTTTTGTTGGCAATCTGACTTTTAGCCTGTACATCATTGGTTTCAATGGTACAATGGATATTAGTAGTTGATAACTGTTCTAAAGTAAGGAGGAGTTTTGAATGCAGACAGCTAATCAAAATGTAACGTTGACGGGGCGTCGACGCTTCTGGTTCATTTTTACGCTGTTGCTTGGGACTTGGACCATGTCGATCAGTCAGTCTTCCTTGTCGACGGTCTACCCAACATTTATGCGCGACTTTGGCATCTCGGCCTCAACCGTGCAATGGTTAACGACCGGCTTTATGTTGACAATGGTCGTCATGATGCCAATCAGTCCGTGGTTGTTGAATAATATTGGGTTTAAGAAATTATTCTTAGCCGTTTTGGTGCTTTTCGATATTGGTTCAATCATTATTTATTTCGCACCCAGTTTTGGTGTGATGATGGTCGGTCGCCTGATTAAAGCGGCGGCAGTTGGCGTGCTGTTTCCCTCGTATCAATCCATTTTACTGACGATTACGCCCGAGGAAAAACGGGGTAGTACGATGGGTGTCGCCGGGTTGGTCATGGGATCAGCATTAGCATCTGGCCCGATTATTTCCGGTGTGGTTTTGAAGTTTACCGATTGGCACGGATTGTTTGCCGTCTTCATCACGGTGGCAACTTTGTTGATCCTAATTAGTTTCACAACGATCAAGGACGTGATGGTCAATAAGCCTTCAAAGCTAGATTTGCTCTCAATCGTGATGTTACTGGGCTTTGCTGGGATTTTATACGTCGTGAATGAGATTGGTAAACCCAATGTGAACTGGACGTTCGGTTGGCTGTTATTAGCGGTTTCAGTACTAGCGGTGGCTTACTTTACTTATCGCCAATTTCACTTGGAGACGCCGTTATTGGAACTACGGGTCTTAAAAACATTTAATTATGACTTAGCCATTTTCCTAACAGCAATCTCGTACGTGGCGCTGATTGTCGTAACAATCATCTTCCCACTCTATTACCAGGGTGTCTTGAAGGTGTCGCCATTCGTTTCAGGCATGTCACTGGTGCCTGGTGCGGTGCTTCTAAGTATTTTGAACCCACTTACTGGGAAACTAGCAGAGAAGATTGGATACAAACAAATCATGTTACTTGGTATGAGTATGATCGTTGTTGGTTGGCTGATCTTAGCACTGATCAATTCAGAGTTGAACCTGCTCACCATGATTTTGCTGGCTGCCTTAATTGAAGGCGGGAATGCCTTTGTCATGATGCCCGCCGTCACATTGGGGGCTAATTCATTACCCGATGAACTGATTTCACACGGTACCGCTGTGATTACGACGGTTCGTCAAATTCTCGGTTCAGCTGGTGTGGCCGTGGCGACCTTGGTCTTATCCAACGTGACGTTTGCTCAGAAACAAGCGGGAGTCTCAACGTTGCGTGCGAACTTGCAAGGGTACCATACGGTCTTCTGGATGATGCTCGGCATTGAATTGGTTGGCCTCGTGCTTGCGTTACTTTTGCGTGATGGGCGCAAGCAGTCGCATTAATAATCACGGTGACTGACTACCAGGCGAGAATGACTGAAGTTAAGTGGGATATGCTTTGAACGCCACTAATTAGACATTAGTGCCTGCACAATCGGTCGGTTAGTCGTAATTAGGCCAAAAGGGCCGCCATTCTTGATTACAAGAATGGCGGCCCTTTTTTCGTGGCACGACTGTGATCGTACTGAATCACAGGACTTGGCCCAACTAACCGGGGCGCTTCTACTTGGCTGTTGCTTTTTGAATCTTTGCCAATTGACGATATTGACTGAGCATCCAGCTTTGATACGTCTGGTTGGCCGGTAACGTTTCGGTGACCTTCAGTACCGGCACATCGTATTTCCTGGCGAGTTTGACCATGTTCGTGACCAAGTTACTATCGGTCTGAGTGTTTTCAACGAAAAAGGCAATCCGGTGGTGCTTGATGTCTTGTTGCATTTGCTGGATATCCTTAGGTGATGGGTCGGAACCCTCTTCAATTGCATGTGCGAAATGCGTATTGCTGATTCGGTAGCCGATTGCCTTCAATGAGTAGTCAAAGACCGGCTCACTGACAGCGACACGCTGATTATTTGCATGCTGTTTCAATTGTTTGATCATAGTGGTTATGGTCTTAGCGTTGGTCTGATACTTTTGGGCCTGCTGTTCAAAATAATGCTTGTGCTGCGGCTGAATTTTGCTGAGTTCTGTTGCGATTTTAGTTGCTAATTTGGGCATCGTTGTGGGATCGTACCAGACGTGTTCGTTGGCCCCGTCAGTTTTATGAGCCACGTCGGTTCCCACTGTGATTACCCGGGCGCCCTTGGCTTTGTTGACAGTAAGCTTTTCCATCCAGTCATCGTAGCCGAGGCCGTTGTAAATGATTAATTGGGCGCTACTAGCCTGCTTAGCCGTGTTGACGGTCGGCTCGTAGTCGTGGGGGTCAACGCTCGGTCGATCAATAATCGAGGTCACTTGACCATACTTTCCTGCCACCGCCTTAGCCGTTTGACCATAAAAGTCGAGACTAGCCATGATATTAATTTTGTCGTTAGTCGTTTTACTGGGGGTGCTCGAACTTTGACAGCCTGCTAATAGGCCGCTGAGTCCCAGTATTATTGCCAAATAAAGCCATATCCGTCGGTTGACCATGTATTGTAACCCCATTCTCTTTAAATCGTAACCATTACTGTTAACTTTACCGAAAGAAACGGTCGTCGTCAAGTCTTTAAGATAAGGTTTAGACTAGGTGAAAACACTGCACTGACTGACGAAAGCTGGTAAAATAGGCGTACCTGAAAAGCGGAAGGCGGGGCACGCAGATGATATTTACGATTGTGATTTTAATTTTACTAGCAAGCGCAATTTTTCGCGGGTTTCACCGCGGATTTGTGATTGAAATGTTGCATCTGATTGGGACGGTCGTCGTCCTATTGTTTGCACGACTACTCTATCAGCCGTTAGGGACAATGATTAGTAATCTATTGACGAATTTACATTTAATTGAAGCTTCAGTGGCGGCAACGTTGATCATTAACCTGGTCGCTTTCTTCGTGTTAATTTCGTTAGGGTGGTCAGTGATTCGGTTGTTAGGCCGTGTTTCACGTAGCATTACGTGGCTACCAGTTATTAAGCAAGTGAACAGTGTTGCGGGTGGAATCGTGTCATTTGTCGTGACGTATCTGGTTATTTTTGTCGCGTTGTCGTTGGCGAACATCGTCAATACGAGCTTTATTCAGACGCAAATGACGCAGTCACCGCTCGCCACCTATATTGTGAAGCAGACACCTGGTCTAACTAGCCATTACCTCAGTAATTTGATTAATTTTAATGATGGGACGACTACGGATTCCTAGAGTTCATGGTGGGGGTACGACTGCTTTAAACTAAGACAAAGGCGTTACTGGTTTTTTGACCAGCAACGTCTTTTTTGATGAACCGGTTTGTTAGCAACGCACTTTTTTCGGTTCCCGAACGATTGCTAGTTTTTATGGGGTTATTTGGCTGATTACTATCATATTGAGCGTCCTTCATGCTATGATTATAAGTAAAAATGAGCAAGAAAGAGGCTGGGATACTTATGGGCATGATTCGAATTAATAATTTACGCTTTCACACGTTTAACGGGGTACTTCCGGAAGAACGGCGTAATGGTCAACAACTAGGGCTAGATATTGCCATTAAATATCCTATCGAAACCAAGGTTCAACACGATGACGTTCACGAGACCATCAATTACGCGGCGGTCCGTAACGTGGTCGATGAATTTGTAACGACCCATTCATACAAGTTGATTGAATCGCTAGCTAACCACTTATTGCAGACGTTATTGACAAGTTTTCCCGCGGCGGATGCAATCAATATTAAAATTCGTAAATATAGCGTACCAATGCCTGGAATCTTTGATGATGTGGAAATTGAGGTGGAGGGGACGCCGAATGGCAAGTAGGGAAGAACGGGTTTATTTGAGTGTTGGTTCCAATATTCATCCGCGCGTCCAAAATATTCAGCAAGCCCTTAGCCGATTACGAGCCGTCAATGGGGTAAACGTGATTGACGAATCTCATTGGTATGAGACTCAACCGTGGGGAAAGCGTGATCAGGCCAATTTTTACAATGTTTCGGTATCCTTAACGACTAATTTGACACCAGAAGAACTATTGGATGAATTACATACAATTGAGCAGGCGGGCCACCGCCAACGCTTGGTTCACTGGGGACCACGTACGATTGATTTGGATATTATTTTTTGGGGCGACCGGCAAATCAACACAGCGACGCTGACGATTCCGCATGCGCAGGCAGCTAAGCGCAACTTTGTGCTACTGCCAACTGCTGAAATCGCCAAAACTGATGTGTTAGTTGGACCACAAGTGGCCCAATTGATTGCGGCTAATCAGGATCAGAGTTGGATTAAAAAAGTAAGAAATGTGAGTGAGTTAGATGATTGATGAGAAGAACCAAGCAAAGATTGAGCATGCAGTACGAGAAATTTTAAGTGCAGTTGGTGAAGATCCTGACCGACCGGGATTAGTAGAAACACCAGCACGGGTTGCACGAATGTATGCGGAAGTTTTCGCTACTAAGACTGCCGCACCATTTGATAATTATAAACTGTTCAAGGTTGAGCATCCGACTGAAATGGTATTACTTAAGGATATTCCATTCTATTCGATGTGTGAGCATCACCTTTTGCCGTTTTTTGGCACGGTTCAAGTTGCTTATGTGCCGCAGCATGAACAAGTGATTGGCTTGAGTAAGATTCCTCGCTTGATTGACTATTGCAGTCAACAGCCGAACGTTCAGGAGCGGTTGACAGTTTCCATTGCAACAGAATTACAACGAATTCTTGACCCGGCTGGGATCGCGGTCTCAATCACGGCGCGGCACATGTGCATGGAGATGCGGGGTGTTAGCAAACCGGGTGTGCATACGGAAAGTAGCTATTACAGTGGTCAATTCAAGACGGATTTAGACTTGAAACGAGAATTCTTACAGCGAATCGCAAAGTAGGTGATTAAGTGGATACAGGGACGATTGAACAACGTTATCAGGACTTATTAGCCCAACTAAATCAAGCCATGTTAGCCAATAATCATCAGCGTGTTCCGTTATTACGGCGCATCATGGCACATCTTGGCCACCCTGACCATTATTACCATGTGATCCATATCGCTGGGACTAATGGCAAAGGCTCTACGGGAGCCATGTTAGCCAGTATCCTGCGGGCGCAAGGGTATCAAGTTGGCCGCTTCAGCAGCCCCGCGATTAATGATGCGCGTGAACAACTGCAATGCAATGGGACGTGGATCAGTCCAGCGGAATTTATCGATACGTATCGTGAGATTCTACCGGTTCTGCAAAATATGGGACTGACAGCTAGCGATGTCTCCATCTTTGAATGGTTCTTTCTCATTAGTGTCGTTTGGTTTCGGAATCAAAACGTGCAATGGGCGGTCATTGAAGCCGGTTTGGGCGGCTTGTATGATGCGACTAACGCCTTAGCCAGTCCCCAACTCACGGTATTTACTAAGATTGCCCTCGATCATACCGCCATTCTTGGGCCCACGATTACCGCGATTGCGCAAAATAAGTCAAAAATCATCAAGCCCCATACAACAGCAGTGACATTGGCTGACCAACACCCAGAAGCCCTGGCTGTTTTGCAGACCGAAGCGCTCAATCAAGGTGTTCGGCTAGTGACCGCTAAGCACGCGCAACTGACGGTGACTGGGCAAACACTCACGCAAACCGTCGTTGATGCGCACAGTCAGCTTTTTGATTGGACGCAATTAACGGTCGGACTGAGTGGCACCTATCAGCTACAAAATCTGCGGTTGGTTTTAACTGTGGTTGCAGTACTACAACAGCAACAAGTTAACTTGACGAACAGTGCGGTTCGCCGAGGCTTGCAACAAGTTTCCTTGCCAGGCCGGTTGACCGTATTACAGGAGCAACCTGTCATTATTGCCGATGGGGCGCATAATCCGGATGGTATGGCGGCACTAGTGGCAAGTGTGAAGCAATTACTCGCTGGTCGTAAATTGATTTGGATCGTCGGGGTCTTACAAGATAAGGCCTACCCTAAAATGCTGGCTGAACTATTACCGGTAGCTGACGTCCTGATTACGAATACGCCCGCAAATCCAGAACGAGCGTTATCCGCGACTAAGCTGGCCGACACGGCGAACGCATTATTAACGCCCACCTTTATGACCACGGCTGCGATGCAACGACAGCCAGACTTATTGACTGCAACGACGATCACGGATGCGTTAACGCAAGCTCAGCAGCAAGCAACCAGTAATAGTGCGATTATTGTAACGGGGTCATTTTATGTCATTCGTGAGCTCCAACAGGCTGGTTGGCCGGGGTTAAGCCAATGACGACGACTTGGTTGATTGCATCCAACAACGCTGGTAAAAGCCGCGACTTGATCGCGTGTTTGGCTTACTATGGCTTGACTGCTCGTCAGTACTTGACAGTGGCGCCGCGGCTCGAATTTCCCGTGGAAACGACGACGAGCTATGTCGATAACGCGGTTGCTAAAGCTCGTTTTGGGGCGCAACAGCTAGGGGTTCCGGTTATCGCAGATGATAGTGGCTTAGAGATTTCCGCGTTACCAGACTTGTTAGGTGTGACCACGGCGCGCGACTTAGGGGTTGCAGTCAGTGGCTTTGATTGCAATCAGGAAATTTTAACGGCCCTACGCGATATCCCTGACAACGAGCGGCAAGCGTTGATGCGTGCTACGTTAGCGGCTGCCTGGCCAGATGGGCGGATCTTGGCCGTACAAGCTTCGATCACCGGCTACATTGCGTCCTATCAATTTGGACGCTATTCTGGGGGATTTGACCGAATTTTCTGGCTACCGCGCTATGGTCGAACTTTGGCCGAATTACCAGCAACGTGGCGCATCCCGCTGACACACCGGGGACGGGCCGCCTTAAAATTAATCACAAAACTTTAAAAATTGGAAGGATCGGTGGAGTAGATGTTAGTACAAGATATCACCAGTTCATTAGCACAAGCAACGGATTTTGCGAGTCAGGCGTTGAATGCCCAAGTTCAACGACAACAACAATTAGTTTTGCGTTTTAGTGATTATAATCGGGAGCAGCAGCTCCGATTAACCCAACTATGTCAGCAATTAGATGGGGTCGTGCAGGCGAGTCCTGAACAGTTGACCGTCTTGCTGAACCAGACAGCTGGTCGCCAGTTAACACACCAATGGTCGCGAGTCTTTACGGATCAAGCAACGACTCAAATTCAATTGACTCAAATTATGAAACAATATGATGTTTTTTGGCAAGCGGGTGAGCACCGGTTTAATCTCACCAAGAAGCCGATGATTTATGGCATCATGAATATTACGCCGGACTCCTTTTTCGACGGTGGCCAGTACAAGACTAAAGATGACGTACTGAATCACGTGGATGCCATGTTACAAGCAGGAGCTGACGTAATCGAAGTTAATGGTCAAACGACACGGCCGGGCTTCACGGAAGTCACGCCGCAAGTTGAATTAGACCGGACGTTGCCGTACATTCGCGCCATCAAGGCTCGTTTCCCGGAAGCAGTCTTAGCGGTCGATACTTATAAGTATGATGTCATGCAAGCCGTCCTGGAAGAAGGTGTCAGCATTATTAACGATGTGAACGCCTTTACGGACGACCCTCGCAAGCTCAAATTGATGGCTGACAGTCGCGTCGGCTTACTGACTATGCACAGTAGTCGTGACCAAGAATATACCGATCTGACGAGCAGTATGCGTGGTTTCTTTGAACAAAATCTGGCAGCATTGACGAGTCATGGCATCGATATTGAACGAATTGCTCTAGATCAGGGAATCGGCTATTCACAAGTCGCACATGGGGAACAGGATTACGTGATGATGCGTAACATTGATGAATTTAATTATTTGCGACGCCCAATGATGGTGGCCATTTCACGGAAAGGTTATTTAGGTCTATTGCTTGGTCTGAAGAAGGAAGACCGGCTACCAATGACGTTGGTCACTGAAGCAGCGATGATGCTTAAGGGTGGCCGGATCATCCGGGTCCACGATGTGGCTGAAACCAAGCAATTGATTACGCTGTTAGGCCGAATTGAGAATGGCTATTGGTTATCGAATAATGATTAGTCCGGATGATTTTGACGATATTACGGCGAATGGGGTTAAGGACTATGATGCTTATTTCGGTACTCCCACGTACGATGATCACGTTTTATTTGAATTGTTAGTGGTTGGAATCTTACAAGTGGGTTTAGGCTGGCGGGTCGCGGCTAGTCAGTTACCAGTATTGCGGCAACATATGGCGGGTCTGCGGGTAGATGCCGTAGCCGCCCTGGACGAACCGGATTTTGAACGGCTGATGTTGACTCCCAAAGTGATGCACAATGGTCGTAAGTTACGTGCAATCATTCAAGATGCGCGTGCTATTCAACAATTACAGGCCGAGTATGGTAGCTTTAGCAACTACCTGTGGGCGTTTGTCGATGCGACACCAATCATTATGCCGGCGCCCGATGATGAATTACCGACGCGCTCACCCCTGGGCGCCCGCGTTGCGAAGGATTTACACCGACATGGTTTGACCTTCGTTGGACCAGTCGTCACCCACATGTTTTTGTTGGCGGCGGGATTGATTAAATTGAATTAAGTAGAATGAGGCTGGCGGATGCTGGCCTTTTTTTATTTGCTTATGCCGGCGTATTTTTGTGAGTATCAATGTGTGAATGTAAGCAAGGTGGGTGCTTTGATCCGGAGTGGTTATGGGAAGTGTGATTATTAGTTCCAACGCAATATGAAGCGCAAGTTCACAATGAGGGTAAGCGGCAAAAACATATTTGAATGGTCGGTGATGCTGGCGTGTAGAACCAGTCTAACCGTTTTCTAGGTAATAGTGAAGTTAGCAAAAAAACGTCGCAAGAGCAAGTTGTAATGGCCTTGTGACGTTTTTTAGAATGAGTTGATTTTGTATCCCTCTGACACGACTAGCGGTTAGCGGTCGTCGAGTCTGGCAACAGCCACATCGTTACCAAGCCAATCAGCCAGGCCACTAAGAAGAACGCCATGGCAGCTGGTAATTGATAGCCAAGCAACCATTGGCATAACAAGATAAGCGTGATAATGATACCGATAACGCGATTGATGATGCTCATGTAAGTGCCTCCTAGGTGGTTAGCTAAGAATGAAGTGAACCAGATTATCTGAATTAATAAATATTACTTAAATTATATAATGAATGACGTTATGTGTGCTGTAATGTGCGTTAATGTCTTAATTTAACGTACGAACGTCGAAAAATGCTGAATATTTGAAAAAACGATACCGCTGAGGTTGCGGTATCGTTGAACCTGTGACTGGTAATTAGCATCGTAGTGTGACTAACTCGGATACTGGTTAGTGATAACTACTTCTAGTACCATAACGTTTCAGCAAACGGTATAGCGTTTGGCGCATAGATTTTGAATGAATAAGCGTTATCCACAAAAATCATGCTCACTGCATCAGACTGATGGTTATACTGTGCTAAATGCCCAGCATGAGCGGGTTAATTGCATGTCTGGAAAATACAGACTAGTTTTTTTACTTAAGAAGGTTGTATTTATCTGATAAGACACCTATTATAAATTGCAAATATAAGTAAGACATTTAGGAGTGATTGGTTATGATTAATTTTGTTTTCTACAAATACTACAGATTCTGGGCTGCAATCGTTTTACTATTGCTAAGCGCTAACGTTTATCCAGCAATTGTTAACGGTAATGTCTTAGGTCGCGAATTTTGGCGAAATGGCACAAATCTGATTAATCTTGTTTTTGTAATTGTTGCTATTGGCTTTTTAATTCAAGTGTTGTTTTTTAAGAAAGGTGAGCCGCGTGCGAATGAACGTGCATTTTGATCAGGTCATGGTAAAAAAGCATGATTTTTAATCGCGTTATGGCAACCAAAGTATGAGGGAGTAGTCGAAAGTCTGATATGAAATTCTCTGAAAAACTAAAAGTGTGTAGGAAGCACGCACAATTGACACAATCGCAAGTGGCCGAACAATTACATGTATCGCGCAAAACAATCTCAGGCTGGGAAAATGACCACAGTTTTCCCGATGTTGGCAGTTTAGTTCAATTGAGTGATATTTATGACGTTCGGCTAGACGATTTAATGCGGGATGATCACTTACTGGCTTATTATAAGGAAGCAGAACAACTTCATCAGAAGAGCCGAAAATGGGTGGTCGTCTCGTATCGATGCAATTTCTTGTTACTGGTACTTGGCTACATTGACTATTTGCGGCCGTTTGGAATACGAACGTTTTTGGTACCGTTTTTAGTACTGGTGAACGCCATGGTATTATTGTCGTATTTTTCAGATTGGCAGCGGTTCAAGTCAGGTAAATTGCGTGTCGGTATCGTCATCACGGTGTTTATTGCATTTATTGCTGAGATTCTGATCAATACAATAGTACCGAGTTATCTGAACGAGTTAGCACATGCCGTTGATGATGGCCCCGCTGCGATAATTGGTGAAGTGGCCGGTCGCTTGCTGGTCACATCAATACTGATATTAAGTTTGGTATTAGCTATCTTTTTGAAGCCAAAACAACGAGAACGGTCGTAGTTTACCGAGCTAGTCAATATTGATGAGTTTGGAAGTGAGCCGTGGCGTCTCAAACTAACGAAAATGTGTAAGACAAAAAACGACCGCATGCTTAATAGCATGCGGTCGTTTAAGGCGGAAGAGATAGTTTATACAGAAACAGATTCGATTTGGATGCTGTGTATCATAACTTAACTCACGATGAACTAAATCGAACTATCCGTTGTTTCATAATCCACCTTGCCAAGTTCAATCTGAATCGTGATATGAGTTAGTGGAAACTGGGCGCTTAGGTCCTTGTTCAGTTGTTCCAAAAAGGCATTATTGTCAGCTAATGTTGAACGACAGAGATGGACGGTCATGGCTGTTTCAGTAGTACTCATGCCCCAAATGTGTAAATCGTGAATCTGGTTGACGGTGGGCTGGCTGGTTAAATAATCAGCGATTGCTTGGCGGTCAACATTGTTCGGTACAGCTTCCAGTGAATAATTCATCGCATCTCGTAAGAGTCCCCAAGTACCAATCAAAATCACGACGGCAATTAGCAGGGAAACAACGGGGTCTAGCCAGAACCAGCCTGTCTTCAAGATGATGAAGCCAGCAATGACCACGCCGATGGAGACGCCGGCGTCGGCGGCCATGTGGAGAAAAGCGCCCTTAATATTGAGATCGTGCTTTTGGCCCTTCATAAAGAGTAATGCGGTAAAGCCATTAATGACGACCCCAACAGCAGCAACGATAATGACATCCCATTCGGCGACGGGACCCGGATTACTAAGGCGCTGGATGGCCTCGACTGAAATGGCCCCGATAGCGACTAGTAAAAAGACGGCGTTGAAGAGGGCGGCCAAGATTGATGAGCTTTTGTACCCATATGTGTACTTATCGTTGGCGCTTTTTTGTCCAAGCCAGATTGCCAGCCAGGAGATCAGTAAGCCCAGGACGTCGCTGAGATTGTGTCCTGCATCAGCAACTAGGGCCAGTGAGCCGCTCGCAAAACCGTAGCCAGCTTCCAAGACAATGAAGGCAGTATTTAGGGCGACCCCAATCTTGAAGGCGCTGGTCTGTTGTTGTATTTGATGGCTGTGTGCCATATGAATCACCTACTTCTTAGTTGAATTTATCCTTGTTATGGCTATAATTTAAATATGAATGAACAAACATATGAATGACTGTTCATGTGTATTGTAACACGCTTACATGACAATCTCAATTAGAAATTGGAGTTTATGATGGAAAATGAAATGGACCATGAAATGATCGTCAAACGGTTGGCTGAACTGATGCCGCCGACTGATGAGTTGAGTCGGATCACCGCAATCTTTAAGGCACTTGGTGATCCGACGCGTGCCCGGATTATCTACGCGTTGGCCGTATCTAAGCTGAGTGTGGGTGAACTGGCGACGGGATTAGCCCTGACACAGTCGAATGTGTCTCATCAGTTAACGGTCCTCAAACAATTAAAATTAGTTGTGGGAACGCGCAATGGGCGTAACGTGCACTACCAGCTGGCCGATAAACATATCATTAGTATTTTTCAGCAGGTCGCAGCTCACGCTGAAGAAGCCGATAATTAGGTTGAATAGGTGTAACCACTGATCAGTTATGATGAGTGGTAAGCGCTGTGGGTTCGTAGTGGGCACTGATATAGATATCCATGGCCTAGAGGACCGCACGATTAGCTTGAATATAAGATTGTGCTTAGCATGACACCGCGAAATGGTTAATTTCGCAGTGTCATTTTTTGAACTAGTTATGTTTTTGTTAATTACCTAGTTTTATAAACTAGATGTATTGATATTTACACTATGTGATGGTATGCTGGTGTCAATAATAAATATGAGGTGATTAACATGGCACAGTCGGCGCGACAGTATCAAATAACAAATGAAGTCCTCAACTCAGTGACTCATGGGATTGGGATTATTTTAAGTATCGTTGCATTTGTTTTTTTGATGCTCAAGGCATATGCGGATGGTCAGCCCCTCGAATGGGCGGCGTTTATTATATATGGTTGTTCGTTGTTTGTACTATATACGTGTTCGACGTTATTTCACGGATTATACTTTACGCGCGCCCGCGAAGTTTTTCGTATCTTCGATCACAGTGGCGTGTACGTGCTGATTGCTGGGACATACACGCCGTACAGTCTACTGGCGATTAAGGGTTGGTTGGGCTGGACGATCTTATTAACGATTTGGATTTTAGCGATTGCTGGGATTACGGTTAATGCTGTTTGGCCTGGACGTTTGAAAAAGGTCGAAACGGTCATTTATGTGTTGATGGGGTGGATGTGCCTCGCCGGTGGTCGGCAGTTATGGGACCATTTAGGTGTCACTGGCTTCTGGTTATTAGTTGCCGGGGGCGTTGCGTTTACCTTAGGTGCATTACTATATAGTTTCCCACGGATTAAATATTTACACGTTATTTGGCACCTATTCGTGATGGTGGGAACCACGTTGATGTTTTTCTCAATTTATTTCTATATTTAAGGATGACTGTGGGGACCAGCTGCTGAGTTGGTCCTTTTTTTTTTAGATGCGGGAGATTTGAGTCGCGGATGACGTCTTAAATGCTGATTATTGACATTTTATTGCGAAAAGTTTTTCAACTGGACGGTATTCGAATCGTAACCATTGCGTACGCTCGTTAAGCTGAATGAGTTATCGCCACTCAGCTAACAATAATTTTGAAATTAAATGGCTAGATCGCTGTAGCATAGTCTAGAATACGATTTATTTTTGTCATCAAACTGTAATCAGCCAGGCGTATCTTTTGATTGCCTTTTTAAATAAACTTCCGTAGAATAGTAGGACAACGAAATTTTTAGTGAGGTGATTAAGATGGCATACGGGTTATTATTTGGTGGCATTTTCATGGAAGTTTTAGGGAGCTTTTTCTTAAAGCGCGCAAACGGTTTTCGGAACTTAATACCAACGATAATGGTGTTGGTTGGATATTTTAGTTCGTTAGTCCTTGTAACGCTTGCAATGCAACGCCTGCCGTTAGGGGTGACGTATGCCATGTGGGCTGGACTGGGCACGTTTGCAACCGTTATTTTAGCGGTCGTCGTTTACCGTGAACGGCTCAGTCTCTCACGTCTGAGTGGCTTAATTGCAATCGTAGTCGGGGCGATTTTACTGAACATTTAAATCAAGGGGGAATGATGATGCGTGCATGGATTCAATTAGTTATTGCGATTGGCGTTGAAATTGCGGGGACCAGCTTGTTGAAGTTATCGGCTGGATTTAAGTACCCCTTGGTTGGAATTGTGGGCATGTTACTATACGGCCTAGCGATTTTTAGTTTCTCACGGGCATTGAGCAAAATCCCACTGAGTGTTGGTTATGCAATCTGGGCCGGAGTCGGCACAGCTGCGACCGGCCTGATTGGAATTTGGGCGTTTGGCGAAATCTTGACGGGATTGAAAACGTTGGGATTCATGGCGATTATTACGGGTGTGATTCTATTGAACATGCCTGCTAAGGCGACTAAACCGGCTACTGCGACGCCGCGCTTGGCACGGTGGCGGACCCGGTTTAACCGGTAACTAAAAAGATCGAGAATCTGGCTGATGTTTTAAGCGATTACGCTTGAAATGCGCCGGTTGATTCTCGATCTTTTTTAGTTGTTGTAATTAGGCTTCTGACCAGACTTCCTTAGCCGTACCAATGACTAACGCCAACTTGGCCCACTGTTGAGCCTCAGTTAACTGGTTACCTTCTTCAGTTGAAGCAAAGCCACATTGGGTCGATAGTGCTAGATTACGCAATGGCACCTTAGTGGTCGCAGCTTGAACTCGTTCTTTGATCACAGTGGTCTTTTCCAATTCTGGAAACTTAGAGGTAACCAGACCTAATACGATGCGTTTGTGGTCATCATGGTTCCAAATCTGGTCTAACGCTTCGAAGCCACCCGCCCGTTCGTTATCATATTCCAAGAACAGCCCATCATAGTTAAGCTGGCCAAGGTAGGGTGCAACCACGTCGTAACTGCCCGAGAAGAGGTACGTGGATTTAAAGTTACCCCGGCAGATGTGGGTCGTGACGGTCAAGTCGCTTGGCAGGTCAGCTAATGCTGCGTTAATCACTTTAACGGCATCGGTCGCCCACTTAGTGTAGGCCGCGTGGTCAGCTTCGGGATCATTGAGTTTGCTAATTAAGAAAGCCCACGTCGTATCGTCTAACTGAATATAGCGACACCCAAGGTCATAAAAATGTTGAATGGTATCGTGATAAGCTTGGGCGAGATCATTTAAATAGGCATCCCAGCTGTCATAGAATTTGGTCCAATTGTCACTCCGATTATCACGGAATAACATAGTTGGTGATGGAATCGTTTGTTTAGCGAGTACGCCAGCGGGAACGATTGATTGTAAGTATTCAAAGGCAGCAAAGAACGGATGGTCGGGATTATACGCGACTTTGCCAATAAGTTCAGCGTTATCCGTTCGAGTATGGTCCCCCTTGAACTTATAGCTTTGATGGTAGTCGTACTTGCCAACACCAGTTAAGCCCCAAAGGAAATCTAAGTGCCACCAGCTGCGTGAAAATTCGCCATCGGTCACGGCTTTGAGCCCGAGTTTAACTTGTTCAGCGACCACTCGTTTGATTTCAGTGTGTTGGATTTCAAGTTCTTGATCACGCGTAATGGTACCGGCGGCTAATTGTTCATGGGCCTTTTTCAAACTAGCGGGGCGCAGTAGGCTGCCGACGACGTCAAAACGGAATGGGGCGGTTAAAGTTGTAGTTGTCATTAAATATCAAACTCCTTAAATTTTATTGGGAACGAAAAAACGTCGTCCTGAATAATATTAATCATTATTCAGGACGACGTTGGGCCGTGGTACCACCTGAGTTCTAGGCTAGTGAACTAGTCTACTCGATACAGCTGCCAAATGATTGGCAATTGCTAACGCGGGTAACGGTTGTTAAACCGGCTTTAGTTAATGCTGGTTACTTTGTTGCTCACCAGACACTCACCAAAACGAACTAGGGAGAAGACCATCTTCATTGGTTGTGCCGGTACCGTTTCACCAACCCGATACTCGCTGAACAGCGACACCAATTACTCATCTTTTAATCGTTCTTTAATTATTGACACCTATCATACTGGTAATTATTTTAAATGTCAAATTTAATTTAAGGCCGGAATCGGTGGGCGGGATTAATCCATAGTCATGCTATAATGCAAGTAACATGCGATTGGGGGCAAATTATGGATAGAATCATTCGGTTTTTTAAGCGGGATGACGTTGACTTGTACTTAACGTTGGCGTTATTAATCATCATTATTTATTTAATGCGCGGGTTTGCGACAGTTGTTCTATTAACGACGATTTTTGCGTATTTGGGCATTAAGCTTAGTCGGTGGTTAAACCTCCGAACGCACTTACCTTATTGGATTGCCGTCATTGTGGTCTACGTCGGCGTGATTGCGTTGTTTATCGGTGCGCTATCGTACGCGGCGCCTACCCTGGTCGATCAGTTGAAGGTCATTCCAGATATGCTGGCTAAAGCAATCACCAATCACCCGGTATTGAATAAGAATATTGATAAATGGGTCAACCAAGCCATTCATAGTAGTGAATTGATTCAAAACGGGAAGGCGTTACTCGTCACCGGTATTAAAGGACTGAGTGAGGTTGGGACTGGTTTTACGCACGTCTTAATGGCAATCTTTTTGAGTTTTATCTTTGCAGTTTCGCGGGGACGAATGATGGTCTTTGGCCGCCAGTTCTTGCAGTCGAAGTTTAAAAAGTTCTTCACGAACGTTTACTATTTAACGCATAAATTCGTTATGATTCTGGGGCGGATTATTGAAACGCAACTGGTGATTTGTACGATCAATACGATTTTGATGACGATTGGGTTCATGATTATTGGGATGCCAAGTATCATGGTGTTGTCGATCATTGTCTTTATCTTAGGCTTAGTGCCGGTGGCTGGCGTGTTGATTTCAATGATTCCGCTAACCTTACTGGGGTTTGCGTCGGGTGGCTTGATTCGAGTTGTCTGGATCATCGTGTTGGTTATTTTGATTCACGCCTTCGAGTCTTATTTCCTTCATCCACGGCTAATGGCGGATCGGACTGATTTACCAGTCTTTGTCACTTTTATTACGTTGATTATTATGGAAAGTCTATTAGGGGCCTGGGGCTTGATCATTGGGATTCCAATTGTTTCATTCTTCCTAGACATTTTGGGTGTGCAGAATTCTGAGCCGCGACGCGTGACGTCTCAAATAGCGAAACGTGAACCTTAGTGTGATTGTAACTGTACTTTACCGGTAGCAGACTTTGTATGGGGTCGGGTGATTTATATGAACAGTAGCTTGTGACTGCGCGTAAAGGTTATCAAAGATAATTGTAAGCTGGTATCTTCGAAGTGGATTACTTTCGAAGGTGCCAGCTTTAATTAATTACTGCTTAAAGATGCTGATAGTGACAATTACAAGTCAGACTGTTAGTGTTAAGCTATCAGCGTTCTAGGTGGTATAAGGTTGACTTATTTCGACTAAGTGTTAGAGTGAGCGGTTGGAATCTGTTTAGGAGGGGGCGATTACGATTAATCAATCAAATAATCAACATCCCGTGTTAGATGGCTGGCAAGAAATTGAAGCTGACCAAATTAAGCGAATGCAAGGTGCGTTGTGGCATTTGTTGGGCAATGCGATAGCATATTTAAGTCTATTTGTAATCGAACTAGTGCTTGCAACGATTGGTCATTCGCAATCTTTGCACGCGGATGCGTTTAATAATTTTGCGGGTATTGTTTCATCGGGGTTGTTATCGCTTGGTATCTGGGGTGGCATTCATAATCATCAATCACATCAAAGTAAAGTGACCGCTTTGGACGGCTGGGAGGCCGAACGTCGCAATCGATTGATGCGATTTCGTTTACAAGACTTATTCACGTTAATGAGTGGGGTCATTATGTTAGTTATGGCGGTACAAGTTATTGTGAGTGGTGTTAGTAATTTGTTTAAATCACACACCGTTCAAGCAGTGAGCGGTGTAACTGTTTGGGGAGCTGCAATCGCGAGCATCGTTATGTTAGTCGTCTGGTACTTTAATCGTCGCGGTGGGCAACAATTAGATAATTCGACGCTATTGGCTGCGGCAAAGGATAGTCTTAGTGATGCGTTAACGAGCATTGGCACTTTAATCTCATTAAGTGGGGTCTTACTATTCAAATTTGCTTGGTTAGATAGTGTTGCGAGTATCGTGATTGGATTCTTTATTTTTGCCGCTGGGTTACAAATTTTTCGGGACAGTGGGTTGCAGCTAATTAATTACAGTGATCCACAAGTTGAAAAAAATTATATTAATACGATTCAACAAATTGATGGTGTGAATCAGGTCAATGCAATTGATGTCCAGTATTCTGGGAGCTTAGTGGCCTTGTCGCTGGTTATAGCAGTGTCACCACGAATGACAGTGGCAGCCAGCTTTCAGCTCAGTGAAAGAATCGAGCAAGTGATGCGAAATCAGTATGGCATTATTGACACTAAGGTAATGTTTATGCCGCAAACATAAGTGTGTTGACTGATAGATTTTAATAATAAAAGACTAGTTTCAAGGTTGAATTCCTTGAAACTAGTCTTTTATTTATGGTTGGCGCGAATTCCGTTGCGGCGTGCGGGCATGGTGGACCGTCAAATTCGTTAGTGTGGCGTCTGTTGCTGGTTTCGTGAACAAAGGAATCGTCTCTTCCAAGACATCGCTAAACGCTAAGCCGTACCAGATAGCAGGAGATGGGGTGATGTTTTGTAGTAGAACGCGACCACCAATTAGTAGTCGATCGAACTGGCCCATAGTTGGGTTGCTAGCAAGGTCCATGATCTGCTGATTCTGAACGACAAATTTAAAATCGCCAACTTGACGAGGTTGTGTGATTCCGTAACGGGAATATTGGGGATCGATGCTGTGATCTGCAATTAAGTTCGTGACAATTTGGCGCAAATATAAATTAATGTGCTGTGATTTACGGAAACCTAAGTTGAGTTGAACTTCCACGATATTTCGAGTGCCTAGCATGTCAATGCTGTAACTACAATCATAAGGTCGGTTGGTTTCATTAATGGTAATAAACCAGTAAACCTTAGCGCGTTTAGGCCGCTTATCTAAAATCGAGTACAGAATTGACCGTTTAACCCGGTGTTGATGGTCGACCTTAGCCAAGTAGACTAAGTTCGTTGCAAATACTGGCAGGTGATCATCGTGGCTTAGCTGGATCAGTTGATTACGATAATCTAGCAGACTAATCTGTTCATTTGCCTGGTTGTAACGCAAACGCCGGCGATTACCAAAGAACCAAACGACCATAATCAAGAAAATGACGAGGGTCAGCCCCAAGGTCAAATAGCCACCGTGAATAAACTTGGTCAGACTAGCCGTTAGAAAGACGGTCTCCAGTGCGCCAAAGCCGAATAATAAAGCTAGCGCCAGCGCCCGGTGGCCCTTCATGTGAATCCACTGGCTAAGCAGGATGGTCGTCATCAACATTGTTAAGGTGATGGCTAAACCATACGCCGCTTCCATGTGAGCTGAAGTTTGAAATAGCCAAACGATTCCTAAGGTGACCAGACATAACAGCCAGTTGATCGCACCAATATAAATCTGGCTCCGAACGTTACTGGGGTGCTTGATAATCATACGTGGTAAGAACTTTAAACCGACTGCTTCGTCAACTAAGGTATAAGAGCCCGTGATCAAGGCCTGTGACGCAATGATGGCTGCGGCCGTGGCTAAGATAATCATTGCAATTTGACCGCCCGCAGGAACCATGGCATAGAAGGGATTGACATTGGTGGCATTGCGCCATGCCGCATCCTGATAATGGGTTAACATCCACGCGCCCTGACCAAGATAATTGAGAATCAAAGTCGTGTATACGAACGGCCAAGTGGCGTCGATGTTGGCTTTACCAACGTGACCCATATCAGAATACAGCGCTTCAGCCCCGGTCGTTGCAAGGAAGACACTACCAAGAATGAAAATTCCCATTTTATTAGCCGGATTGAATAAGACTTGTACGGCGTAAACGGGTGAGAAAGCTTTGAGAATGACGGGTGCCTGACTGATGTTGATCAGACCGAAGATGCCGATGACGGTGAACCAGAGCAACATCATGGGACCGAATGGCCGGCCAACGACGGCAGTACCAAACCCTTGAATCATAAAGAGAACCAGTAAAATAACCGTAACGGTTAGAGGCACGAGCCACGGGTACTGGGAAAAAGCCCCCAGTTTGGGTAATCCCTTTAAGCCTTCAACTGCTGATGTGACTGTCACAGCAGGTGTTAGGGTGCCATCTGCTAACAAAGCGGCGCCACCAATCAACGCGACGAAAATTAACCATTTGGCCCGGTGACGAACCAGCGCATACAGGGCGAAAATGCCACCTTCATGATGATTATCAGCGCGTAAAGCAATCAGGACGTACTTTACCGTTGTAATGAGCATCAACGTCCAAAAGATTAATGAAACACTGCCGATAACATAATCAGGTGTTGCATTCTTAAGTTGCCCCGCGTCATTGATCAGGGCGTTCATAACGTATAGCGGTGACGTTCCGATGTCCCCGTACACGACGCCTAATGTGATTAACATGCCAATCAATGAACGTTCCTGAATCCGTTGCTTACGCATGAATTATTGACCCCCACTTCAATTAGAACTGTGACTCATACTATACTAGCTTTTTTCAAAAGGGGTTAACCAGACAAACTAAAAATTTGCTCATGTTAACAAGTTTCAACTTACGTTTCGTTAGGTGAACTTTACTTCAAGTTGAGTACAATAAGTAATCCGGTTGTTCGTATTTAGAGGATAAAAAATGGGCCGTTTCATTCCAGTTGATAACGCTGAAATGAAGCGACCCATTAGTTTTGAATTTATTAGTCTAGTCAATTATTTCTCATCAGTGGCTGTATTCGTCTTCAACTGGGAGTGTTTAACGGAATAGCCAAAGTAAACGACCATACCGATGGCTAACCATACCACGAAGCGAATCCAAGTGACAGGCTTCAGGTTGATTAGTAGGAAGACACAACAGGTGATTGACATGATTGGTACAAACGGGACCCATGGCGTTTTGAAGGGACGCCGAAGATCTGGTTGTGTTTTACGTAACCGTAAGATGGAGAAGGAAACTAGGGTAAAGGCAGTCAAAGTACCGATATTCACCAGTTCAGCTAAGTCAGCTAATGGAATCAAGCCACCCATGATTGCGGCAATCGACCCAAACAAGACGGTTGATTTAAGTGGTGCACCGGTCTTGGCGCTAATATCGCTAAAGACATGGGGGAGTAATCCATCCCGCGACATGGAGAAGGAAATCCGAGTTTGACCGTAGAGACAGACTAACATTACAGTGGTCATACCAAGAATCGCGCCAAGGTCAATGATTCCGGCCATCCAATTTTGACCGGAGTAAATAAGAACGGCCGAGATCGGATGATCAATGTACTTGGCAAACGTTTCAAATGGGACCACGCCAGTCATGATGGCTGATACAGCCACGTAGAGAATGGTACAGATACCAAGAGACAGTAACATGGAACGTGGGAGTGTTTTGGATGGTTCCAATGTTTCTTCAACGCTGGATGAAATGGCGTCAAAACCGATGAAGGCGAAGAAAACGCTAGAGGCTGCGCCGAAGACCCCTTTGAAGCCAAATGGTAATAACGGACTCCAGTTTGCCGGTTTGATGAAGCGCACCGCGGTAAAGATGAATAAAAGAACAACGGCTAATTTAATCACTACCATGACGTTATTGACGCGTTTAGTTTCTTTGACCCCGAGAGACAATAAAGTGGTAATCAGGATAATAATGGTGAAGGCCGGCAGATTAAAATAGCTGGTCACACCAGGGACGGAACCTGCAGCTGCCGACAAAGCAGCGGGCAGTTTGAGGCCGAAGCCCGCCAAGAATGATTGAAAGTAGCCTGACCAGCCCGCTGAAACGGTTGAGACAGCGAAAAGGTATTCTAACATCAAGTCCCAGCCGATAATGAATGCAACAATTTCGCCGAGGGTTGTGTAGGCATAGGTGTACGCTGACCCACTTTCAGGCACCATCGCAGCGAATTCAGCGTAGCAGAGTGAAGCAAACAGGCAAGCAATTGCAGCTAAGACGAATGAGATCATTAGGCCGGGACCCGCCGTCAAGGCCCCCGTACCAGTTAAAACGAAGATCCCGGTCCCGATGATGGCCCCAATTCCCAGCATCGTTAGGTCAAATGTTTTAAGTTCCTTTTTGAGCGGACTGTGATAAGTGGCTAACATTGCATTGATATCTTTTTTGCGGAGTAACCGCGTGTGTGATAAATCCATAATCATCGCCCCATTTCGATGTGATAGCTTTAGTTTAATCGGTTTTGACAAAGTTACGATGGTCAATCCGACCAAAATAAATATTCTGATGGGCTATAGTGACTAAAAGCCAAATAATTGGACGCAATCGCGCGACATCCTGCGACTTCTTATTGATTGTCTGACTAATCGTGATTAATTAGCTACGGTATTCAACGCCTATTAATAGGGTGATATAGCGAACATGGCGGGGATTGTTTTTCTGAAGGTTAACTTACCTTGTGATTGCGATTGTTA
Source organism: Lactiplantibacillus sp. C232 (assembly GCF_023806725.1). Taxonomy (NCBI): domain Bacteria; kingdom Bacillati; phylum Bacillota; class Bacilli; order Lactobacillales; family Lactobacillaceae; genus Lactiplantibacillus; species Lactiplantibacillus sp. C232. The sequence continues at coordinate 23,412 of NZ_JAMSKZ010000011.1, forward strand.
GTGGGGATTATTGAAGGACCTTAGAAAATATGGTTTTGGCTCACTAAATCGCCACTTGATTGATGCAACCTGAAGAACTGGAGAGAGTGAGCGGCTTATTGGAACCCTTTTTTATTGATATCGATTATATGAATAAAATGGGATTATGATTATCCTTAAAGTATTTTGATGAATCAAATTGGATAATTAATTTTCTTGCAGGTAAAACGGCCTACGGGAAACTGATGTGACTCGTCTCGACCTTCCAATATCAACATTTATTGACCACATTTGCATAAATTTTATTATTCCAAATACAAACTTGATTGCAATTCTAAAATTAACAAATACGAATGATATTCATTAGTTGGTGACAATGGGTTTGGCGTTTGCTATATTCAAAAGGAGAACGCAAATCAAGGCCTGACCAATATTAAAGGCCACTTGAAATTAGTGGACTACTGGGTCTGCTGATTGTTGCTGGTATCGAAGCTAGTGATTGCAATGACTGGCAGATCTTGAATCAAAAAAGGGGATAGCAAGCTGATTGGTTTGGTGTTGGTAATAAAAGTATTGATACTAGTACGTCTGCATTCATAATGTATAAAGCATTGCCAGACTATTTCCAGATAATAAAGTTGGGAGGCATTAGTCATGTCGTCATTTCTTAAAGCAAAGACCGTTACACATTACGTGCTTTTTGCAATTATCCTTATTAGTAGCTTCTGTTTATACGGGTACGTTAAAAATCGTATTGAGTTAAATCAAGCGAGGACTGTACTAACAACAATATTAAAAAGCAGTCCTTATGACGTGCGTGTCTCGAGAAACACAATAATCAAGGAAGAATCCGGCCCTTTTAGCGGCATTATTTGGTATGAATACACATTTGCAACCAGCCAAACATTAGCGGAAAGTAAGAAATACAAAAAGTTTTTGCATCAGTCATCAAAAAATATGACCCTGAAAAATTGCCCCATCGTCTATCGCGTAATCGTTAGACCGCCGACTAAAAAAATAAAGCATTGGACGGGTGAAATCTATCTCGATACCAATCAAAAACTCAGCGCAACGGGACGTTCGAATTACGTCCAAGCTTTAAGCGACAAGTCTTTGTGTGAACTAACGATTTCATAAAAAGCCATTAACCAGGTGGTTCCAATGATTTAGTTTACTATCGGCCTACATTGAAAAATGGGGTAGGTAATGCGTTAACTCAATCAGGCCATACAACAGATGTTCAGAAGGGGTGGTCGAATCGAGTTGTGTTGATTGTCTAATCAACGCAACTTTTTTATTTGAGGATTTAACTTGGTCAAAAATATTTGTTATGAGTTTCTCCAGTGGTAGCAGAGGTATACTGCAATGATTGAATAAACCGATCCGTAAGATAATGACCCACAAAAAAACAGCTGGGAGACTTCACCAGCTGCTTCAAAGATTTGATTTATTAACGATGTCGTCGATAGTAACGGTAGACGACCGCTAATAAAATAATAATTAGTAAAATACCAACGGCCGCTCGCGGACCCGCAATGTGTTCGGTTAAGTGAAACATGCGAATGGGGCCGAGGCCGTGAATTCCAAGCATTGCAAGCATTGAACGCGCCCTCCTTAAGCATAATTATTAGCTATTTAATGATTAAATGCAAAAATTATATTCGCAAAAGATTATTATCTCACTACTATCTGCGGTAAAATAAAACCATCATTAATAAATTAGGTGGGTGCCTCCATTGCAATATATTCAGCCAATTTTCTATACAATTATCGTTTTAAACGCGGCCGCGGCGTTCGTTACCGTGTTCCGGGATCGTAATCGGGACATCGCGGCCACTTGGGCTTGGCTACTCGTGTTGATTTGGTTGCCGATTATTGGGTTTATCGCGTACGCTTTTGTCGGTCGTAAGTTACCAAAAAACCGGTTATTTCGGTTACGTAAAGAGACGCAAATTAGACTCGAACAGATGATTCAGCGGCAACGTGAAGCCCTGGGAACGGAATTGATGCCCGCAGATGCGGTCACTAGTTCGGTTCGTGGGATGGTCAGTTTATTCTTGAATTCCGATGGCGCGTTACTAAGCCGTAAAAACCGGGTCAAGATTTATACGGATGGACATGAGAAGTTCCATGCGATGTTCCAAGATATTGAAGCAGCTAAGAATCATATTCATATTGAATATTACACATTTTATAATGACCAGATTGGAAATGAATTATTACACCTTTTAGAGCGGAAAGCAGCCCAAGGCGTCGACGTTCGTGTCTTGTACGATCCGTGGGGGTCGATGGGCACGTTCCGCAGCTTCTTTAAGCATTTAGAAGAACTTGGTGGGCATGCCCGACCGTTCTTGGGTGCTCATTCAGCGATTTTGGACTTCCGTCTCAACTTCCGTGATCACCGTAAGATCGTGGTAACGGATGGCCGGGTCGGCTACGTCGGTGGTTTTAACGTTGGTGACCAGTACCTTGGTCGTAGTAAGAAGTTTGGTTACTGGCGTGATACCCATTTGCGGATCGTCGGTTCAGGAGTTTTTGAATTGCAGGAACGTTTCATTCGTGATTGGAACGCCACCGATGCGGAACATCGAATCGTGCCAGACGTTAATATGTTCCCAGTCATTCGCGTTAAAGGGAATACTTCATTACAGATCGTCTCCAGTGGCCCGGACAGTGATGCACAACAGATTAAATTGGGTTATATTAAAATGATTATGACAGCTCAACACCGTTTATGGATTCAGTCGCCATACCTAATTCCGGACGATTCCGTATTAGATGCGATTAAAATCGCTGCGATGTCAGGGGTTGACGTCCGCATTATGGTGCCGGACAAACCTGATCATGCCTTTGTTTACCGGGCAACTCAGTACTATGCCCGGGAGCTGGCAGATGCTGGTGTAAAAATCTATTATTATAATAATGGTTTTATTCATGCCAAGACCATCGTGATTGATGGTCAGGTGGCGTCAGTGGGCTCAGCTAATATGGACTTCCGGAGCTTTAAGCTCAACTTTGAAGTGAACGCCTTTTTATATGATGCTGATTTAGCACAAGAATTGGAACGGATTTTCTTAGAAGATCAAAAAATCAGTAGTTTGATTACCGTTCAAGACTTTAAAAATCAATCATTCTGGTTGAAGTTCAAGCAGACATTTTCACGGTTGTTATCACCAATTTTATAATTAAACAATTGAATAGATGATGCAAAAAAACTGATTTTGGAAAGTTATTGACTTTCAAAACCAGTTTTTTTAGTGTTCCTTAGTCGTTCAAGTACAATTGGCGCAAATTATTAATATCCGCTACGGATAACCCAAGCACTTCTCGTAAATAACCAATACCATTGCCGTAGAGGTCGTCGAAAACCCGAAAGACCATCTTCATATTGTCGGCTTCAACAGCCATGGCAACGTTGAATTGGCTAGCTAGGTCACCAGCATTGGCCTTGGTAATAATCGTAGCGGTATCCATACTGTCTGCGGCCATGAAGACGGCGTTAGTGAGCAGGTAGTCCTGCATAATCGTTTCACGGGGGACGTCTAGGGCCGTCATAATGAGCGCACCCGCGACCCCCGTTCGGTCTTTACCAGCAGCACAGTGAAAGAGTACCGATTGGTCGGGCTGGTCGTTGGTGAGGAGGGTCGCAAATAAATTTTGCCAGACTTTCACGGCATGACTATCCGTAACCATTTGCGCATATGTTTGTGCGTTGAAGGAATCATCGACGACCATTCGCTTGATGAGCCGTTTTAAACGGCGATCAAAGCGACGATTGTCAGTGAACGGATAGACAGACGTATTAATATACTTAGTATTCTTGGGATAACGGTCTGGAGACATCTCAGCTTCATTGGCTTGGCGCAGATCGATATCATAACGGAGTCCGTAGTTATCCAAGTAGGTGAGATCGCGGTTAGTGAGTAGTGACATGCCACCGCAACGCAGCAGTTTTTGCCACTTGATTGTCTGACCAGCGGTGTTCTCATAACCCCCCAGTTCTCGGAAGTTGATGCCGTGTTCTAGTCGTAAGACCCGATTGTGTTCCATAGTCTGATTACCTCGATTAGTGATTTAGCTTTATTATAACCGCTTTCATTTCCGGTGTCAGGGTAAAGTGGGTGCAAAAATTAGAATTGGATACTAAAAAAACTGTCAGACCAGAATTGGCTGACAAGTTTTTTTAGGTATTAGTGAGACTTAATTAGTCCCCGTTGTAAATCGAATTTTTAACTACCACATAGTCGCACTTAGTAATGGCCTTTAAATCCCGGCCACCGGCATATGAGATGGATGATTGTAAGTCTTCTTGCATCTCGTTTAAGGTGTCAACTAAGCGGCCCCGGTAAGGAACCAGCATTTGTTTACCCTCAACGTTTTTATGTTCGCCTTTTTGAGTTTCACTGGCGGAACCGTAGTATTGCTTATAAGTCTTACCATCGATTTTTAAAATGTTGCCGGGTGATTCTTGGTGTCCGGCCAACATTGAGCCAATCATGACCATCGTAGCGCCGAACCGAATCGACTTGGCGATGTCACCATTGGTCCGGACACCACCGTCTGCGATGATTGGTTTGCGAGCGGCCTTAGCACACCACCGGACAGCAGCTAATTGCCAGCCGCCAGTACCAAAGCCCGTTTTGACTTTAGTAATGCAGGCCTTACCCGGGCCAACGCCAACCTTAGTTGCATCGGCACCAGCATTTTCAAGGTCGCGAACGGCGGCTGGTGTGGCCACATTTCCGGCAATTACAAAACTATCCGGAAGGACGTCTTTGATGTGCTTGATCATCGCAATGACACTGTCAGCATGACCATGTGCGATATCAATCGTGATATATTCTGGCACGATTTGATTAGTAGCCAGGTCGTCGATAAAGTCATACTCGCTGGACTTAACACCGACCGAAATAGATGCGTACAGTTGCGCGGCATGCATCGTTTCAATAAAAGCACGGCGGGTCTCGGGGGCGAAGCGGTGCATAATGTAGAAGTAGTCGTTAGTGGCGAGCCACTTGGCAATCTCGTCGTTGATGACGGTTGCCATATTGGCAGGCACCACTGGAATCTTAAAACGACGGCCACCCAATTCTACGGTCGTATCGGCTTCCGAACGACTATTAATGACACACTTGTTCGGAATTAGTTGAATATCTTCGTAATCAAAAATCTCCATGCCCATGATGCAAAACTCCTTTAAGTTAATTCACGGTGTCACGTTCAATTAGCCCCAAATGTTGTGATCGATAACGTTAGTTTGTTCGCGATCGGGACCAACAGAGAAGGTAGCAATTTTAACGCCGACGAGTTCTTCTAATTTACGCAAGTAGTTCTGTGCATTAGTTGGCAGTTCCTCAAAGGTTTTAACGCCAGTAATGTCTTCGTCCCAGCCAGGAAGTTCTTCATAGATAGGTTTGCAAGCTTCTAATTCCTTCAGACTAGCAGGGTAGTGATAGATGGTTTCGCCGTTTAAGTCATAAGCGGTACATACCTTGATGGTCTTTAAGCCCGTCAAGACGTCTAAGCAGTTCAAACTAAGATGAGTAAACCCAGAAACTCGTTTAGCATGCCGTAATACAACGCTATCGAACCAACCAATCCGCCGAGGACGTTTAGTAACGGTCCCATATTCATGGGCCGTTTCACGAATGAAATCACCGACTTCGTCAAAGAGTTCAGTTGGGAATGGGCCGTCACCGACGCGGGAAGTGTAGGCTTTTAAGACCCCAACACAGTTATCGATTTTAGATGGGCCAACACCGCTCCCAATAGTAACACCACCGGCAACTGGGTTAGATGAAGTAACGTAAGGGTAAGTCCCTTGGTCAATATCCAGCATGACTCCCTGAGCACCTTCAAATAGGACGCGTTGACCGTTATCTAACGCATCATTAATGACAACGGAAGTATCGGTGACGAATGGTTTCAAAGTTTGACCATAAGCGTAATAGTCATCAAAAATATCTTCAAATTTCAGTGGTTCTAAGTCATAAAGCTTGGTAATAATTTGGTTCTTTTCAGCTAAGTTGCGCTTGAGTAACGCCGCAAAGGTGTCCTTATCAAGCAGGTCGGCTACGCGAATCCCAATTCGTTCAGCCTTATCCATGTAGGCTGGGCCGATTCCCTTATTAGTCGTCCCAATCTTGCCACCGGCTTTAGCTTTTTCTTGAGCGCCATCTAATGTGATGTGGTAAGGCAAGATGACGTGTGCACGGTTAGAGATTCTAAGGTTGTCAGGATTAACGCCCTTGTCCCGCAAGTATTGTAATTCTTCAACTAATGACTTGGGATTTAAGACCACGCCGTTCCCAATGACAGCTAACTTATCATGGAAGAAAATCCCTGATGGAATCAGCCGTAATTTGAAAGTTTGCCCATTAAATACGATGGTGTGGCCGGCGTTATCGCCGCCTTGGTAACGTGATACCACATCTGCTTCCTGACTCAAAAAGTCCGTGATCTTTCCTTTACCTTCATCGCCCCACTGGCTACCTACTACTACGACTGATGCCATATTCTTCCACCTCATTAAATAGTTTAATTATGAATAATTAATCCTAAAGAGTAGTTAAACGTTCACCACTCCAACAGGAAAGAGTATAGCAACTTTAACGTCAAAACGCAACCCAAAAGCCGAATGTTCTTGTTTTGAGCACAAATAATCGTTCATAATTAAGGTGAATTAGTTCGAAAACAAGTCCTTAATATGGAAACGAAGTGAAAAATAACAGTATTTTTTCATTGTTCGTCTCTATTAATTACTCGAGGGGTATGCTATAATAATGTTCGTGTTTTGTTAGTGAATACCTAAAAAGAAATGAGGATTAGCAATGATTGATCGTTATACGCGTCCCGCGATGGGCAAAGTATGGTCGTTAGAAAATCAGTACCAAGCATGGTTGGAGGTAGAGATTGCTGCCGACGAGGCCTGGGCTGAATTAGGGAAGATTCCAGCAAGTGATGTTGCTAAAATTCGAGAGAATGCCAAGTTTGATGTTGACCGGATCGCGGAGATTGAAGCCGTAACGCATCATGATGTGGTTGCTTTTACGCGCGATGTTTCCGAGTCGTTGGGTGCAGAACGTAAGTGGGTTCACTATGGGCTGACCAGTACTGACGTTGTCGACACGGCGCAAGGTTACCGGTTGAAGCAGGCTAACGCGATTATTCGCCAAGACTTACAAGATTTACGGGCGACACTAGCACAACAAGCGAAAAAATATAAATATACGGTTGAAATGGGGCGGACACACGGCGTCCACGCTGAACCAACCACATTTGGATTGAAGATTGCCCGGTGGTATTCTGAAATTAATCGGGATATCGAGCGTTTTGAACACGCGGCCGCAGGCGTTGAAGCGGGTAAAATCAGTGGGGCCGTTGGGACTTTTGCGAACATTCCACCATTTGTTGAAGAATTTGTCTGCAAACAACTTGGATTGCGCGCACAAGAAATTTCGACGCAAGTTTTACCACGGGACTTACATGCCGAATACATTGCTAGTTTGGCCTTGATTGCAACAAGCGTTGAAGTGTTTGCAACCGAAATTCGTGGTTTGCAAAAATCTGAAACTCATGAAGTTGAAGAATTCTTTAATAAAGGTCAGAAAGGCTCATCAGCAATGCCTCACAAGCGTAATCCCATCGGTTCTGAGAACGTGACGGGGTTGGCACGAGTTATTCGCGGCCACATGATGACCGCCTATGAAGATGTGCCATTGTGGCATGAACGGGATATTTCCCACTCTTCTGCGGAGCGGATCATCTTACCAGATACCACGATTTTAGTGGATTATATCTTAACTCGAATCAATAAGATTATTAAGACGCTGACGGTGTTCCCAGAACGGATGAAGCAAAACATGGATGCGACTTACGGGTTGATCTACAGTCAACGTGTCTTGCTCAAGTTGATTGATACGGGGATGTCTCGTGAAAGTGCTTATGACCTCGTTCAACCACTGACGGCTAAGTCATGGGATGAACAGTTACAATTCAAGCCACTTGTTGAAGGTAACGCCGAGATTCGTGAACATTTGGACCAGGCTGCGATTGATGATGCGTTTGACTATCATTACCATCTTCGCCACGTTGATGATATTTTCAAACGATTGGGATTAGACGATTAATTTAAAAACGATGAAGCCCCAGCGATGGTAATCGCTGAGGCTTTTATTATGATTAAAACGTGTTAAAAAGATGGGCTGTTTATTCGTCAGCCGATGCGCGTCCTATTCCGGCCTCCAGGGCTGGGGACGATTACTGGCTATTTTTGAGCTTGATAATGGCACGGTTTAATCATGCTTCATACTAAACGATAACTAGCGCAATGCGTGTAAGTACCTTGATTTCAGTTCAAGGGACCAAATGTTAGGTGCGTCGCAATCAGACCATACCCAAGTGCCATATGACGCTGTTCTTTGCGCGTGAGGCGCTGTAATTGGGTGTGAACGTATTGGTAGAGGTCACGATGCTGGCGTGGTAGAGTCATTGGGACCATATAGTTACGATAATAGGCTTGATATAGCTGGATGGTTACTTGCTGTGGCGAAACGTTGTTATTCAGGTCGATTGCAGCTGCCAGTAGCGCTTGGCGGTAGGAATCGGATGGTTGATTGGTAATCGGCTGATTATAAGCAGCATCTACTAAGGTAAATAATTTTTGAGCATCCACATCCATTGTTAGGACCAACCTTTCAATCGTTGAGATAGGCGCAATTATAGCATGGTCAGTATGCTTGATGTGCAGGCCCGAGTTGGTTTCTAAAGTAATGGAACGAACATAACCAGAGCCGCCAATGAGTGGGGGTCATTGGCGGCTCTGGTTATTAATAAGGGATTAATCAAGCGGCGGTCGCAGCAGTGTTTTCTGTTTTAAGCCCGGTGCCAAGCTGCGTAGCCGATGGTTGGGAAAATACCGATCAAACGGTCGATTTGTTCGCGGTCTAATTGATATTCGATAGCTGGCAGTAGTGCGTTGACGGCATCTTCAGCTTGATCACTGATTTCAGTCACGCCAACGAGATGGCCGTCTTGGTCATGGACCTGTTTACTAGCGGCAATCGGTTCCTTGGAGACTTGATAATACCAGTAATCTGCTAAATCGTTATCACTAATGGTTAAGCCGGCCTTTTCAGCAGCCGGTATTTTCATGCCGGCTTGCGCAATTCGTGGTGAAGTAAAGACGACCGATGGAATTACCGGATAGTCAATGGGAGCACTGGTTTGACCAGAGAACAAACGCATCAAGTATTTGGACTCAAAATAGGCTGCAGGTGTGACCTTTGGCAAGTCATTGGCAAGGACATCACCGGCTGCATAGATGTTAGGAACGTTGGTTTGCAAGTGATCGTTGACATAAACGCCGTGGCGGTCATATTTGACGCCAATCTGGTCTAAGCCTAAGCCATCTAAGTTTGGAATTCGACCAGTCGCATCTAGGATCCAGTCGGTCGTTAATTGCTGGTGGTCGCCATAACTAACTTGGAACTGGTCATCCTGTTTGGTAAATGCTTGCACGTTGGCATTTTTGATGAAGGTTACCCCACGTTCGGTTAAGTCGTCAACCACTTGTGTAACGAATGGTTGGTAAAAATCACGGAGGGCCTGGTCGCCATGTAACATGACTGTCACTTGGGCACCGGCCGCGTTAGCGATGGTGGCAAATTCCATACCAATATAGCCTGCGCCAATGATGACGATACTTTGTGGTAACCGTTTAAGGTTCATAAAATCACTACTATCGTGGGCGAGCTTGGTCCCCGGAATATCTAAACGATGGGGCTTTAAACCAGTCGCAATAACGATTTTTTCAGCGGTAATGGTTTGCTGATCATCAACGACAACGGTGTGAGCGTCCTTGAACGTGGCATGACCATGAATGATCGTTGCGCCACCATCTTCCAAACGAGCTGTCAGGCCTGCTGGTAAGGGATCAATAATCTCTTGTTTATGGGCCACGTTGGCCGTCCAATTAATGGTTGGTGCACTGCTCAAAATATCATTGAGGCGTGCTGCTTCCCGCGTTAATTTGACAGGTTCATCAAGAGTGATTTTGGCGTTACAACCACGATTAGGGCAGGTGCCCCCAATCAGACCACTCTCAATCACACCGACGCGAACACCAGTCTTGGCGAGTGGTGCGGCGCCATCAAACGTGGCGTGACCCGCACCAATGTATAACACATCGTAATCGTATTTGTTTGTCATGATTTATCAGCCTCCATTAAAATTTTGGTAACTTAAGCTTAACGAGTTTTAAGAAACCTGACAACTGATATGAATTGCTCGCGCCCGCTGTAATGATTATACTAAAAGTAATTATGTCAATAGGGAGACGTTAATATGCACGCTTTGATCGCAATTGATTCATTTAAAAATTCCATCACGAGCATTCAGGCCAACCGAATAGTGGCTAAACGATTTGCGGCTCACGGAATCACCGCTACTCAAGTTGCGATTGCCGATGGTGGTGAAGGAACGGTGGCGGCGTGGCTGGCTAACCATGCTGGTGGACAAGCTATTACGGCATCAACGGTGGATCTGGCGCAACGGTCAGTGACTGCAACGTATGGCTACTTTGCCACTGAAAAAATGGCAGTGATTGAGGTTGCGGCTGCATCCGGAATCCAGTTTGTCACGACGACCTTGACGCCGTTAGCAACGAATACCTATGGGACCGGGCTACTGATTAAAGATGCGATTGAGCGTGGCGCCCGTCAGATTATTCTGGGCTTAGGTGGTAGCGGAACGGTCGACGGTGGTGCCGGAATCCTACGTGCGCTCGGTTATCGTTTTTGGGCTGCCGATGGTCAAGAGTTATCCATGACTGGCGCTGATTTAAGTCGGGTCACTAAGATTGACGATCGACATGTGTTGCCACAATTAGCTGAAGTCTCGTTCATTAGTGCAGCGGACGTGACGAATCCGCTAACGGGACCGAACGGCGCAGCTAAGATTTTTGGCCCACAAAAAGGATTACCGGTTGCTCAAATTCAGGTTCACGATGCCGCTTTAGCTCACTATATGACGGTCGCAGCTGGTGCGGTGAGTGCCCACGAAGGCGATGGGGCTGCCGGTGGTATTGGGTTTGCATTACGTTACTTTTTACACGCCCGCGTTTGCTCTGGTTTTCAATTGTTAGCTGAAATGAGCAATCTTAAAACGAAAGTGGCCCAAGCGAATCTAGTTATCTCTGGTGAAGGCCAAGTCGACGATCAGAGTTTTATGGGCAAGGTACCAATTCAGCTCAGTCAGTTAGCCCAAGCGGCCGGCAAGCCTTGCTATTTATTAGTTGGTCGGCAGAAAGGTGCAAATGAAACATTTGCCAAACAGGGGGTCACGGCCGTTTTACCGATTGTCGATCAAGTCATGACCTTAGATCAAGCCATGGCGCAGGGACCAGCCAATCTGGAACGGATGGCGGACCGCTTAGCCCGAATCATTAGCCAGTCATAAAAAACTTAAGCGGTCAAAAAAACCGTATGCGTAGTGAATAGCGCATACGGTTTTTCGACTGAATTTTATTTATCAGGAACATAGTGATTTAAAAAGGCTGTAACATGTCGTTGATACTCGGCAGGATCGATCCAAAAACTCTCGGCGTGAGTGGCGTTGGGAACCTGCCACATCTGCTTGGGGCCCTTAGCGGCCTGATAATTTTCTTTGAGCATCCAACTTGGGACGTAGACATCCTTGTCACCGTGAATAAAGAAGATCGGTAGATGGTTATGTTTGAGCTGTTCGACAGAACTGACGTCGCTTAAATAATAGCCCATACGGTGGCGGTTAATAAAACTAACGATGGGCACAAACGGATACTTTGGTAAGTGAAACTGTCGCTTTAATAAGTAAGCGAGTTCTTCCTCGATACTCGAATAACCACAATCGGCAATGATGGCCTTAACTTGTGATGGAAGGTCTTCGCCGCTCATCATTTCAACGGTCGCACCACCCATGCTGACACCAAAAAGGATGATATCCGTGTGACGACCATTGATACGGACGACTTTATCGATCCAGCCTAAATAGTCGCGGCGATCCTGCCACCCAAAGCTAATGTACTTGCCGGCACTTTGCCCATGGCCGCGATCGTCGGGCAAGAGGACGTTATAGCCCATTTGATGGAACATATAAGCGTAATTTGCCATCGTTTCACCATCACCTTTGTAGCCATGGGAAACAATAACGGTTCGGTTGCTGGTTGTTTTAGCAGGAACGTACTGTGCGACAAGGTGATTGGCCTCGTCATTAGCGTTCAGTTGCCACTGCTGAACGGGCTGTCGGTGTAGCCAATCGACATAAGCGTAGTAGGCATCGGCGTATTTTTGTTTATCTGCCGAAGTTTCGGGCACGTAATCAACACGCTTGAAAGCAAAATCGTAGAGCTTCTCACTCGCGAATAGGGCGGCCGAAAAAATTGCCACAGGAGCACTAATTCCGGCTACGGCGCGTGTTTTTTTCATTAAATATCACTCCTCTAATCTCTCAATAATATGATACGCCGATTAGAAGTGAGATGTAACTATATTATTCTAGTAATATAAAAGGCCATCGCGGCGGGCGATGACCTATAAATTGCATTGGTCGCTAGGTGGCATCCCCAGCGAGCCTGTTTTTCATTAACTTTGGAGGAGTAAATGAAAAAGGTTCAAGTGGCTGAAGGAGATGTCCAGTCACTATATGTTTAGTATAGTAGTTTGATTGTTAAAAGGTAACTAAATCGCTTACTTGACTGGTGAAAAAACTAAAAATTATTTGTGGGTGGTCAATATTCCGGTATGGACAGATTTCGTCGTGCCAAGTATGATACCGATTCAAGTCGCATTAAGCCTCCTTAAGGGCTAGTTCATGCACTTTAGTGCTAACTTGATTAAGGACCTGCGTTTTACGTTCATCTGTCAAAAAGACGCGCTGACTTAAAATTGGGTAGTGTTGTTCACGTGCGATTAGCAATAATTCACGATAAAGCAAAGTGGCGGCTAATAGCGATGGCCGGGCGACGGGATCAATTTGTGGCATCATGGTTAATGCAGCCTCGTACTTGTTCATGGCAATCTGTGCTTCATGTTCCCAAAGCCGAATAAAATTGGCAGATGGGATGGGGCCATGCAAGTCAGTTGGATTGAGCTGATAGTGTGCCAATAGTTTTGATGGCAGGTAGATTCGGCCACGTTGGTAGTCTTCACCAACATCTCTTAAAATATTGGTGAGTTGCATGGCGCTGCCTAATTCTACGGCTGGTTTGACAAGTGATTGCGGGTTAGTTGCTAGCATTGGCAAAATCATCAGACCAACCGATCCGGCGACGTAATAGCAATAGTCTTCAAGTGCTTGCTGAGTTTGAGGTTGTTTAAAAGTCGCGTCTTGTTCTTGACCAGTGAGCATATCGAAAAAGACGTCAAGATTCATATCATAAGTCTCAAAAACGACGGCCAGTGCGCGCCACATTGGGTGGTCTGGGACATGACCATTGGCAAAGGTGGTCAATGATTGGCGCAATGCCATTAGACCATCAATATCATGGTCAACATCAACGAGGTCGTCGGCTGTTCGACAAAAAGCATAAACGGCGTAAATACTCCAAGCGCGTTCTAGTGGTAATTGCGAGAAGGCGGTGTAGAATGCGCTAGAAGACCTTTTAGTAATTGTTTGACAGTACGCAAAGTCAGTGCGATGTTGTTCGAATTTAGGCATTAGTTTGGTCATCTTTAATCAACTCCTCAACGGCTAATTTAGCACTTTGCATAACAATGGGAACACCGGCCCCAGGGTGGGTGCTACTACCACAAAAATAAAGATGGTCGGCATAGTCGAACTTGTTATGGGGACGATAATAATTACTTTGTTTTAACGTCGGTCGTAAGCCGAAAGTGGCTCCGTTATAGGCGCCAAACTGTTCTTTGAAGTCAACCGGTGTAAACTGCTTTTCGACAACGATATGCTGTTCAATATCGCTGAAGGTAGCCGTTTGTCTTAGTTTGTTAATGATTAGTTGACGATAGTTCTTCAGTGTTGTTGGTGACCAGTCATTAAACTTTGAGAGCTCAGGAACTGGTACTAAAACATAGAGTGCCTCACTGTTTTCGGGAGCTAAACTTGGATCCATCTTTGATGGAACATAGACATAATACGAGGGATCTTCTGGTAACTTGCCGTTGTCAAATAGATCGGCGACGTTTTTGCTGAAATCTTGTGCAAAGTGGATCGTGTGTAATGCTTCGGTTGGGTATTTTTTGTCTAGTCCTAAATACAAGACGAGACATGAGCATGAATAATCCATTTTGGCAATTTTTTGATCTGTGTACTGACCACGATTTTGCTCATTTGGAATCAGTGTCGTCATGGCGGTTGGAAAATCAGCATTACATAGGACATAGTCACTGTGGATCGGATGATTATTGACACGAATGCCAACAGCAACTTTATCTTTGATGATAATTTCTTGAACTGGTGTGGCAAGCTTTAACGTACCACCCTGTTCTTTGAATAACTTAACGAGACTATTGACAACTGTGTACATACCACCCTTTAAAAAATAGACCCCGTAGAAGAGCTCAATCATCGGAATAATGTTGTATAGCGACGGGCCCTGGTAGGGAGAAATCCCAATATACAGTGTCTGAAAGGCTAATGAATTACGTAGATTTTCATTCTTGATAAATTTTGCAATGTTTTTGTAGGCATTGTTAAAGGTGCGTAACTGTAGTCCTGCATACAGAGCGGGTAGGTTATAAAAGTCACGCCAGTTACGAAATGATCGTTCTAAAAAATTAGGCTTCGCGATGGTATACCGGTGATAAATATCCGCTAAAAAATTTAACATACCATTGACGTCATCAGGCGCAATGCGGTTAATCTCGGCAATTAATGTTGGGAGATCGCGTGACAAATCTAGACTAGATTGATCACCAAAGACAAGGTGCATCAAAGGTTGAACTTCTTCGAATGGTAAATAGTTGTGCGGATCGACCCCGCAAAAGCGAAAGACTTCTTCGTAGATGTCTTTCATCATGACGATCGTCGGCCCCACGTCAAATGTAAATCCTTGGCTAACAATCTGGTTCATTTTGCCACCCGGTTGCGCGTTTTGCTCATAAATCGTAACATTATAACCTAATTTTTGAAGCCGTACTGCAGCGGTTAAGCCACCAATACCAGCGCCAATAATCGATACTTGCTTCATCAGTAAATCTCCCCCTTAACAGATGAATAACTAAAAAGCATGGTTAATCATTAGTTATATTTTGGTTTAATAATGTAAAAAGTACAACAAATATGATTACTATGACGTATTAAAGTAGTCGGTAGGTGCGAATAGAGCGGACGAGAAAAACAAAAAAACCACCGTATCGGGGAATACGGTGGAAAAAGGAGTAGGGTAAACATGTGACGGGGAATCACATGTTACTATGAATTTCATTACTTTGGAGGAGTAAATGATAAATTTTAGGTTGTGTTATAGCTGATTGAGTTAACCTCAATTGCTATGATGTAATCATACCGAGGTTGTGTGAAGAATTTGTGACTGAACATGGCGAATGTCATGAAAAAAAGGGAAAGGCTTTATTAAGAAGTGTGAAGAATCATCAACGTTCTTACGGAATGCCTTGGCGAGGTGCGATGATCGACTGTTTGGGGCCAAAGAAAATAGTCACTTCAAAAGTTGTCCTTTGAAGTGACTATTTTGATTCGCAATCAATGCTAGTAATAACAAGTTTGCGGCGACGCTAAGTTGATAGTGACCAAGCAGATTTTGGTGACTGGCTGTGGGCACTGCCATTTGGCGCGATTAGTTATCGTCACGATTACCACCGAATAGAATAATTAGTCGTAGTAATTGTAAGAATGTTGACAGGGCTGCAGCAACATAGGTTAAAGCCGCCGCGACAAGCACTTTACGCACCATGGGAACTTCGTCGCGAGTCAAAACTTGCCCATCAGATAAAATCTGGAGGGCGCGTCTTGAGGCGTTGAATTCAACTGGAAGCGTGACAAGTTGGAACAATAACGCCAGTGAGAAGAGTAAAATCCCAATGTGAATCAGTGTTTGGTTGTAACTCAATAAAACGCCGATAATGATTAGTGGTAATGATAAGCTTGAACCGATGTTCGTGATGGGCACGAGGGCGGTCCGCAAGCGCATTGGCCAATAGTTAACGTGATCTTGAACTGCGTGTCCGCATTCGTGGGCCGCAACTCCGATGGCGGCCACAGAGGTTGAATCTGCTGTGGCTTCTGATAGGCTGAGAATCTTAGTTTGACCGTTGTAATTGTCGGTCAGATCCCCGCTTATCTTTTGGACACCAACATCATTGATACCAGATTGGCTTAAAATAAAGCGAGCTGCATCGGTGCCGGTTGTGCCAGATTGACTACGATAGGCATCATAATGCCGGAATGTCCGATTAACGTAACCCGATGCGGCCATTGAGATAATCAGTCCAATGATGACTAATAGGTAAGTCGGATCAAAAAACGAATAGAACAAGGTCGACCCCTCCTAAGTGGTTTAATGTTAATCCGATTCTATCAGATTTAGCGTGACATTCCTACTGAAGAAAGCCATTGGAAAGTGTCTTTACTATCGAGAAACGACGTCAGATTATATAATTAGCCCAGTTAATCGTAATTGGCAAAGAGCGAAGGAGTTTTCTGATGGAAAAGACGTATCGAACCAAAACGTATGGGGAAATGCCGTTAAAGTTAGATACTGGGAAAGGCTGGATTTTTCCTAAAGGTGTTGAAGTGAAGGCGCATGTTGATTTAGAAACGGGACAGGTCAGTTTTTTTATTGCACCAGAAGATCTCGATAAGATGAAATAAGTATTAGGACCACGATACGCGGTAAGGTTGAGAAGTTTGTTTCTCGCCTTGGCGCGTTTTTTATGGTGGAAATTGGATTGGCAATGATTATGGTTAATACGGTGTTCACGCGTGAGCCACAACTACTTGAAGGCATTAAAAAACCTCCGTATCGGGGAAATACGGAGGAAAAGGGAAGTAAATCGGTAAAATGTAATTAAGTACACACACATCATTACTTGGGGAAGTAATCATTAAAGTTAGGGGGTCGTTAAGGATTGGGATTTCCTTAATGACTATAAACATAGTATAGCGGCGACGCGTGAAGAAAGTGTGACGCGAAAAGTTTAAAAGCATGATTTTCAGACGAAAAAGTTAGGTCATGGAACGAAAAAATATGACGATTTTTACAAAGTTTATAACGAAATGATGACTGTCATAAATCAATATGAGTGGCTAAATGCTGGTGTGACGCAGTTTTTATTGGTCCTAGACTCTGAGGTGCTATAATGAAGCACAAATTAATCGAAAGGTGTTTTCCAAATATGACAATTAAAATCGTCACCGATTCGTCGGTCCAATTAACGACGGCCGAGATTGCACAGTATAATATTAAAGTGGTTCCGTTACTCGTGGGGTTCGGTGGCGACTTGATTGCAGATACGGCAGTTAGTACCGCGGAATTTGACCAACAGATGGCAGTCAGCCCAGTCTTGCCAACGACTAGCCAGCCGCCAATTGGTGATTTCGTCAGTTGCTACGATGAATTGACAGCGGATGGTAGCCAAGTATTATCACTACATTTGACGGAGACATTGAGTGGGACGGTCAATGCTGCTCGCCAAGCTGCCAAACTTGCTAGTGGCGATGTGACAGTTATTGATACCCAGGCGGCTGACCGTGGGATGGCCTTTCAAGTGCTTACAGCAGCACGGATGGCTCACGCCGGTGCGGATATGGCCACAATTTTGGCGAAGATAACCGTCATTCGGCAGCATACTAAGACCTACTTGTTCGTGGATACGCTCGACAATTTGGTCAAAGGTGGGCGCGTCCCTAAGTTGGCTGGCATGGTCACGAATTTGATTAAATTAAAATTTGTCTTTGAATTAGAAGCCGGAAAATTAAAACTTTATACGCGGGGGCGCGGGAAAAAGGCGCTAATCAAAGCGCAGGAACAAATTCTAGACCAATTAGCGGATGCGACTCGAGTCGAAGCGGCTGGAATTTCTTACGTCGGCGAACCGAGCGTTGCGGAAGCGCCAGAAAAGCTTCTCCAACAAGTCGTTCCACAAGTAACGCCACTGGTTGCGCGTACTAGTCCAATTATTGCGACGCACACCGGTGTTGGCGCTTACGCATTGATGTTTTATACAGTTGATTAAATTTGACGAACTAACCTACTATTAAAAATTACTTTGATGTGTTATAATTAATTAATGATAAATGAGAACCGTGTTGGTGCACTGTTCTGAGCCTAACCACCATTTAATGATGACTAGACCCGGATGGGGCACCTTTTTTGTCACTCTTTTCACTAAAAGAAAGTAGGAACTTATGTGAGCTATCTTCTCAATAATCCGTTTTTCGGGATCGGACTGTCGATCTTGGTGTATGGGATTGGCGAGTATTTATATCACAAAACAAATCGCTTTGTGTTATTCCAACCGTTATTTTTTGGAATGCTGCTCGGGATTGGTTTATTGGTATTGATTGCGTCGATTCTAAAGGCACCCGTGCAAAAAGTTTATGAAGCGTACCAGGTTGGTGGCGACTGGTTATTCTGGTTTGTGGCGCCCGCCACCGTCTCGTTTGCGGTGCCACTATATAAGCGTAATGATATCTTTAAGAAACATTGGGATGTCATTGTGATTGCGTTAGCGATTGGGTTAGGGCTGTCATTATTTGGTATCTATGGGATTTCACGGTTGCTCGGTCTGACGGATGCAGCGTTAGGTGCCATGTTAGTACAAGCAGCAACGACAGCAATTGCTTTACCGGTGGCTGAGTCGGTGGGTGGCGATCAAGCCATTGCGGCGTTCGCAGTCATTCTGAATTCAGTTTTGATTTACGCGTTAGGCGACCATTTTATTCGCTGGTTCAAATTGCACAAGAATCCGCTCGGTGCCGGGTTAGGATTCGGAATTGCCGGTAATGCGGTTGGTGCCACTAAAGCGATTGAAGTGAGCGAGGCTGCGGGCGCAACTGGTGCAATCGCCTTTGTGATTGCCGGTATTCTTGTTAATTTTATGGTTCCAGGGTTTGCGCAGTTGATTGGTTTAGGTTAGATGGTCCGGGAGGGATTCGATGAAAAAAGGCGCGTTTATTACACAAATTGTGATTTATGGTTTGATTTTATTGGCTAGTAGTTTAATTGCTAATTTAGTCAATAAGATTTGGCCCGCATTCCCAATGCCGACACCGTTGATTGGGATGATTCTACTATACTTGCTGTTAACGTTTAAAGTGGTCAAACTTGAGCAGGTGGCGGGTGTTAGCAACTTTTTCGTCCAATTTATCAGCTTGATTTTCATTCCATCAGGGATCGCGTTAGTAACTAAGTTAGACGTGTTAAAGGCAGAAGGCGTTCAGATTGTGATCGTCATTATTGTTTCGACACTAATGTTGTTGCTTTTTACAGCGGGAATCGCGTGGGTTTTAATTCAAGTCAAGGAATGGTTCATTGCTCGTCGAACGAACAGCAATGTTGAGTTGGAAGAAGATTAAATCTTGGTGGCACATAATTTACTCGTGAGTAGATTGGGTACCAGTTGGATCTAATCGAAACAGGCAGTTGTTGAACCGCTTGTTTTGGCTATTACAAGATAATAGCAGGCCGTTGTGGGGATTGCATACCCATGACGGCTTTTTTAGACGGCAATAAAAAAGCCACCACATCAGCGGATGTAGTGGTCAAGGAGTAGGAAACATCAAAGTGGGGGCTTTGATGAACCCCATTCATCAGACTTGGGGGAGTCTATGAATGAAAGTGATTATTAGCTGCATTATGGCAGCAACGCACTAATAATCGAAAAAACTAAAGAATATTAAGGATTGACAGTCAGTTGGTCACTTTCTATCAATCTGCGACTATTATAATTGCAAAAGTTATTGGCTGCAACTAATTGAGCTGATTAATTAGTTTAAAGTAACGCGGGGCTGGAAATCAGCCGCAAATAAGCCCATGTGATAGAGGTCGATTCGTTGCCCATCACGCTTGATAGCACGCTTATTGGTGCCCTCAAATTCAAAACCACTATTCTGGTAAACAGCGATAGCGGCGGGGTTTGTTGCGATGACGTCCAAACAGACTTTGTAAAGATTCAATTCGTTAAAAGCGTAGTTCAAAATCAAGCTGAGTGTCTCGGTACCATAACCATGGCCGCGTTCGTCGGGATCACCGATTGCGATGGCTAATTGGGCAACCTGGTTATGCCATTCGATATTGAATAGGGTGACAAAGCCTAATAAGTGGTCGTCTTCTAAACTATGAACGTGAAAGTAGTATTCGGTATTCCGATCAAGGTTACGGTAAGTTCGTTCGAGTTCTTCACCGGTCAGTGGTCGGGCGGCAGCCGTATCCATTTTACGAACAAAATCGGCGTCAGTGTACCAGTCACTGATCTCATCAAAATCTTCTGGCTGGGGAACAGCAAGGGCCACATGGGGCCCGACAAACATATTTTTCAAAATAATCCCTCACTCGTATGATGTTATTAAAGCTTATCTTCATGGTGGCGGCAAAAGGTGGGCTTGTCAACCAAAAATTATGAGATTACGCGTCAGACTAGCTAGCTCAGTATGAAACACGGGTGGCATGTGCCAAGTGCTGATGTCAAGAACAACTAGCTCTGGGGGACGGCGAAATAAGATGCGGATATACTGAAGACTTACAGTAAAGCCGTTGGGCACGTGCTGCCGATAATGTGGTTTCAGTATAATGAGGGCAATACGGGTGATGGCTGAACTATTGGTGAAAGGTGTTGCTGTGGGGGCACTTTTCAATGGTGCGTAAAGAGAGGTTAGCACAAACTTTACAGTTACTTTATATGAAGATTGGTAAAACTTTACGTTAGCTCGCTATATTAGAGATAACCATCTGGTGATTAAAGTATGAGAGGGAGGATCGAATTGCGTCCTTTACAAGTTATTCAGATTTCTGATCTACATTTAACCCCCCGCGGCCAAGTACCGGCACATGGTCAGCAGTACGATCCCTGGGGCAAGCTTGCCAATATTATTGATGATATTCGGCGATTACCAACCATGCCAGATTTGATTGTTTTTACCGGGGACTTGATTCATGACGGTAGCGCTGACGATTATCAGCGGCTGCACGCAATCATCCATACGATGGAAGCTGAATTTGATTGTCATGTTCGAGTTATCCTTGGAAACCATGATCGGCGAGCGGCGTTTTACGAAGGGTATTTGCCGGCTGACCCGGGACCATACTACGCGAGTCGCATGCGGATTGGCAACAACGACTTTTATTTTTTGGATTCAAAGGTTAGCGGTTATGAGGCAGGCTGGTTGGCACCACAACAGCTACAATGGTTGGGAAAACATCTACGACAGGCACCGACAAAGCGGGCTTTTCTATTTTTGCATCACCCCCTAGATGGGCCGACGATGACAAATATGCACTATGCGATTTTACAAAATACGCCGGCGCTGTTATCGGTGCTTCGGGGACATAATTTAGGCGGCGTATTCTCTGGTCACGTTCACTTTGTTTCAAGTTATTTGATTGGAGATAATATTCTGAATGTGGTGGCCGGTTCTGCGGCCTATGCGATCGATTGCCATGATCCACATCATCATTATGTTCATGAGGGCAGTAGTTACCAAATCATTACAATCGATCGAGGACAGGTCGGTGTGACAACGCGCCAGTTACTGCATGGGAAAGCGGTTATTGATGAATTGACGATCCCAGACACTAAGTTTGTCGGGCGAGCCCCACAAGGGTATGAATCAAGATAGCGCTTTCTTAATTAACAAGGTATAATGTTGGTAATAATTAAGGGAGGCGTCAATATGGGACTATTTCGTCATCACAATCAAATGCCACCACGGATCAAACGTAAATTAAAGCAACGGTTGTTACCCGTTGCCGCCATGGAGATTACCGCAACCACAATTGTGGTTGCGGATGTCTTGACGGCGAAGTCATTTCGCCGAGGACATCGACTTGGCTGGTTGTTATTAGCCTTTGTACAACCATTTGGACCGTGGCTCTATTTTGCGTTTGGACAGGAACGTTAGGGTAATTAGTAAATTAAAGTGGGGTTAAGTTCGGGTGAAAGCTCGGACTTTTTTACGTTGATGGGCGTTTTTTGCACGTTTATGAATGTTTTTTTGAATGCAATCATAAGCGTGTATAATAAAAGTGTATATAAAGATACCTATAATTTGAAATTATTATGGTAATCCGAATCATATAGAGGGGGACTTTATTAATGCAGCGAGAATCAGAATTACGACAACAAGCTCAAGAGGCTATTAAGGGACTAATCGTCCGGTTAAGTGGGTGGTCTGATCAGTCGGGGGACTTATTGGATATTATTGATGTATTAATGCAGGTCGATAAAAAAATTACTACGACTAAGAACCCAGAAGCCTTAGTCAATCGCCTAGTAAACTATATTCGTAGTGTAGCCATTAAGGGACGGTTACACTTTCCAGATGAAGAAGAAAAGCTAATGATCGACTTAGGAATAATCGGGCAAAAGGCCGGATTGAACGGGGCCTATATGGCTGATTTCTCTGACAAGTCACAGTTCTATGGCATGCTGGAAGAAGTCCCACAACATTAATACCGGCCAGGGGGTTGAGGGCTACCGGTCGTGTAATTGCTGATTGGTATTCCGAAAGCGTCCTCCGATTGTGATGCTGATTAAAGCGTAAGTAAAATCAGCTTATCGTATAAATTAAAAGGAACACTTCAGGCTGTGATAGTCCGCTTAAGGTTGACAGGGACTAATACAGGAAAACTGAAAGTGTTCCTTTTGTTTTAGGATAACCAGCGCGCTAAATAGCCGGTTGCCATTGAACTGGTTCTATTCACTGTGCGTCAATTTCAATCGCTTTAAATCAGCTGTTTTAGTTACATTGAGTAGTTTCTGGCAGTCTGGGCATAATCCATAGACTTCCATATTGTGACCCGTAACCAAGTACCCAGAGAGTTCCGCCGCCTTGGCTTCGACACTGCGGAGGTCGGGTTCGAAAACGTCAGTAATTTTACCACAATTCTCACAAACGACGTGATAATGTGGTCGTCCGAAAAAGTCATAGTGGGTGCCAGCATCGCCATTTTGTAATTCAATTACGATTCCTAAGTCGACAAAAAGTTTTAACGTATTGTAAACCGTTGCCAAGCTCAGGTTAGGTAATTGAGTTGCTAATTCCTGATAGATGGTTTCGACGGATGGATGATTATGGTGAGTAATCAAATAATTAAGAATGATTTGCCGTTGCGGCGTTACACGGATTTTATGGTCCTTTAATTGCTGCAAGGCTTGGGTCAACATATCTTCTGCCACGACGCGGTTCCTCCTTTTATCATATTCACCCTTATTAAACCACACTTTTTAGAAGGATTCCAATTTAGAAACATTACTAGATGAAACTTTTGACAAAATTAATTAACGAAATAGCTGAAAAGGCTTTACTGGGGCTGAGGACGTGAGTAAACTAACGATAATTAAGTGAATGTGGATAGAGGTGGTAAAATGACGCAATTAATTGTACCAGCATTACCGGTTGAGCGGGTCCAATACGAACGCGCATATGTACTTGGCCTTGAAGCAATGATGAAAGTTATCCGGCAACTTACGACTACGGAAAAAGGACGGCAGGTACCCACTAATCAGTTCCCAGTATTTGCGGCGAGCTATGATGTTCCCCAAGCGTTGGCACAAGTTGCAGTCCTAAAAGCCGCTACTACTCGGTTGAAGGTTCGACCGATTCAGTTGACCGTGACCCGGCAGTGCGTGACGTTACGATTCCAATTACAAGCATCCGCTGGACAACCAGTCTGGGTGCCGTCCGCCGGGGCACTATGGCGCCTATATGATGGCTTTTTAAGTAATTTAGTTGGGAGCCCTTTCCAACACCTAGCAAATATTCAGATTGGCTTACAGCGCGTTATTGGACCACTGACAGTGACTACGCCAATACGCCCTAGTTTTCAAAATTATGATGTTCGACTGACCCCAAGTGGGCAAACTGGTTGCCTAGTGAAAATTCACAAAGCACCAGCAATATTGGCACGACGGGCACCGATATACCAGTTAAGTCATTACTCGGAAACGATTCGGCCGGATGACTAGTCGTCATTAGCTGGATGATTCTAAATAATCCATAATCACACTGATAGCCAGATTAACGGCGGCCATAAAAAATCCCAAGCTCATTTAGCTTGGGATTTTTTGTGGCCGGTATTTAAGGCCTATCAATTGACTTAATTATGCTTGGTGGCGCAACGTCACATTATCAGTTGTGGCTACTTGAGCATCTGCTTGTGCCCACACTAGCAGTTGAGCTTGAATGTTTTCCAGGATTTTCATGGATAACTGGTAGTCACGTTCGGACCCGGTGCTATTGAAGCTCAATGTACAGGTTCCGGCAAACGTGCTGGCGGCAATTTCCATAACGGGTGAGCACTGGAAGGCACCCGAGAAGACGCAATTGACGACCGTCAAGTCATGAAATTTAAGCCGTTCCTGGTCGACGACACCAAAGTTGGTATACCGGAGCGCAGGCTGTGGTAACCAGCGTTTGGTCATTTTACGCATGACCGTGATTGGCATTGTATGGTTCATTTTCTGTAAATTGCTAAGTCGATAAAGGAAGGCGACCCGCGTACGCTCGACCGTTAACAAGTCGTGGACTTGATTGACGAGCTCACTAAAAGGTGCATCAATATCTACCTTGATTGTCAGAAAAACATTGACGGTTAAATTAGCGATTTGGGTGACGTTCGCATCTTCAGTCGTGAAGCGGCGCAGGTCGATTGGGCACGGCAATGTCACGGTTGTATGACCAGTTAAAACTTGGAGTGCTTTAGCGTATGCCGCCAAAATGGCCTCGCTAATACCGACGTCTTGGGCCTTAGCCATTCGTCGGACGCGCATGAATTGCGTGCTACTGAGCATTACGTGACCACCGTGCCGCAAGTTAATTCCCGGATAATGGGGTAGTTTAACCATACCGGTAACAATGGGTGCATGACCGTGTGGCCGTGCAAATTGACGTTGCAACTTAGTGATAACTGGGCGTAGTCGCCGTTCATTATGCAAATTCGTGAGATCGGCATAATTGTAGGCTTGTGCGAGCAGGTACAGATATTCTTTAAACCCACGATTGTCCGTTAGTAGGTGGCTCATAAAGGCTTGTAAGACATCGTAGTCACCGTGATGAATGACAAATAACCGTAGTTGCGGACTATTCGTAAAATCAAAATCAGTGTTTTCAGGACTATACGGGCTTTGAACTTCCTGAATAACTTGGTTGACTGGTTGATCAGTAACAACGAAACGATTACGGTCAGCTTGATAATGACCGAAAATCTCGGGTACGATTTGTGCGGAAGCGAGCACGGCAGCCTTTAAGCGTTCCACGTCGATCTGACTGGAAAAAACGATTCGCGAACGCATTAATGGCGCGGCACCTGTAGTATGTAGCATATTCAAAAAGTCAAGTGCTTCACCACGATAATACACGATTAACCCCCCAATCAATTTCTCTAATCAATAGTATAGCAGACTCTATTCATCACACTAACAATGGACGTTTGGTTTTGAAAAAAGTTAAGAAACATTTGTGAAAGTTTATTAATCCTGTGATGGCGATAAAGCACTGCCTCGATTATTATGTCTGGTAGTTATTTCGATGAGCAAGCAATAATCAGGCCCGCTAATGAATGTCTCACCTCGTTTAAAATTAGACTTAAGATAATGGCAGTTACGCGGATGGGGGACTGGAATTGCTAAACTGACTGAATATTCAGCAGTTAAGATTAAAATTTTGATGAAAGCAGCTGGTTTTTTGTAACCGGTTCCGACTATTTGCCAAAAAAGGGGTATACTAAAAGTAATTACAACTTAAAGGAGTTTTTCACACGATGAAGATTATCGCACTCGTCGGTAGCATTCGACGTTCCTCATATAATCGTAAGTTAGCAACGTTTGTTCAGAAACGGTATGCCGATCAACTGGATGTCACGATTCCTAACTTGGGCGCGTTGTCTTTTTATGATCAGGATATCGAGCTAGAAGCCCCCGCGGAGGTGCAAGCCTTTAAGCAGACGGTCATGGACGCGGATGGCGTCATTTTTGTGACACCGGAATATAACCATAGTGTTCCAGGTGTCTTGGAAAATGCGATTGATTGGCTATCGCGTGTTGAACGACCGTTAATTGGGAAACCAGCTATGATTTTAGGGGCCACAATGGGACCCTTGGGGACAGTGCGAGCGCAGAGTCATTTACGGCAAGTTTTAGATTCACCCGGAGTTGGGATGCAGATTCTGCCTGGAAATGAATTCTTGTTGAGCGCGGTGCAGGACAAGATGAATGCCGATGGGGACCTTACGGACAATAAGGTCGTTGAGTGGTTAGACCATTGTGTGGCTGACTACCTTAAGTTTGCTCACCAGTTAGCCGCAAACGACTAATTCGGATAAAATAATTGATAAGGGGAAGTTTCAAATGAACAAAGAACGTAAGTTGATTTATGTTATTTTGAATGACGAAGATGTGGAATATGATCTTGAAGAATTACCAGATCAATATGTGGTCTATATTCGCCAACAAGCTGGGGATTCACGCGACTTGTCGTTAGTTAATACTGAGATTCAGAACCTGTTTAAGGATGCCGAATTGGACTTTGAAGAAAAGATCAAGCCTGAAAATCGGAAGGCTGACATTGTGCTAGCTGTTAAGCGCAGTACGGTGGTAGATGACTAATAAACAAGCGTAAACAATAGTTGTAGCGGATTGATGTTTTGCCGTTACGACTATTTTTTTGTAAGATCAAATTATTGGTCTCAACATTAATCAATTCATGTGAGGAGGGCTAACAATGACCATTGAGACACTGTATCAGCAGATGTTAGCTGCCATGGGGCCCCGGCACTGGCTCCAAGCCGGAATCCCACCTGCCGAGACGCCTTGGGAGATTCTCTGGGGCGGTATTCTCGTTCAGAATACCAACTGGCGCAACGTGGATTACGCACTGGCTAATTTAAAAGCAGCCACTGACTTTGAGCCTCGGCAGTTACTAGCATTGACTGATACTGAACTGACGACTTTAGTCAAACCTGCGGGCTTCTATACGCGCAAAGTTCCAACTTTAAAAGCCTTAGCAGCGTGGTGTGGACAGTATGATTTTGACTTGACCGTGATGCGAGCCTTGCCAGCAGAACAATTGCGGCGTGAACTAATCGCCCTGCGCGGTATTGGCGATGAAACGGCTGACTACTTTAGCATGTACGTTTTTCATCAGCCAACGATCATTATTGACACGTATTTGCGGCGCCTATTCGGCTGGCTTAACCAACCGTTACCGAGCAACTACTTAAAGGCCCAACAACTGATTATGCAGGCGTGGCATTATGATTTAACGACGGCTTGGGAGTGGCACGCACTGATTGTTGATTTCGGTAAACAGGTCAAAACGACGGCTGATTTCGAACGGTCCTTTCTTGCAACGCAAAGATTAACACTTGCTTCACAAAGTTTGGCAAACTAATTAAATAAGTTCCTAAATTCAAGTGAACCGCCTTAATTTAATCGGGTTTTATTGACCGACTTAATAGGGGCGGCTATTATTATGTTTATAAAAGAAAGCGCTTTTATGGTTAAGGGCGTTACTTGATTAGTTAGGAGGGCCTGACAGTTGGTCACTGGATGGATTGGCAATTATTAGTGATTTTATAACAACCAGTGTCCGAAATTAGTTTGTTAACAACGCGATTATTGATTAGTCAAAGGGGGAGAATCGCTATGAAGCAAGTGCATTTATTAACGCCAGTTGCAGGACAGTTAGTGCCACTCGAATCGGTTCACGATCCGGTGTTTTCACAAGGGATGATGGGGCAAGGATTTGGTATTGAACCGACAGATGGACAGGTCGTTGCACCAATCAGTGGTAAAGTAACGATGGTTGCAGCGAGTCTGCACGCGATTGGCTTTACGGGGAACAATGGTCTGGAAGTGTTGGTTCATCTTGGTATCGATACGGTCGAACTAGCAGATCGGCCACCGTTTAAAGTTAACGTGCAAGTTGGTGATACGGTCGAGGCCGGCGAAAAAGTGGCCGTGATGGATTTAGCGGCGATTACTAGTGCGAACAAGGATACCACGGTAATCATGGCCGTAACGAATACGGCGGATATGGTTACCAAACTAACGCCCGAACTGGGTGAAGTCCGTGCCGGGGTCGTCGGTGCTGTTGTTGAATTGAAAGAACACGTTGCCGAAGCATCGGTGGTTAAGGGTAAGGGCGGCAAGTACGATGAATTGGCGACTCAAATCATTGCTCAAGTTGGTGGACCGGTAAATGTGAAAAGCGTGATTCACTGCATTACCCGGGTTCGATTTTACTTAAAGGACGAAGGGCAGGCCAATGACGAGGTAATCCGAAACCTAAAGGGCGTTATCGATGTTGCAAAGGCAGGTGGTCAGTACCAGGTGGTGATTGGGCCAGCGGTGACCGACGTGTATGATGCAATCGTGGGTCAACTAGGCGCAGGCTTTGGGGATGCTGACGCTTCGGCTGTTGCGATGGAGAAGGAAGCGAACCGGGTAGCGTGGCAGAAAATGACGCCGTGGCAGAAGGTCAAACACGGTTTTAGCAGCTTGATTGGTATTATTACGGGATCCATGATTCCAGTGATTGGGTTGTTGGCAGCTTCTGGGATCTTAAAGGGGATTTTGTCGTTACTAAAGAACTTCAACCTCGTCTCTGCGACAACGCCGACCTACGTGATTATTAATGCGATGGGTGATTCCGTCTTCTACTTCTTACCGATATTTGTTGGTTTCACCGCAGCCAAGAAGTTAGGGGCTGATCCGGTTATCATGGGAATTATTGGTGGGGTCTTAACATACCCAGCAATTGTTAGTATGGCAACAACCGGAAAGGTTACGGGTCACTTATTGGGAATGGCAATCAATGCGAACTTCTTTGGCATTCCGGTTCACGTTGCCTCCTATACCTACTCGATTTTCCCGATGATTGCGGGGGCGTGGTTAGCAAGTAAGTTGGAACCATGGCTCAAGCGGGTCATCCCAACAGTCTTACGGATGATCTTCGTACCGTTGTTTGAAGTTGTGATTATTTCTGGAGCCATCATTATCATCCTCGGGCCAATCATTACAGCTTTGTCTGGCGCATTGGCTGCAGGAATTGTGGCGATTTACAAACTCAGTCCAGCCATCTCTGGCTTAATTATCGGTGGCTTCTACCAAGTATTAGTTATCTTCGGGTTACACTGGGCGATTATTCCAATTGTTGTCAACGATATTACGACAACTGGGCACAGTTACTTGAATGCCATTGTTTCTGCAACGATGGTTGCCCAAGGTGGCGCGGTCTTAGCAATTGCGCTGAAGTCTAAGTTTGCTAATATTAAAGAGCTCGCTTGGCCAGCAACGATCTCAGCCTTCTGTGGGGTCACTGAACCTGCAATGTACGGGATCAATCTGAAATACGGCCGGGCATTTATTACTGCAAGTATCGGTGGTGCTGTCGGCGGTTTCTTGACCGGACTGTTTAACGTTAACATGTGGGGCTTCGCCGGATCATTGATCGGTGTGACCTCCTTCATCAATCCTAAGGGGCTTGATTTTAGTTTCTACGGTTTCTTGATTGCCTCTGCTATCGACTTGATTGTCGCCTTTACGTTAACGTGGATGTTTGGCTTTTCCGATAATGATGTCAAAAACGTTAAGAAGGCGCCTGAAAAGAAGCACCTTGGTCAACAGGTTGCAAATTAGGGCTTAACTATTTTTAGAAAAGCATTTCTTAGGGCTGCTCTTGTAATGAGGGTAGCCCTTTCTGTGTATTTAATTTTAACGATGTAGCGACGAAATGTTTCCGAATTAATGGCGGCAATGGGTGACGTTAATATCATAAGCGGCCGCTTTATTTGACAAATATATCGATATTTAGTTAAATGTAACTAATAAAGTTACATGAAAGGGCGAGTTAAATTGAAATATGCGATTACAGGTGCCACTGGTCATTTAGGACAACAGATTGTTGCCGCGATGAGACCGTTAGTCGCCACCACTGAATTATATTTAGGGGTCCATACACTCAGTAAGGCCCAGGTATACCAACAACAAGGTTTGCATGTTGCGGCTATTGATTACCAGCAGCCAGAGCAGTTACGCGCATTTTTCCAAGACAGTGATGTCCTGATCTATATTCCTAGTAAGAGTCATGATAGTTATTCGCGGGTCCAAGAATTTGAGAACGTCTTAGCAGCAGTCCAACAGGCGAATGTGCATCATTTCCTAGTCATGGGTTTCATTGCCGATCAGGTGAATAATCCATTTGAATTATCAGCATTTTATGGTTACGTGCCCCGGCGATTAGCTGGAAGTGATATTAACTATACGATTGTCCGGAATGCGCTTTACGCGGATCCGTTAGTGCCATATTTGCCAGAATTAATTGAACGGCACAACGTCGTTTATCCAATGGCTGATCAGGCTCTCAGCTTCATCAGTCAGGCAGATAGTGCGGCCGCTTTTGCTAAAGTCGCCACAACGCCTGATTTATTACAACGTGGTCGAATCTATACGTTAACACAGTCCCGAGCTTACACGATGCCGGAACTCGCTACTGTGCTTAGTCAGGTGAGCGGGCAACCAATCGGGTATCGACCAGTGTCCTTGCAAGCCTTCAGCGATATGTACAATCAGAATGGTGAGGGGCCAATGTTGGCCTCGATGTATGCCGGTGGCGCCCGCGGACTATTAGCCACAGTAAGTGATGATTATCAGCTGATTATGGATCGTCCCGCCCAGTCATTGCTGGATTACTTACAAACAAATTATCAGAAAAGTTAATTAATCACGGAAAATTCCAAGCGAGTTAATGGTCGCGACGAAATTCCATGCTATAATTTATATCAATAGCAACTTTGGAAAGGAGTCGCCAGTATGACTAACGGGACGCGTGCAGATTTACGTGAGCTTTTTCATAAAGGACAATTAACTATTGGCATTAGTGAACTAAGCAGAATGACTGGTGTCTCGCCACGACAACTACGGTATTGGCAAAAAAAGGGGTACATTATTCCTAAGAACGAGGATGAGCCGGGCCAGGCTCGCGTGTATACAATGAAAATGGTTATCAAGGCAGCCGCGATGAGTAATTTATTGCAGACTGGTTATACCTTGAAGGCGGCGGCCGCTCAGGTGGATGAGCGGATGCGACCAGCCCAAACAATCTATCATCTGCTTGCCGATCGTTACCAAGGATATGAAGTGGCGGATAATGGTCAGATTCTTGTCGACTTGGGGCCATTTGA
This sequence comes from Lactiplantibacillus sp. C232, assembly GCF_023806725.1. Lineage (NCBI taxonomy): Bacteria > Bacillati > Bacillota > Bacilli > Lactobacillales > Lactobacillaceae > Lactiplantibacillus > Lactiplantibacillus sp. C232. The sequence continues at coordinate 54,742 of NZ_JAMSKZ010000011.1, forward strand.
TCCTCAGCCTGACCAGGAACTATTTGTCAAACTCGTGGGGGATAAAGTTAAGTTTGAATTGAAGGATAATTCGAGACCAGATAGTTAGGCACCATTTGATAATGAGAGTTAATACTAGACTGTTCTGAGGAATATTGTAATTGGATAGTCTTAGCAGCGTGATTTCAGGATAATGAAATCACGCTGCTTTTTTATGATTGATATCAATAGTTAATTAATTCAGTAAATGATTTGTCTTCCTGTAAGATAACGCGCAAAATCGGGGTAATATTAGTCACAATAGGATTCGAGATTAAACTTCTAAAGCAATCTTCAAGTATATGGCCGACAGCACAAAGAATAATAACTTATGAAAGGTACACTAGCTACAAGTGTACTTTTATGAGCTTAAATAATGTATACGGTTACATTATCATATGAATTGTAAAAGTTAGGGAGTGATAAATTTGGCGCCGAATAGTTCACCAGCAACTCTTACACGAATGATTATTGAGTTGATATTGTCAAAAAGGATAGTTCACTATCAAGATATTATGGAGTATACGGGCACATCTCGTAAGACGATTGCTAAGTATCTGAATGAGGTGGAAAAGGTAGTCAACCAACAAGGTGTACACCTTGTTAGGAAAAGAGGACAGGGTATTCGTTTTAGTGGTAATACGAAGGGACTGTTGGCTGAGTTTCCGATACTGAAGGATAATAGCCAAAGTGAGCAAGAACGCAGAATTAGCATTATGACATTCTTGACACAGCAATCTAAACCAGTGTTATTAGATGATATTGCTGACCACTTCTTTATTAGTCGTAGTACGTTGGAACGTGATTTAAATGTTTTAAAAATGGATTATGGGTTGAAGCTGACGGCCACTACAGAAGGTGTTAAATTCAATAGTTCGGAGAGTGATGTTCGTCGAGTGATTGGTCAGCTATTACAGTCATATTGGGGACAAGAGATTAAGCAAAATCAACAGACTGGCAAAATGACACGCACATTTAAAGTGCCGCAGTCCCTGAAACGATATGTCAATAAACAAACCTTAAATCAGATGCAAAAAGTCCTGAATAAATTTGTGAAGATTTTAAAAGTTGATGTAAATGAATATCAATATGAGTCTTTACTGATCCATACAACTATTGCGATTCAGCGAATTAAGAATGGCGAGTTTATTACTCAAACGACGACACAGAATTTTGACACTATGGCAATATCTCCGAGTACCAACAAATTAGTTAAAATGCTTATCGTGGCCTTTAAGTGTGAAATTCCCGATGAAGAAATTGCTTATTTAAATATGCATGTCGCGGCCATTGAGGATGGGTACATTGATCTGGATAGAAGCGGCTTAGTTGAACGAACGATAGTCGACTGGCTACGTAGCGTGCTAACGGATTATGATAATCAGTTATTACGTAATCTAACGCTACACTTACGTCCGGCGCTGGTTCGCATTAAAAATGGCATTAGTATTACGAATCCGTATTGTAATCAAGTTAAAACGTATTTTCCCGTCGCTTTTGATCAAGCACTAGCATTAGCGATGGCGATTGAAAAGCAATACCATTTACAGCTAACTGAGGATGAAATTGCATACTTAGCACTGCACTTTGAATCGTTCATTGAGCGCCGAAAGGTCTTAAAACCAGATGTTGAGCTTGCAATTGTATGTAGCACTGGTTATGGTACGGCGGAGTTACTAAAGCAACGTGTCATGGACAAACTACCGGATGTTCAGATTGTTGGCACTTTGTCTGTGAATGAGTTGATGACTTCAACAGTGACTGCAGACATTATTATTTCGACTATCCCGTTAAAGATGAGCGGTACGAGGGTTATTCAAGTCAGTCCGTTTTTGAATGACCAAGAACTCAGCTTATTGGAAAAGTTAAGTCAAGATATTCGTCAAGAAAAGTATACGCGGAACGCATTTGTTAAATTATTAAGTCCAAACGGTATTATTACAAATTCAAAGGCAACTGAAAAAAAGATGGCGATTATTCAACTAACTGATCGGCTAGAAAAGTATGGGTATGTTGATAATCAAATGCAAAATTCAGCGTTAGCACGTGAACAAGTTGCATCCACCATTATCGATAAATTTGCAATTCCCCATGGTGATATCGACCATGTTTTGCAACCAACGATTGGAATCATGACGTCGAAAAAGGGAATTAAATGGGATCACGAAAATGTCCATATTGTATTTTTCGTAGCCCTGAATCGCACGGTTGAAACACAAATGGATGATATTTACAGTTATTTCTATAATTTGATTCAAGATGGGCAGCGAATGACGGCCTTAATAAAGGCTCAAAATGCTCAAGAAATTATTGATACATTAGCACAGCAGTGAAGGGGAAATGCAAATATGACAGAAATTTTTAAACAGAAGTATATTTTTTTAAAAGAACATTTTAGAACACGTGAGGATGTTTTTAGCTTTATTGCACATAAAGCAATTGAACTTGGCTTTGCAGATAACGAAGATGCAGTTTTGAAAGCGCTGTATCAACGAGAAAAAGAAGCTTCAACAGGAATGCAGGACGGTATAGCGATTCCTCATGCAATCTCAGAATATCTGCGGCAACCTGCTGTACTATTCATTCGCTCTACAACAAGCATTCAAGATTGGCCGACATTTGATGACCAACCAGTTAATCAGGTAATTGCTATGCTAGTTCCAAAAAATAGTGAGCAGGCACACTTACAGATTCTAGCTAACTTTGCGAGTGCATTAGTGGATGACCGTGAGCGTCAAGCATTACTTGAAAGTCAAACAGTTCAGGATGTTTACACTGTATTAACCAATAGTTCGGAAAAAATTTTATAAAAAGAGGATGACTGATATGGATTTTGTTGCAATTACATCATGCCCAGCAGGGTTAGCACATACACCAATGGCGGCGAAAGCGCTAGAAAAAGCAGCGCAGGAACTAGGTTTACAAGCTAAAGTAGAACAACAGGGTGCAATGGGACTTAAAAATGAAATTACAGTTGAAGAGGCGAAAAGCGCAAAGTTTTTATTGATTGGTTCGGATCAAAAAATTGAAAAGATGGATCGATTTGAAGGGATTCCAGCAGTTCGAGTTGATATTAATATGTGTATTAAAAAGCCGAAAGCTGTTATTGATAAGGTCAGCAAAGCGGTTGCTGCTCGTGTTAAATAAAATGAACTTAATGAAGAATGGAGGAGTGAGTTATGAAGAAAATATTGGCTGAGTGGAAGGGCTACTTAATGTCTGGTATTTCATATATGTTACCGGTTGTTATTGGCGGGTCCCTCGTAGTTGCAGTTCCTAAGTTGATAGGTCTATGTTTTGGAATTACAAGTTTTGATGCGTATAAAACTGGTTTTTGGTTTTATATGGGACAAATTGAAGCCGTTGGTTGGATTGGTGTTGGCTTAGTTAATTTAGTTTTGGCCGGTTACATTGCATATGCTATTGGCGATAAGCCAGCTTTAGCCGCCGGGTTCATTGGGGGCTCATTAGCATCTAGTTCTAATATGGGATTTTTAGGAGCCTTGGTTGCTGGGTTTGCAGCTGGTTATACTGCACGTTGGTGTCACAATAAGTTACATGTTGGTGAAAAGTTCGAATCTATTATGCCATTAGTTGTTGTACCGCTGCTATCTACAATGGTTGTGGCAATATTGATGGGAGTCATTTTGAAGCAACCGCTGACTTGGATTAATGTATCACTTGTCGCCTGGATTAAACAAATGAGTACAAGCGGTGTAAGTGCTATTACCTTAGCAGTTATCATGGGCGCTATGATTGGTTCTGACTTAGGCGGTCCTGTTAATAAGGCTGCATGGATGGCAGGAAACGTTTTATTAGCTGAAAAGATTTACACCCCTGCAATGATCGTTAATGTGGCTATTGCTGGTATTCCCTTAGGATATGCATTTGCGACGACTTTCTTTAAGCATCGTTTTTCTGATGAATTACTTGATGCTGGACGAAGCGACTGGTTCATGGGATTTATTGGAATAACAGAAGGTGCTATTCCGTTTACATTAGTTAACCCGTTGAAATTAATTCCAATTAATATGATTGCTGGTGCTGCTGGTTCGGCGACTACGATTTTACTTGGGGCTCAGGCTAAGATTCCTCCTGTTGGTGGGGTTTATGGATTTGTCACCATTACGAATGGTTGGGCCTATTTAATCGGTCTAATTGTTTGCGCTGCGATTATCGGTGTACTGGCACCATTGGCTGTGGACTTTAACCAAACACAGAGCGAAGAACAAGTCACTGATGATAATGAGGACGACATTAACATTAATTTTGAAGCTTAGATTGACTAAAACGAGCCGCATAATGGTTAAAGAGCCGTAATGCGGCTTTTGTTACCTAAAATAACAGGGAGCGATACATTTATGACAAAAGCACATTTTGTAAATCATACTCATTGGGATCGAGAATGGTATTTTACAACTGAGGACGCACAGGTGCTAAGTGATCAGCTGTTCTCAAATGTTTTGAAGGAGTTAGAAACGCATCCTGAAGCTAATTTTACTTTAGACGGACAGACATCAATACTAGATGAGTATGTTGAAATGCATCCCGAAGATGTTATCCGGATAAAGAAATTAATTAACCGTAATCAATTATTTGTTGGACCATGGTATACACAGACTGATGCGATGATACCTGATGCAGAATCAATTATTCGTAACTTAGTTATTGGCATCAACGATACCAAACAAAAGTATGGGCAACCAATGATGATTGGCTATTTGCCAGATACTTTTGGATTTAATTCGCAATTGCCAATGCTCTTAAATCAAGTTGGCATTAATGACTTTATTTTTTGGCGGGGCACTAATTTTAAGCGACAAATGGACTCTGTTTATTTTAAATGGCACAGTCTAGGTCATAGTCAAGTCTATGCTGCTAATTTTCCGTTAGGTTACTATACTGGTCAAATCGCATTGGATTCGAAGAAAAACTTACAAGAGTTCGTTGCAAACCGTCTAGATCCAGGAATTGATTTTGAAAGTCAACAGGGTCAAAATAATTCGGTCCTAGTGCCTTCGGGAATCGATCAAATGAATATTATTCATAACGTATCTGAGACTATTAGTAAGATAAATAAATATAGTCATAATCAGATTGTGATCAGCAATTATCCGAAGTTTATGCGAACATTACGACAACGCAACGATTTACCGGATTATCAAGGCGAGTTGCGGTATCCAACTTATGCTAGAGTTCATCGGACAATTGGTTCAGTACGTTCGCGCATTAAACGGCAGAATTTCAAACTCGAACAGCAAATATTACGACGTGTTGAGCCACTGATGGTCATCGCCAAAAGATGTGGTATCGATGTGTCTAAGGGTCTTATTTTGAAACTTTGGAAAAAGTTGCTAGAATGTCAACCGCATGACAGTTTGGGTGGCAGTGTTTCTGATAATGTTGCTATTGATATTGACCATCGATTCAAACAAGGTTTTGAAATTGCAGACGGTATCGAAAACTATATCAAGAAAAGAATCGCACAACGGTTGAAACTGGATGCCAATCAGGTGCTTGTATTCAATACTGATCCACGCCCATTCAATGGATATAAGAAAATCCGTTTCTTAACATCATCGAAAAACATTATGTTTGATGAAAAATATCAAGCAACTATTTTAAGTGCAAATTATGTGGCTAAGCGAGAAAATATCATGCAACAAACGGCTAAAGGCTTTGAATTTAAAGACGAGCCTGGTTACTATGAATTACAAGTACAAGTTGCAGTCCAGTTTGATGGGTTGGGTTACCAAGTAATTGACTTTAAGGATGGTGCAGAAGCTTTGCCAGAATTACAGTCTGAGCAACAAACGGCTATCCAAAATGAAAGTTGGAAAGTGAATTATGTCGATGGCAACTTTCAGGCAACTACTAATGGGAAAACTTACAAAAACATCATTAGTATTGTAGATTCGGGTAATGATGGTGATACGTACGATTATTCACCGCTTCGAGGCGACAAAGAGGTTGACTTGCCTTTAGCCGGCGTTGTAGCCATTTATGTTGGAGCTGGAAGGCAAGAACTGCGATTAAGCGGCAAGTGGCAGTTACCAGAAGGCTTGGCTGACAGGATTAGTCACGAACCAAAGCTGCACGATGTCGCATTTGAATTAACGTTGACTTTAACTGATGGTGACAATGTATTGGCAGGTCGTTTAACTGTCGATAATCAGGTTCTAGATCATCGATTACGGTTAAAAATTAATACAGCAATTGAAAGTGACACTGCAGTTGCGCAAGTTCAAGGCGGCTTTCAAAGAACACGTAATTTACCAATTGCGGAAAATTGGGAAGAAGAATTTGTTGAAAAACCGGTTAACCTTTATAACTTTGATAAAATTGTCGGGATGCAAGGGGCTAGCGATGGCCTGTATTTAATTGCTAAAGGAATGAAGGAATACGAGTTAGGAAAGAAAGCATTTTATGTCACATTAATGGCAACCACTGGTCAACTTGGTAAGCCTAATTTACTGTGGCGACCAGGTCGTGCTTCAGGCGATACAACTAGTATTGGGCATCAGATGACACCAACGCCGTTGGCCGAAGAATTAGGAGCAAATACATTTGAGTTTGGGTTAGTTTCCACGTCTCAATTGAATGAAAATAAATTGGCAATAATTGCTGAAAAGTGGTTAGCACCCGATGTTAGTTATCAATTACAAAAATTGAATTTATTTGTAAATCGATTAGACAATAAAATTTGGGATGTTGAATTTGATGATTCATTACCAACTATCTCAGAGTGCGAGTCATTTTTGAAACTCGATCCACATGTCACAATTAGCGCGTTGTATCCGGCCTATACTGTGCCAAATAGTTTTGTTATCCGTTTGGCAAATGAATCTGGTGTGGCTGCTGATTTGACCCCCTTATTAAAACAACATTTCATTCAGGTAAATGCTCTGGAAGAGGCTCAACCATGTTCGGAACAATTAGTGATTCAGCCTTATGATATGGTTACCTTGCTCATACACAATCAGGGGGCATAGCTCATGCGTTTGGGAAGTATTGAAGCTGGAGGGACTAAGTTCATTTTAGCAATTACTGATGAGCACTACCGTATCTTGAAGCGACAACGAGTAGCGACCACAAAGCCAAATGAAACGCTGGAAGCCTGTGTTTCATTTTTTAAGAAAAATCCAGTCGATGCGTTGGGAATCGGGAGTTTCGGCCCAGCCGATATTAAGGTGGATTCACCGACATATGGTCAGATTTTAAATACACCAAAAGCTGGTTGGTCTCATACGGATGTTGTACAGATGTTGAGGGCAGCTTTGAAAATTCCAATTACTTTTACAACGGACGTAAATGCTTCGGCTTATGGTGAATATATGATTGGACAAGGACAAGCAGTGCGTTCACTAGTATACTTTACTATTGGGACAGGCATTGGTGGTGGTGTTATCCAAGATAATCATTTCATAGGTGGTATGTCTCATCTTGAAATGGGACATACAATGGTCATACCTATGTCAGGCGATAACTTCAAGGGTGTCTGTCCATATCATCAAAATCGGTGCTTTGAAGGCATGGCTTCAGGACCCGCAATTGAGGCTCGAACTGGCAAACCGGGGGAACAATTGAAGCGAACCAATGAAGTATTTAAGTTGATCAGTTATTATATTGCACAGCTGGTCTTTGATGCATATCTTAATTTCATGCCTGAAAGAATTGTTATTGGTGGCTCAGTAGTAAGCGAAACTGAACTTCCAGTGATTAGAAGAGACGTTGAGCAGCTTAATAACAATTATGTTGAATTACCGAACTTAGATCATTTGATTGTTTTAACGGGAATTGCTAATAATGGTTCTGCAACGATTGGTAATGTCGCCCTGGCCAAAAATTTGATATTTTAGGTAAAAAGAGTCGATAACAAGTAACGTTATCGGTTCTTTTACTTTACTATGAATGAAAAATGGTCTGGAATACTTATTTATGACTTGATTCATGCTACAGTAGAATCTATAAGGATACATAATATAAGTCTACGCTTAGCATAGCCATGATTAACTTAACGGAGGAAAATCAATGATCAAATTAATCGTAAGTGATATCGACGGTACCCTAGTCGACAGTCAAGGACAGTTATTACCGGCTACAATTACGGGAGTTCAAGCAGCAGTTGCACGGGGGGCACAAATGGTGTTGGCCTCAGCACGTTCGCCTAAGGGGATGTTTGGAATTGCGCAACAACTAGGAATTAATTCGACCATGATTGCCTATAATGGCGCGCTAACGGCTACGACTGATGTGAATGATCGACTAACTGTTTTTGAAGAGCAAGCCGTTGACCCTAAACTAGCACAAGCTGTGCAAACGGTAGTAGCTCATGATTGGCCAGCTGCCTCAATTAGTATTTATTCGAATAATAACTGGTTGGTGGCTACTAATGGCCCGTGGGAACAGCAGGAAGCGACGGGAATTGGTTATGCACCCCATGTCACGGATTTGGGCACATGGTTGCAACGGATGCCGACGCCAGTGCATAAAATGATGATCATGGCCGATCCAGATATTATTCAGGCGATTGAACACCGATTAAGCCGTGATGAATTTAGCGGCTTAGCAGTTTATCGTTCGAAAGAAACTTATTTAGAAATCGTTGCGGCAGGCGTAACTAAAGCAGCCGCATTAATGAAATTATTACAGGATGATCAAGTTACCCCTGCTGAAACGATTGCGTTTGGCGATAACTTTAATGATGTTGCGATGCTCCAGACAGCGGGGATTGGTGTTGCGATGGCTAATGCGCCACAACCCGTTAAAGAGGCAGCGAACATAGTAACAACTGATAATAATCATAATGGTATTCAGCTAACCTTAGCTCGGTATTTTGCTGATGTTACGCGCTAATTAAAAGGCCATTTACGAATCATTAAAAAATAGGAAGCCCAACGCCATGTTCGTTGAACTTCCTATTTTCGTATTGTAGAAGATATTTAAGAGAAACTTACAGTTAGCTCGTTATTAGCGCGCTAAGATTTCTTTAATAGCTACACTTGTGTCCAATGGTTGACGACCCAAGACATGAGCTAAGTCGACTGACTTTTCAGCCAGCGCACCATCATTGATTGGGGATTGGAATGAGGCAAACAAAGCAGCGGTATCATGATTTAGACCAGTCGTTTCAAGGAATTGCACGTATGCATCCTGACTGACTTGGGTAATCTTAACTTGGTTGCCAGTTGCTTCTTGGAGTGCTTGACCGAGTGCGGCATAAGTGAGGGGTGTCCCAGCAAATTCGTACACTTCTTGAGGGGCATCTGCCATCAAAACGGTTGCGGCCGCTTCGGCATATTCACGTTCCAAGGCCCAGCCAGCTGTATTGTTAGCCCAGTACAAGGTTTCTTGATTATGGGCACCACTTTGTAAGAAGCCCATTTCGTTTTCTAAATACCAGTTGTTACGAAGAAAACTGTGCGCAATATTAGTCGCTTTTATGGCATTTTCGGTGGCCCGATGATCATTGGCTAAGGCGCTGACTGCTGCCTGTGCGTTGGGAAAACTAGTGTAGGCGACAAATTTAACATGAGCGGCGTTGAGGGCAGTCACGACGTTTTTATGAGCGGTGGCCCGGTCAACGGGACCACCAGGTTGTGATGAAACGAAGAGCACGCGTTCAACGTTCTCGAAGGCTTTCGTCATTGAGTCGACATCATCGTAATTCCCGGTACGAATTGGATTATCAGGAAACAGCTGAGCAGCTTTGTCCTGATTACGAGCAATTACTAAAACATTTTCTGCACCAACTTTAGCATTCAGCGTACTAACGGCGCTTTGACCAAATTTACCAGTAGCGGCAGTGACGGCGTATTTCATAATTAAAACATCCTTTCAAATTGCTGTAGCAATAAAAATTACAGTAATTAGCTTATCACATGTAACTTCAAAGTCAACAAGTTTGCTTCCAATAACCGAAAAGACAATTTTCGTATGCTGACATTTAATGAATGGCTAAGAAAAATAAAAACGAGTATTAGTGCGAATTTCTGTGACTAATGAAGTTTCACCGCTATTGATTTATGTCCGAAAAAATAGGATTAGACAACTTGGTGTTATCTAATCCTAATTTATAAAAGTCAGCGATAAATGGTGGCGTTTACTTATTATTCAACGACGTCAAAATTCGCTGTGATGCCTGTCCGTTGAAGTCATTGGTTTGTAACCGTTCAAAAACGTCCTTCATAATGTGCATTAATTGTTGATCGGACAAACCTTGGGCAGATAATGTATTGAGCATGACTTGCAGCAAGTCGATTGGCAGGATCGGTCGCTGTTCAGGATGCGCACTGAAGAATTCCTGAACGGCTTGGTCGTGTAAGCGCCAGTAAACTGGGTTTTGGACATCATCAAAAATCGTTTTTAGTTGCTCTAGGGCCGGTGATAACGGAATGTTTTTGGCAATAATCGTCGTTAGCATCCCATCACGAGCCGGTATACGAACATCCGCCACGTAATCTTTTAATAGTAAGAAATGAGTCTTGAATGGTGGCCGTAACGTAAAGGTCATCGTTAATGCAATTTGACTATCAGTAGCTGCCATGATGATTCCCCCTAATATGATTGGCAGTGAGTGGCAAATTAATGACGCTTCGTGAAGCGGACGACGGCTTCGCAACGAGCTGTTTGTGGGAACATGTCGATCGATTGAATATAGTCGACTTGATATCCGCGGGTAAGTGCTTGTAAATCCTGAGCAAGCGTCGATGGGTTACATGAAATGTAGACGAGTTTTTCCGGTGCGCTTTGCAAGATGGCATCAATTAAGACGTTATCTAAACCAGTACGGGGTGGATCAACGACCATTGCATCGGGCGCAAAACCGCTCGCTAACCATTGCGGTAACAAGACTTCCGCCTCACCAACTTCATAATGAGCATTAGTGATTTGATTGCGTTGGGCGTTGGCATTGGCATCTGCAACGGCTGCTGGAATGGTATCCATTCCCCGAACTTCCTTAGCCACGTCGGCTAGTGATAAACCAATCGTTCCGACACCCGAATAAGCGTCGACCAACGTCTCGTTAGGCGCTAAGTTCAAAGCTTCGCGTGCTAAGCGATAGAGTTTCTTGGTTTGCTGCGGGTTCAATTGGAAGAAGGCCCGAGCAGATAAATCGAAGACTAGGCCGTCTAGCTCCTCCGTAATAGTTGGTTTGCCGGCCAGTAATGTTGTTTGGTCACCCCAGATCAATGAAGTTTTACCAGCATTGATATTTTGCATGACCGACACGACCATTGGCAGTTTTTCAGCGATTTTCATCAATAATTGATGCTTTTTCGGTAACTTGGGTGTATTTGTGATGAAGACCAGCTGAATTTCACCAGTGGCGGCCGCTTCACGCACAACGATTGTCTTGACGATGCCAGAATTATGTTCTTCATCGTAAATCGGTACTTGGAGTTCCTCCAGCCAAGCCACGACTTGACGCATGACTGTCATTGTCGCCGGCATTTGCACCGAACAGGTCGGTAAGTCGACTAGGTCATGACTATTTTCTTTATATAAGCCAGCAGCGACGTGCCCATCAATTAAACGAACTTGAAATTGGGCTTTGTTGCGGTATTCATAAGGATTAGTCATCCCAATGGTGGGCCGAACATCATAGTGTCGATAACCAGCTGGGCGGTATTTTTCGAGTGCTTGACGAATTAAATCTTGCTTAAAGGCTAATTGGGCCGGGTAGTCGAGGTGTTCTAATTCAAAACCACCGACTTCGCCCGCATAGGCATCGCGGGGATCGACCCGGTCAGGACTAGGCTTGCGAATACTACGAATCTTAGCTTCTAGGTAACGTGGGTGCACGGCGGTTACTTCAGCAACAACGACTTCTTCAGGAAGGGCGCCCTTGACGAAGGTGATGACGTGTTTGTAATAGCCAATACCTTCACCGTTAATGCCTAAACGCCGAATGGTCAGTGGAAAACGCTGGCCGATGTTAACGGTCGCTTGCACTTTTTCATCCGGCTGTTGTCGGCGCCGATCATTGTGCGATCGGGATTGGTGCGAATAATGATTAGATTGTGGCATAAGTTTGATTTTGACCTCGTTTTTCTGTGAACTGTGTTAACCTCCATTATAGCATGTGGAAAGACACAGGATAACTGAGGAGGATTGTTTGAAAGTCGCCTAACAGTCAGGTTATAATGATTCTAAATTAGTAATCGGGGTGGGCATATGAATTCATTGATTAGTTTAGAAAAAGTTAATTATCAAATCGCTGATCAACATATTTTACATGATGTTGATTGGCAGATTCCAGCTGGGGCTCATATTACATTGACGGGACCATCCGGTGGTGGGAAAAGTACGTTATTACGGATCATTGCGGCCATGATTTCTAAAACAAGTGGGACCTTGATTTTTGATGGGCAGCCGATTGAAAGCTATGACCCAATCATGTATCGGCGGCAAGTCTCATATTGTTTCCAACAGCCGACGCTATTTGGTGAGACGGTGGCAGATAACTTAGCTTTCCCGTACCAAATTCGTAAGCAAGTCATGGATACGCAACGAGTGGTAACGGCGTTAAATAATGTTGGGCTGTCCGAACGAACCCTGCATCAGCCGATTACCGAGCTTTCCGGTGGTGAACGGCAGCGGGTCGCGCTGATTCGCAACATCTTATTCTTACCAAAAGTGTTGTTATTAGATGAGGTGACAGCTGGTTTGGATGAAAATAATAAGCAAATCGTGCACGCCTGGTTACGACAGTTAAATGAGCAGGATCACGTGACAACGATCATGATTACTCATGACGCGACAGAGATTGCTGCGGCAGATCAATTAGCGAAAGTGGTTGCTGGCAGATTGGAGGTACACGCATGAATTTAGCAGTTAATAATACGTCGCTATTTTTGGCGGCAATGTTAGTGCTCGTCGCGTTAGGAATTAGTTTGTGGCAGAAACTTGGCTTGGATAAGGACATCGTCATTGGTGTCGTGCGGGCTGTTGTACAACTATTTATCGTGGGTTACTTGCTAAAGTATATTTTCCGAGTCAATAATTTGTGGCTAACGCTGGCGATGATAGGCTTCATTATCTTCAATGCGGCTTGGAATGCGAAAAAACGGGGGCCGGGGATTGACCATGCATTAGCTATTTCGTTATTAGCCATTTTTGTTAGTACGGGGGTAACACTCGGCGTTCTCGTCCTATCTGGTGCGATTAAGTTTGTGCCATCGCAAATGATTCCCATTTCTGGTATGATTGCGTCGAATTCAATGGTCGCAATTGGGCTGGCTTATCGCAGCCTCAATAGTCAGTTTCATGACCAGCGGCAAGGGGTGCTTGAACGGTTGGCGTTAGGGGCTGGTCTACTCGATGCTTCGATTGCCATCGTGCGTGAGGCGATTCGTACAGGGATGTCACCAACCATTGATTCGGCAAAGACTGTGGGTCTAGTCAGTCTGCCAGGGATGATGTCCGGTTTGATCTTTGCAGGGGTCGATCCAGTACGGGCCATTAAGTATCAAATTATGGTCACGTTCATGCTCTTATCAGCGACTAGTTTGGGGTCAATCATTGCGTGCTATTTAGCTTACCGTAATTTCTATAATGAACAAAAACAGTTGAAGTAATGACTCCTGATTGCAGTCCCGCGGGGAGTCCTTTATGATGGAAGCTGAAATAAAACTTAATGCGGGGGTATTGATGTGAATGACGCAGCGGTTTGGGTTCCAGTTCCAGCAACGTTTTACTGGGGCTGGTTAGTACCACTCATATTTGGAACCATTTTTGGTTGGCGTTATCATCGCGATAAGGTTCGCCTAGGTAACGGTATTTGGTTTTCGCTATTTTTCTATTCGTTTTTAACCATGCTGGCGATTACAATTTTAGGTAGTAATATCCACTGGTTGATCATTATCAGTGGGACGTTGTTTGTGTTGCTGATCCTGTTGATTGGGCTGATTTTTACCTTACAAGCCTTCTTGCTCTTATGGAATGCGTGGATCATGTGGCGTCATGAGAGTCATACGTTGGCGAATATGCTGACCTTGTACTTGGGACTGGCCATTCTGATTTTGCCATTTTTAGGCAATCTGTTGAGTAGTCATGTGCCGCAGCCCGTGAGTTATTTTTTGACGGTATTTCCGAATCTGGTCATTTTTTACCTTGGTTTTTGGTTTTATAACTATCTGACGATGCTGACGATTTATCAATTCAATTGGCCCCGTCTGCGACAAGATTATATTATTGTGCTTGGGGCTGGCTTGTTAGATGGAGACCGTGTCTCGCCATTGCTAGGGCAACGAATCATGCGTGGACTGCGCTTTTATCAGAAGCAACAACGCAAGACGCATCATCGGGCCGTGATGATTTTCTCAGGTGGTCAGGGTGGTGATGAAACGGTTCCGGAAGGCCAAGCCATGCTGGAATACGCCATTGCGCATGGCCTTCCTGCAACGGATGGCTGGGCGGAGACGCAATCGAAGACGACCTTGCAAAATATGCAGTTTAGTAAGCAATTGATTGCACAGGGCCCTGTTAAAAATCCACGCACGATTTTTGTTACAAATAATTACCATACCTTTAGAGCCGGGATGTTTGCCAAGCAAGCAGGTCTAAAAGCGGATGGTATTGGTGCGCGGACGGCGCGATTCTTCTTACCGGATGCGATCATTCGTGAGTATATTGCGATATTTGTCCGAAATAAATGGTGGCACGCGGTGGCGATGCTTGGTATCTTGATTGTGTCGCTATTATTGACGTGGTTTGATGTCTATCAAGCATCGTTATAGCGATTACTAAGGCTGAATCAGTAATTAAAATATTCCAAGTCAGGTGTACGCTGGCTTGGAATATTTTTTTGGCTGGAATGTTAAAAATGAAGTTATCGAAATGGCAGTATACTGCCATTTTTTTAATGGTGGACTAAATGTTTTAAGGGCAAACGTTTTTAGTGAATTCATTTTGAAAAACCAATTTGTCTTGACAATTACTTGAAAGGTCGTTATATTAATTATGGAAACGATTCCAAATAGGGGGGTGAGCCTAAATGACAACGATTAGTGAAATAGCAGCTGAGGCTGGTGTAGGTGTTGGGACTGTTTCGCGGTATTTAAACCATCGGCCTAGTGTTTCAGTTGCTAAGAAGAAACAGATTCAGGCAGCGATTGAAAAACTGGATTACACCCCGAATGCCATTGCGAGTCAGCTACGCGCGCAGAACACTAATACGATTGGTGTACTGGTATCAAGAATCTCTAACCCCTTCTTTGCACAGTTATTTGATGCATTGGAACGGGAGTTAAACGGATACGGGTTTCAAGTGATGGTAATGCAGACTCATGATGATGCGTTGGCAGAACAACACTTTCTGGATAAACTCAAGCAGCAACAAGTGGATGGCGTCATTCTGGCATCCATTGAAAATCAACAACTAGTGGCACAATTGTCGGCGACGTATGCTAATCAGATGGTGCTGTTGAATGAAGAAGCTACTGATATTGGTATTCCAATGATCAGTTTAAATCATTATCAGGCAACTAAAGATGCTTTGGCATACTTATATCATCAAGGTCATCGGCGAATTGCCTATGCCACGGGTGGTGATTTTCCCAGTACGCATCATGGACGTTCGCGGACGCAAGCCTATTTAGATTTTTGTGAAGAGCAGCAGTTAGTTGTAAACAATAACTGGGTTTTCGCACAACAACATACGATTGCGGATGGACAAGCGTTGGGGAAGCAATTAGCGTCCTTAAACCCTAGTGATCGCCCGACAGCGGTGTTTACCAATTCTGATGAGGTGGCCGTTGGGGTAATTGATGAGTTACAGCAACAACATTTTCGCGTACCAGATGATATGGCCGTGATGGGATATGACGATCAACCATTTGCGGCAGTGGCCCAAGTTCCATTAACAACGATTCGACAACCGGTCGCGGCAATGGCTCAATTGGCGGTCGATCAGCTATTACATCACTTGGGCCGGTTACAACGACCTGAGTTAGCGATTGCTCTAAGCTTAGACTTAATCAAAAGAAAAAGTGCTTAAGCCTTTTTCTTTTGATTAAAGTGGAATCGATTCCAAATATAGGAGTAGTAATTATGCAAAAAAATTGGTGGCAAAAAGAAGTTTTTTATCAAATTTATCCGGCATCATTTAAAGATGCTAATAACGATGGCATTGGGGATTTGCGTGGAATCATCCAAATGTTACCCCGGTTGAAACAGCTGGGAATTACGACTATCTGGTTATCTCCAATATATCAATCACCCATGGTTGATAACGGTTACGATATTTCTGATTACCAAGCTATTGATTCTCGGTTTGGAACGATGGCTGATTTTGATGAGTTGATGGAAGTAACTAAACGATTAGGATTAAAAGTCATTTTAGATTTGGTTATCAATCATACCTCTGATCAGCACGTGTGGTTCCAATCTGCAATTAAATCGCCGACGAGTCCGTATCGTGATTTTTATATTATTAGGCGTGGGGCACACGGCAATCCGCCTAATAATTGGCGATCAAACTTTGGTAAAGGCTCGTCATGGACGTTATTGCCAGGAAGTCAGGATGAGTATTATCACCATGTCTTTTCTAAACAACAACCGGACCTAAATTGGGAAAATCCGGCTCTAAGGAAACGAATCTATCAAATGATTAATTGGTGGTTGGCAAAAGGGGTTGCGGGTTTTCGGATCGATGCGATAACATTCATAAAAAAAGATCAAGATTTTGCCAGCATTAGTCCTGATGGTGTTGATGGGTTAGGTAAAGTCAAACGTAAAGCTGAAAATCGACCTGGTATTGAAAAGTTCTTAGCTGAATTGAACACGGCTACTTTTAAACCAGCTAACGCGGTGACGGTTGGAGAGGCTTCGGGGGTTAGTTATGACCAACTTGGACAATTTATTGGTAAAAAAGGTTACTTCTCGATGATTTTTGACTTTCATTACGCAGACATTGATATTGCATCCGGATCAGAGTGGTATCGACGAGTTAAGTGGACACCGACGGACTTACGGCGCGCAATTTTTAAAAGCCAACTGGCGATTCAAAATGTCGGCTGGGGAGCTAACTTTTTTGAAAATCACGATCAGCCGCGGAGTATTGATAAATATATTCAGACACCAGCTTATCGGAACGAAATTGGTGCCAAAGCACTAGCCTTACTTTATTTTAACTTGCGCGGTTGTCCATTTATTTATCAAGGACAAGAGCTGGGGGTGACAAATGCACGGCGTGACTCAATTACCATGTTTAACGACTTGAGCAGTCACGATAACTATGATCGTGCTATTGAAGAGGGATATTCAGCAAGCGAGGCGCTTGCCTTTGTAAATGCTCGTTCCCGGGATAATGCGCGATTACCATATCCATGGGATGATTCCGTCAATCAAGGCTTTAATCAGGGTGCCAAGCCATGGATTACACCAAAACAGTCACATGATAGGGTAAACTGGCAAAGCGAACAATTAGATTCAAATTCAGTTTGGCATTTTTATCAGTCATTGATTAAGTTACGGCAAATATCAAATTTAAGTCAGGATTTAATAGTCGGTGATTTTAGGCCAATTACTTGTGATTGTGACCAAGTGATTGCTTATCAACGTGGTCGAAGGGTACAGGTGTATGTTAACTTAAGCGCAAAACGGTTATTCCTAACGTTACCTAATGGCCGACCTCGATTAAATAATTACGCACATTATCGACTCAATACGTTGGAACCATATCAAGCCATTCTTTTTGAGGTGAATTCAAATGAGTAAAAACTATCAGGTACTTGCGAAAAAAATTATTGATATTGTTGGTGTTGACAATGTTGAATCGGTTACTCATTGTCAGACACGGTTGCGGTTTGTTGTTAAAGATCCTAAGCAGATTGATAAAGCAGCACTTGAAGACTTAGATGAGGTTAAGGGAGTCTTTTTCGGTTCAGGACAGTATCAGGTCATTATTGGCACTGGTGTTGTTAACGATGTGTATGACGCGATTGAAAAGTTACATTTAGTTAATGCAATTTATAGTCAGGAAACGCCGACTACGCCGACTCCTGATAATCAGAAGTCACCATTGCAACGATTCATGGCAATGCTTTCGGGAATCTTTATTCCAATTATTCCGGTGATTGCAGCTACTGGACTTTTCTTGGGATTACAAAGTGCTTTGACTAACAATCAGGTTTTACAGTTGTTTGGAACTTCATCTGCCGCGATTCCGGCAAGTCTTAATACAGTAATTTCAGTTTTAACGGGGACTGTTTTTTCATTTCTGCCAGCTTTAATTGTTTGGTCCACATTTCGCTATTTTAAAGGTACACCAATTGTCGGTATTGTGATTGGACTAATGCTCGTTTCCCCTTCACTGCCTAACGCGTATTCAGTTGCGGGTGGTACAGCGAAAGCGATTATGCTTTTTGACAAGATTCCAGTTATCGGTAGTCAAGGATCCGTATTAACAGCGTTAGTTGCTGGTTTTCTTGGAAGTAAACTGGAGCATTACTTTCATAAACACGTCCCTAACGTTCTCGACCAAATTTTAACGCCCTTTTTAACGATGTTAGTTACTTTTGGTATTATGATTTTAGGGGTTGGCCCGGTTGTACACTGGATTGAAAATGTGATGATTAGTGGTGTTGAAGGGTTGATTAACTTACCATTTGGAATTGGTGGTTTTTTGATTGGAGCCGCTTATCCGTTAATGGTGCTAGTTGGTATTCATCAGATGATGATTGCCATCGAAACGTCACTATTAGCAGCTACCAAGCTCAATCCGTTAATTACTTTAGAAGCCATGTATGGCTTTGCTAATCTGGGGGTAGCTTTGGCGATGATTTTACGAGCAAAGTCACAAAAGGCTAAGGCTAATTTTATTGGCGCATTTTCCTCGCAACTATTTGGTGTTTCAGAACCAACCTTGTTCGGGGTCTTGATTCGCTATAATTTCAAGCCGTTGGTTGTAACCGTTTTAACCAGTGGGATAGGTGCTGGCGTACTGAGTGTTATGAGTGTGGCAGCAAATTCATATGGTCTAGCCGTTGTTCCCTCTTATCTGATGTATATTTACAATGCTCGTGATTTGCTGATTTATACGGTCGTCTCGTTATTGACGGTAGCAGTGGCTTTTATTGCCACTAATATGTTTGCGATTCCTAAGGACATATTAAAATCTGATCAAGTACAACCAAAGATTGTAGATGATACGATATTTTCACCAGTTTCTGGTAAAAGTATTGCCTTGAGTACGGTTAACGATCCGGTCTTTGCATCTAAGATGATGGGGGACGGCATTGCAATTAAGCCACAGGAACAGGGGCCGGTAAAAGTCTATGCGCCACAAAGTGGTCAGATGAGTGTTGTAGCCGATACAGGACATGCCTATGGGTTAACAACCAATAATGGAGTTGAGTTGTTGATTCACATCGGTATTGATACGGTGTCATTAAAAGGGCAAGGCTTTAAAGTTGTCGTTAAACCGGGGCAAACTGTTCAAAAGGGTGATCTCTTAGGTGAGTTTGACGCAACGGTGTTAAAAGCTGCTAACTTAGATGACACGGTCATGGTGATTGTGACAAATAGTAAAAATTATCAACGGATAGAATCAGAACCTAATCAGTCTATTCAGTCGGGAGCAGCACTGCTGGCGATTCAAGGGCGTCCGGAAATGACGACTGCAACAGCATCCTAAACGTAAGTACGATAAAACCGCGATTTGCCATGAGCAAGTCGCGGTTTTATTTTGAAAATTTGAGTAAGTGCAGTACTAGCATGGACTAGTTAGCACTAACCGTAATATCACCATTGCTGGTCGTCAGTCGGTATTGCACGGCTGCCGATTGGTTGACCTGGTAATCACCGCCATCGGACTGGAGATGATTGAAAATATGCAAGTCCCCATCGCTAGTGCTAGCTTTAATACCGGTTGTCCGTGGCGCGGTTATTCGAATATCACCGTCACTGGCTGTAGCGGATAAACTTTCAGTGATGCGATTATTATTGAGCATAATATCACCTTCGCTACTTGTTAGCTTAAGGGCTTTGAACTGATTATTGGTTAGATGGATGTCGCTATCAGCGGTTATAATTTTTGAAGCAGTCTTGGTAAAATGACTGTCGGTGATGCTGATATCTGGATCGCTATTGATTTGTAGACTAGGCGCCGAGACACGAGTTAACCGTAAATTATCGCCGGTCAACGTCAGCGACTGATTGACTTTGACATCCGTTAAATTAATATCGCTATCCGTACTAAGACTTTTCAATTGGTCGACGGTAACTTTTTGCAACGAAACGTTACCACTTTGACTAGCTTTGGCGGTTATTTGATGAATAGTAGTTCCTTTAGGCACCGTAATTATTGTCGTGTCAGCAAATTGTCCGACGTTATCGAACATGAAGCCAACGGTTTTGGCGTTGTGTGTCGTTGAAGTAACAGTGACGTGACCATTGTTGATCGTAACAGTTGGTAAGGCGCGCGTGGCGGTAACCGTGATATTAGCAGCTGTGCCTTGCTTAATAGTAATATTGTTGGCCGTTGCAATCGTGATATCTTTTAGCTGACTGACGTGGTAGCGCCGAGTCTTATGGCGAACAATGTGAAAACCCTGGTCCCAATAGACGCTTTGAATACCGTTATTGGCAATTCCAAACATGATTAGAAGCAGTCCAACAACTAATAAAATAATGCCAACTCTAATTGTCTTTCGCATGGTGGTGACCTCCTCGTTCCGCCCGATTTTTCTTAACAAATCGGTGGTATAGGTTTTGTACGATTTTTGCAATTCCTTGCAGAATAACGCTAATAAGCCAGATAAATAGTGGTAAAACTAATAGCTCGGCACCAATAATAGCAAGACCGCTACCTAGGTAGAATAGTGCGACCCATAGCGACTGGCCGAAGATACCGATGCCGGCTGTTAGCATGGCAAATGCGAGGATGGTCACGCCAATTAAGATGGCACCCGCTGCAATCACGAATGCAAAGACGGTAACGGCCAAGGCAAAGAAGACCGCTAAAATAACTATTAATGCGGGAATTGTGATCGGTGTTGATAATAAAGCAAGCACAATTAGCCAAATCGTGCGTACGGTTGCTTGAGATTTTTGCCGTTTAGAAGTATTGGCGTTGAGATTTTCGTTAAAACGAATCGAATAATCGGCTAACACTTTCCGAGCCAATTGTTTAGGCGTTCCCAGTTCTGCAACGCAATCATCATAATTGGCGATTGCCGCGTCTAGCAAGTATTCGCGATAAAATTCAACGACCTCGTCGCGTTCATCATCGGTAAGTTGAACGAGTAACGCGTTAAATTTAGATAAGTAGTCGTTCATGATTCATCCTCCCCCTGAAGTAAGTGGTTAATGGCCAAATAATAGGTTTGCCACTCTTGTTGAATCGCACTCAATTGTGTCAGGCCGGCGCTCGTAATCTGATAATAGCGTCGGTTGCGGCCTTGATAGGCCTGATCGTAAGTCGTGACCCAGTCATTTTTCTTGAGTCGTCGAAGCACTGGGTAGAGCGTCGATTCGGACACCGAGATGGCGGCTTGCAAGCGCTGCGTTAGCGCGTAACCATAGTAATCTTGGCCTTTAAGGCAGGCTAAAACGCACCCGTCCAATAACTCGGAACTAATTTGAATGGCCATTGCTATCCCTCCTGCTATATTATACGTCGTATAGTATTGCTCAATGAGTAGTATACAGTGAAGTGAAACTAACTGTCAAACTTAAATATTAAAATAATGATAAAAGGCAAACTACTTTTAGCCACTAGTAAACGCAAAACGTGCTTGCTAACGGTGACTGAAATAGGCCCGTACTAAAGCTTAAAATCATGATGCTCAGCGAATACCAGCTGTCCGGTACGCAAGGGTGATACTATACTGATCTGATAAGGCCTAGAAAAATGACTGATTTCGATATATAATCATTATATTGAAATATTAATACAGTTAATTGTCATGGCTGAGTTAATTATTATCGATAATATTATGACGGAGGGCAATTATGGAAACGGACATGAAGAATTGTGTGGTTTGTGGTGAACGAATTCCCCAAAGTGCCCAGTATTGTGGAAAATGTGGCAGTGGACAACCGACAGTTGCTGAGGATAAGCGTAAAGACGCGGAAACGACGACTTTAAAGCAGCCGCATCATCAAAAAAAGAGCTTACGGACGTGGTGGTTTTGGTTGCCACCAGTTATCTGTGCGCTAGTCATTGTCTTTGAGATTGGATTTAATTTGTATCAGGCTCGGGAAGCTAATACGCTTGCAGCCAATATTCAATCAGAAATCAGAACGAATAAAGCTGAATATGGCAAGGTTAAAGTGAGTTGGAATGGTGGTGCCATGCGTGTGCGAATATCAAAGCAAGCGCCAGTTATTGAAAGTGTCGATCAAGGCAAGACCGCTTCGTGGCAGTCACTAGCCAAGACACTGCAAAGCCGCTCTGAAAAAATCGCGAAGAATCACAATCAAAAATATTCACATATTGAGGTTTTGTCGCCTAAGAACACCAAATATATGTGGTTGGAAGTCAATCATGGCAAGATGAAATTCAATATTGCAAATCAGTTGAATTAGCTGACCGGGTTCACGACATAAGCAATGGTGTAAATGGTCCCGGATGGTTTTTAGAAACACAATGAGTGATAAAAGATGGTCGCTGAAAGACGCCGACACACACAAAAAGCCCGGTTTTCCGGGCTTTTTGTGACTATCAACTGGACGTTATCAAATAGATTGCGATGGCTATTGGTTTGTGACGTTACCACCAAAGTATTTATTAGACAGTTTCTTTAAGGTGCCATCTTGACGGAGTTCTTGAATCGCTTTAGACAGTTGTTTTTGGAGTGAGGCGTGCTTTTTAGTGACAATTGCGCCAATCTTTTGTGTTTTGATTTCTGAACCACCACTAATGAATTTCAAGCTGGCCTTTGGATTCTGCTTGAGGTAAGCATAGAATGCTTCCCGTGAGTTGATTGTTCCGGCGACGCGACCTTGGTTTACGAGGTCGATCGATTGTTGAAAGCCATCGGTCGGTGTGACGGTCGCACCTAAACGTTTAGCATCGGTCGCGTTATTACTAGTCGTTGTTTGGGCAACTTTCTTGCCTTTGATATCCGTGATCTTGTTAATTGAGGACCCCTTCTTGACCGCTAATTCGGATTTAGAGTAGATATAAGGCGTAGAGAAGAGGTATTTTTGTTTACGTTGCGCAGTTTCAGCGATATCGTTGATGACCACGTCGTATTTATCGACATCCAGGCCAGCAATCAAGGAGTCGAATTTCGTTGGGACGAACTTTGCCTTGAGACCGAGCTTTTTAGCGACGGCTTTACCAAGGTCGACTTCAAAACCAGTCAACTTACCGTCTTTGCGATAGCTATAAGGCTGGAAGGTGCCTTCTAGCCCGATCGTCAACGTGCCGCTCTTTTGCAATTTGAGCTGACTACTTGTGCTAGAAGTGCTGCTTTTAGATGAGCTAGAATTACCGCATGCCGTCAAGGTGACTGTTAGTGCGAGTCCTAAAATTGTTAAACTTACTGCTTTGAGCCATTTTTTCATATCGATTACCCCCGTAGAGCTATATTTTTTGACAAAAAAAGTCGTCCTTTATCGAAAAAGGACGACTGCTGATCGTGGTACCACCTTAGTTTCCAAGCGCGTGCACAACGCTTGGCTCAATGAGCTAATTCACTCAGTACGCTAACGGGTACGACGCGTTACTGGCTTGCTAATGCTCACCAATACCATTTAGAGACCATCTTCGTATCACTGTCCGACCGTTTTACACCAACCAACGGCTCGCTTTGCGTGGCAATCACACTACTCATCTCATCACAATGTTTAGATATTGAGGCTAGTCTACAAGATTAAATAACAATTGTCAAATCGAAATCACATTTTATATTAATCTAAATGCCATTTGTTGTGAATGCGCCAGATCGATGGTTGATGTGAGACGCTAGGGGGTGCTAAAAAACGTGCATCTGACTGGGATTTTCCAGTTAGATGCACGTTAACTCAAATGAACGCTATTGGTTTGCTTTGTCTGAAATCGTGGTGAACGTCATCGCGGCTAAGAAGTCGGCAATTCGTTGCGTTGGCTGCTTAAAGAATTCAGCGGGTGTCCCGTCGAACAGGATTTTGCCATCTTCAACAAATAGGATCTTATCCGCAACTGCGCGGGCAAATTCCATGTTGTGAGTGACGATAATCATGGAGTCTTCTTCCTGAGCGAGGGCTAGTAGAACGCGGAGCACACCCGCTTCGAGTTCGGGGTCTAGCGCACTAGTTGGCTCATCTAACAAGATGAATTCGGGATCCATCGCTAACGAGCGCGCAATCGCGACCCGTTGTTGTTGCCCACCGGATAATTGTTCGGGGTAGGCGTCGGCCTTATCTTGCAAGCCAACCCGGGCCAACAATTCTAGCGCGGACTTTTTAGCCGTCGCGGAATCCTTTTTTAAGACTTGCACGGGGCCTTCCATGACATTTTTAACAACGCTGAGATGGGGAAACAGATTATAACCTTGAAAGACCATCCCAGTTTTGCGTCGAATATTGAGAATTGTTTTATTAGTCAACGGCTTAGTAAAGTCGATAGTTTCGTCATTGAAGTGGTATAAACCTTGTTCGGGCCGTTCAAGCAAATTTAGTGACCGCAGTAAGGTTGATTTACCAGAACCCGAGGGGCCAACGATGACGGTCGTCTGGTGTTCTTTAAATTCAGTATTGATATCGGTTAACACCTGGTGATTGCCAAACGTCTTATTTAAGTGTTCTAATTTGATCATTCGACAACCTCCTAATTAAGTGGCCGTAAGTAACGTGACGTCCGCTTTTCCAAGTAGCCTTGTAGCCAGCTGAGAATCGTACATAGAATTGCGTATAGGGCAGCAACCAGGGAGTACATCACAAGTGGTTGATAATTTTGAGCAGCAATTTGTTGGCTGACTTCGAACATTTCAATAATCGTGATTGAAGCGGCCAAGGAGGTGTCCTTGACTAAGCTAATAAAACTATTGGATAGTGGCGGTAGTGAGACTCGCGCAGCTTGCGGCAAAATAATTCGTTTGAGTACTTGTGACTTGGTCATGCCAATCGAGTAGGCCGCTTCCCACTGACCTTGAGGAATGGAGAGAATGGCTGCTCGAATCGTTTCCGCACAGTAAGCCCCGGTGTTCAGTGAAAAAGTGGCAATCCCAGCAGTCCAGGGGTCGAGCTGGACCCCATTTGGAAAGAGCCCTTTGATTTTAAGGTAGGGAAGCCCGAAATAGACGATAAAGAGTTGTACTAGCAGTGGGGTACTCCGAAAGAGCCAGACGTAGAAGTTAGCGATGGCTTTTAGAATTAAAAACCAACCACGACGAGTCGAAATCTTGACGAGGGCCGTGAAAATCGCAAGTATCAAACCGAGAATAAACGAAATAATGGCAATCGGAATGGTATATTTTAAACCCGCTGCAGCAATTTGCGGCGTTGATGTGACAATGATGTGCCAGATTGAATCCATAGGGAGCCTCCTGTAACAAATTAGAATTTGGTGCTATGTATCCCGCCATAATAGCGGGCAATGGTACGTTACTTATCAGTAACGTTACCACCAAAATACTTATTGGACAATTTCTTTAACGTGCCGTCCTTACGTAATTCTTGGATTGCTTTCGAGATTTGTTTTTGCATCTTAGGGTGTTGCTTAGTGACGATGGCCCCGATTTTCTGTGAGGCAATGTGATCGCCGGAATCAATCAGCTTAATGTTAGCCTTCGGATTCTGCTTGAAGTAAGCATAGAAGGATTCACGAGAATTAATAGTCCCAGCGACGCGGCCTTGTGAGACGAGGTCGATCGACTGTTGGAAACTATCGGTTGGGGTGATGGTTGCACCTAAACGTTTAGCATCCGTTGCGTTATTGCTAGTCGTTGTTTCGGCAACTTTCTTACCCTTAATATCGGTAATCTTACTAATCGATGAGTTCTTCTTGACGGCTAATTGTGATTTAGAATAAATGTAAGGGGTCGAGAAGAGATACTTCTTCTTTCGGGCCGCCGTTTCGGACATGTTATTCATGACAACGTCGAATTTGTTTGTGTCTAAACCAGCTACTAACGAATCGAACTTCGTTGGTACAAATTTAGCTTTTAGTCCCATCTTCTTGGCAACGGCTTTCCCGAGGTCAACTTCGAAACCAGTTAATTTACCGTCTTTACGGTAGCTATATGGTTGAAAAGTGCCTTCTAAGCCAATCGTCAACGTCCCCGATTTTTGCAATCCGAGGTCGTTAGACTTTGAACTGCTGCTAGTGTTACTACCACAGGCGGTCAATGTAACTGCTAAACCTAACCCAAGCACTGCAACGCCTAATTTTTTAACCCATGACTTCATGATTCACACTCCTAGAAATTTTTCACAACACTCCTAGTTTATCCGAAAATGAAGCTGTTAACAAAAAATAAGCATTGAGTGTCGCAAACGGACCAATGCTTATTTCATAATCGGCTAGTGTAGCGAATCAGAGAAGGACTGTCAAACCCTTTTTTATCAGTAAAAGCGACGCAAGCGCGGGTGCTCAAACTGATACAGTATAAATGGTCGTAAAGCGTACGGCTTATTTGATGTGGATCCTGATATAAAAAGTGCTAATATTCAGGAGCACGACCACTCATTACAGCTGACAGATGTAATCAAAAAATGCGACTAATCGCAATTATTACGGTTAGTCGCATGATGAGTGGGTCAAGTTAGAATTGGGGTGCGAACGATGCTGCTGGAACAGTTACTGGTGCCGGTTGTAAGATGTGGCCAAGGCGTTTAATTCCCAGCGTAATTGTTTCGACGTCGAGACTAGTGAAATTCAACCGGAACCCGTTTTTAACCTTGCGACTTGCGAATTGGCAAGCGGATGGCACATAGGCAACGTGTGCTTGTGGTAAAACAACGTCATTGAGCAAGGTTTTAGCATCAATTCCTTCTGGCAAGGTTACCCAGATGAAGAAGCCCCCATTAGGACGGGTGTAGTGGACATTTTGCGGGAAGTATTGATCGAGTGCGGCTAACATCGCGTCACGTTTAATTCGGTATGAAGCACTGATAGTTGCAACGTGATCGTCGATATCGTGTTGATCCAGGTAGCTGTTGATAGCAGCCAGTGTTACATTAGGCGATTGAACATCGATTGCGGATTTCAGTCCGACCAATTCGTGCATGATTGCGTCGTCAGCAACAATCCAGCCTGTTCGCAAGGCCGGGGAGAGAATCTTTGAGAAACTTGAGATAAAGATGACGCGGCCTTCAGTATCGTAGTGTTTGATAGCCGGAATATTTTGACCACTATAACGGAGGTCCCGGTACGGGCTGTCTTCCAAAATAATGACGTCGTACTGATTGGCAAGGGCAACGAGTGCTTGACGACGTTTGGCACTCATCGTCGTACCCGTTGGATTGTGGAAGTCAGGAATCGTGTAAATCAATTTGATCTCAGGATGAGCTTTCAAGGTTTTACGAAGTTGACGAATATTCATCCCATTATCATCAACTGGAATTTCGTAGTAAGTCGGTTCGTAAGTGTCGAAGGCGGCTAAAGCCCCCATGTAAGTCGGGCCTTCGACGACCATGGCATCTCCATGGTTCAACATGAGCTTCGCCACGAGGTCGATGGCTTGCTGACCACCTTGGGTCATCATGACATTGTCGGCACTAACTTGAACGTCAGCATGAGTCGCCATTCGATCTGCAATTTTTTGGCGTAATGCCGGCAACCCTTGAGTTGATGAGTATTGGAAAATGCCTTGACCATCGTGTTCAATAGCATCACGATAGGCTTGCTTTAAGTCGTTGTCAGGGAATAAGTGCTGATCTGGAAAACCACCAGCGAAGGAAATGTTTTCCGGGTTTGCACTATTCTTGAAGACCTCATCTAGGTCGGAAGTGTCATTGTTTAACACGCGATTTGCAAATAATTTTTTCATAATAATTTTCCCCCACTCAGTTTTTTGTACTTAAACTGTTTTCTTTGATTATCAATATGATAAAATAAAGCTTGTAATTAGTAAAACTCAACTTTTTCAATAATAAGTGAAATAAATTCACCTAAGAGAGGTAAATCATTATGGCAAACTTCGCATATGAAGTCTTTTCAACGGTCGTTGCCCAACATACATTCTATCAAGCGGCCGCTACGCTTAACGTTACGCCAAGTGCGGTCAGTCATTCGATCAATCAGTTGGAAAAAGAACTGGGTTTTCCGCTATTCATCCGTAACCGTTCAGGCGTTGAACTTACTAGTGATGGGCGGCAGGTTTTACCCTATGTTCAAGAGATTCTGAATACGGAAAGTAACTTGCGACAAGTTGCCGATAATATTCAAGGATTGCACTCTGGATCGGTACGGATCGGCGGTTTCAGTAGTGTCTGTATCAACTGGTTGCCCCGAATTATTCGCGAATTTAATCATAAATATCCTGATATTAAGATTTCAGTCATGCAAGGTAACTTTAATGAAATAACCAACTGGGCCAAGATCGGTACTATCGATATTGGGTTTACGTCGATGCCAGTCAATGAGAACTTATTAGTGCATTCACTGATCAATGATCCAATCTATTGTGTGACGCCCGCTGATTTTATTCCAGAAAATGGTGAATTCATCACGACTGATGACGTTGCGGATAAGAACTTTATTCTACAACAAAGCGATTATGACCGGGACACCAAGCTAGCACTGGACCACTACCACGTTACTAATAACTTTTTACGATTCTCGATTGATGATCAATCTATTATTTCAATGGTAGAATCCGGTTTAGGCATGGGCATTTTGCCTCAGCTAGCACTACGGAAGCTAACTGGAGATGTTAACACGTTTTCCTTTGCCGAACCTTATAATCGTGAGATTGCCTTAGTTGCCAACAAAACCCAGGCGGCCGCTCCTTCAACGGCTATCATGATTCGTGCTATTAAACAGTTTTTGACCAAGGAGTATCCGGATCAGATGTTATGGCAGTAGCAAAGTTAGGCAGAGCGTTGGCGTAGCCAGCACAGACTTCAGTGGCATTGAGCATGTTTCGGGAAGCCACTCGAAAGGTAGATGAACGACCGCCTAACTGGTGCAATTAGTCGTTAAATTATTATTTACTACTAAGAACTTTGAACAAATGTTAATGGGACATCAACTGTTTTGAATACCTCAGTATAAAGATCATGGAACAGTCGTAATTCTATTATCAGACTGACAGTTATATGGCAAAGTCGCTGTCGCTAAAATAGCCACGGCCAATTCATCAGAAACGGAATACGCACATGTCCGCCATTCGAACGCTATCCCGACTGGAAGGCGTTGTAGGACGCGCTCAACCAGGCAGGGTTGGCACTAACTTAAACTTTTTTCAGCGGACTTAAGCTGGCTGCTTTTAACGTTAAAGGCTTACTACGACCAGATCGCACAATTAAAGCTAAAAATAGCCGCTTTTCCAGTAGACCAAGTTGGTTGTCAGGAAAGGTGGCTATTAATCTTTTAGATATGTTTTAGATAAGCACTCTGAGCAAAAATGATGGCTAGGTCGATTGGACGGGTGAAATCAGTTTATAAACGTTTGAATCGTATTACCGATTTGATGGTTGTTGAGTAAGCCGGATTGGGTGCGCCATGAGCGCAACACTTTTTGTTGATAGACCTTTACCACTGGCTTGAAGATAGATTGACCAGCCAGGGCACTTTGCAGTGGTAGGGGTTGGTCAGCTTTGATGGCTTTTCCAGCGACAATCAATACCTGCATCTTGGAATCAATGGTATGGCGGTGTGCAATCAATTTAGCTAGTGCGGCCGTTTGCGACTTGGCGGCAACCGGCGTCGTTTGGCGACGATTGTTACTTTGGCGGCTGGCGCCGTTAAATGGGGTGGCCATCAGTACAAGGTGTTGTGGTGATAAGCTTGTTGTTGTGTGTTCGACATAGTTAGTGGCAGTGAGACCGCCACGACCGTAACTGACAAGGTTAAACCGGCGAAATTTAAACTGCTGGCGGGCGGCGGTTAGGAGTTGCTTTAATAAATGCGTTTGTCGGTTTGAATCAAGGTTCTTGGGCAGTTGCACTTGTATGTAGGGGCGGTTGTCACTGTTGAGCAATTGCCCTTTAAATGTCACGGTCCCCGTCGCTGTAATTTTGGCGGTGACCAGTGCCTGAGTGGCGCTACTGTTTTGAATATGGGCAGTTAATTGCTGAATCTGATTGTGAGTTAAGTGGTCATCTAGTAAGAGCACCATTGGAATACGTTCAGTAGAAGTCACTGTTATGGTGGTGACCGGTTTTGACTTGTGGACTTGTTGTTGCCAAAGCATGGTACCACCGATCATTGCTAGCAGAACTACTAGCCAGGTAGCGCCTGTCAATACTTGTTTTGTCGTTGCTTTCATATTTCCCGTTACTCCATATCTCCAAATAAACTGCACTTTTAATGTAAGCCACTCACAGTCAACTTGCAACTGTTTATACACACTTTTAGATAGCAAAAGTCCCGACCAAGTAAATTTGGTCGGGACTCCTTAAAGGTATCAGTCATGTGCTCCGAATAGGGCAGAGACTGATGCTTTAAGATCACATATGGTACTCAAAAAGCATCACCCCCTTTCATTAATTGTCCGTAGTTTAGTCCCATTTAATGGTCAGGTCAACTAATTAGTTCGCAAACGGACTAAACGCGGTATAATAGAATTCCTTGGCAGGGGCACTCCGCGGTTGCGGGGTACTTAACGACTGAATTTTCAGTTGTCATCAAGTCAGTTCATCATTGGTTTATTATTCAAAATGGGAGCTGATAGAAAAAGTTCGATTCAATGACGAATCGAACTTTTTTGATCAGAAAGCATGAATTACGTGTAAATTTTAATACGAGAAAATAGACTGGAGTTCTTACTGGTTTGATTGATTATGCAACCAAGCGTGTGATTGCCAAAGGATACTAACCAGTAGAAGCAAAAGGCCAATTAACGAAATTATAGCGCCCAATCGTAATCCGGGTGTATGATATTGTAATTTGACTTTATGCTGACCAGCGGGAATTTTTGCACCAACGAAACCTGTATTAACAACTTGAGTCTTAGTTGGTTTGTCATCAACTGTTAAGTGCCAACCAGTTGAATATGGAATCGAGGTAGTTAATACGCTGGCAGTTTGTGCTTGAGTGTGACCCGTAATGGTGTTGTTAGTTACCTTTTGTTGTTTAAGGCCGTGCTTTTGAATGGCCTTGATTTGACGCTGGTAGCGCCCCTTAAATCCAACTGCCATTAATTTTACATGATGGATTTTTAGTTCAGGCACTTGACTAAAACGAACGGTCACGATTCTTCGTAAATGACTTGAATAGCCTAAATTTAAAATAACACGTTTTCGAATCGAATAATTCGAAAGATTAGTTGGTGATTGTTGTGAAAAGTTGTTACTTCGATAAGCGGTTGATGCGGATAAATAGTAACCGCTGAGTTGCCAATCAGTATGAAGTGCCTGGCGAAACTGTTGAATCTTAGCTAATGTTGTATTGGGGCGATTAGCAAATACGGCATTAGCCGCATTATTTTGCAAAAATTGATTCAACGTAGGTTTGACCATTGTCATACCGCTAACCTCTAAATATAACTCTTTATTTTGCCACTTTTCAGGATGATCAAGAATTAAATCATAGGTCAATTGATGTCCCTGACAATCACTAACTAATTGATGTAGACCATCTTTGTTAGTGGTTTGATTGTCATTAACAATTTTTTTATTAGTAGTGACTAATTTCTGGCTTAGTCGGCTTGAAGAGTTGACTGGCCTGTCGGTAACATTCCTAACTTTAACGGTATAGGGGACAGTGGTGGCTATTTTTTGAGGTTGCACTTGTTTAACACCAGTTATTGGCTTATCAGTAATCGGCGCTTGTATCATTGCTTGCTCTTTATCAACAGCATTTAATCGTTGATATTTGGCTGCGCTAATCTGAGCGTTTTGCGTGGATACTAATGGTAAAAAGTTGTCATTAACAAAAACGATAGTTCCGGTTTTGTTAGATAATCCACCGGCCACTGGTTGATCTTTAAATATACGCACGTGCCCATCGTTGTTTTTTAAAGCATGATAGCCTACGGGAATATTTTTAGGGTCATAACGGTCTGCTAGTTCAAATATATAACGGACCCCCAGAAGGTTGCGTGTTGTTGTCCGACCATCAGCTGTGCTTAGTGGTGAATTAGGATCGGCCTCTTGATTGCCAATTGACTGTGAAAATTGGCTAATACTTCTATTCTGTACTGAGAAATAGGATGCAATATCATGGGTGCCGAGCAACATTGAGATGTTTTTCTTTCCAGAAGCAGCTCCTCTAGCATAGAATCCAGGGGTTAATGTAGTTCGATAGAAATTATCATTACGCGGTAAAGCTTTTTGAGCACCATCCAAATATTTATTAATCCAACTCGTGGCACTTCCACGATATAGTTGTTGTGGATTGGCAACTCCGGAACTGGTCATAGTTGCACCAAAGCCAGTATTAATTAGATTAAGACATAGCAGAGTGAAACAGCCAATTATCAGTGTTAAGCGGCTTAAATGCATCGCACTTGACCCGATAAACCAGGTGATTAAGACGAATAGTAATATATATGATATTAGGTCGCGCGCACTAACGTTAAAAGTAAAACCATTTACGACCCAAATAATTATAATTAAGCCAACACTGGCGCCTAGAAATAGTCGGTAATCCCAACTATCAAGTTTTTTCCAGTCATCGATGAGTCGCATTGTAAGAACGCTGAACAGCAAAGTGCTTAATAATAGCCAACGATTGGAGGGCGAAGATAGAACGTTGAATGTGGCTGCAACAGCTGGAAGTAATAGGCCTACTAATAAAATAATGAGTAGACTATTTAAGTCCCATCGTTGTTTAAAATGACGTAACGAATGTAAAATAGCTAACCAAGTTAGGCTACTGATACCTAAAATGACCCAAAACGGCATCCCATCACTATTTAAAACCAAATTGGGTAGCGCAATATAATAACTTAATGGGTAGAGCGATAATCCGTTGGCAAATTGGCCACCTGTACGTGTCGAGTGCAACATGGCGAGGACGGTCGGAATAACTAACACTGCTGCACACGCTACACCGACTAAAACAGCGCTTAATAAGTGGTAAATCAATTGCCAAAATCGTGTATACGTTTTTGTTTGACGATATTGTTGCCAATAACGCCAGATTGTGTAAATAACGCTCCCGAGTGCTAATACGTAAGCAAAGTAAACGTTACTGGCAACCGTGATTGCAATTACTATTGCCAGGGGCCACCATGATTTTCCTCTGAATACTCGCTCAATTCCCCAACATAATAATGGGAAAAAGATGAGGGGTAATAAGAAGAAGGGATGATGCATGCCGATGTGAAGTGCAAAAGCAGTGAAGGTATATGTTAAAGAACCAATTAAAAGACTTAAGCGGCTAAAGTGCCATATCCTAGCAAATGTTAAAAAAGCTAGGCCCGTAGCATATAAGCGAATCAAAATCAGAAACTGATATGCAAATTCAATTTTAGTAGTTGGAAATAGAGCGACTAAGTAGTTGAATGGATCGCCGACAACGTAATACGCAAAAGTCGTCATTTGATCGGCTCCTAGGCCAAGATTCCAAGACCATCCAAATAATGATTGTGTGCCAATTCCCTTAAGCATTTTTTGGAATGCTGTTAGTATTGGCAAATGCTGTGAAATCCCATCTACTGTCCAAATCAAAGACCGTCCGTCCAGAAATAGTGGACTATAAATGATGCAAGTTAAAATAATAAAGGCTACTGTATAAGTAATCCAAACTGGTACTTTCCCCAAATGACGCATGAAATTCTCCTTTGTATATTGGCATAAAGCTTTAAAAAGATTAACTAAAAATAATTGAATGCAACCAACATAGAGATATAGTCAATCTCAATGATTCCCGGGTTGTAACAACAAAAGTCTATTATCTGCCAAGTAACTGGTGATTTTCAACTGTTATTTAATGATTTGAGGTATTTATTAACTGATAATGATTTATTAAATTGGCCCTTGATTGATACAATGACTTTGAATTACGGGTACTTGCGGTGAGAAATATAGGTAAATTGAATCATGATACTTTAATTTTACAGATTATAATGTGTGGGTTTTATTATTGCTATTAGTTTGTAACTTAACGACTTAGAGAATACTCAGATAGATTACTAAGTTAATAAATTAATTCTAGTCACAATAAGTTAACGGTTAATCAAGATGGGCCTAAATTTTCGATCTCTGATTAGCAGAATTACTAAAATTTAGAATGAAATTGGGCAGACATAACTAAAATTCCCACGGTTACCAGCACTATCTGGACGGGGCCTTTCAATAAATTGGTACGGCCTAATTAAGAACTTAAGCTTTTCTTTAAAAAGTGCTACCGCAAGTGCGTATTAAATGGTAAATTAATAGAAGTAGTTTTGTCATATTTCTTACATTCATAGGGAAGAGGGATTATTCACATGGTCTTTAACTTGGTAGTTAATATTATTGGGATTGTGGTTTTTATTGCCATTGCCTACTTATTCTCCAAGCAAAAGCACGCCATTAACTGGCGTTCAGTTGGTGTCATGTTAGTACTAGAAGTCTTATTGGCATGGTTCTTAACGGGTTCACAAGTCGGTGTCGACGCGGTTAAAGCAGCGGCAGATGGCTTCACTTGGCTCGTCAATGTATCATACGATGGGATCGCCTTTGCGTTAGCTAGTTGGGTTAACGTTAAGTCGATGGACTTCGTCACTAGTTCATTATTACCAATCTTGTTGATTGTGCCATTATTCGATATTTTGACCTATATTGGCGTATTACCATGGATTATCAAATGGGTTGGCCGGGGCTTAGCTTACATTACTGGTCAACCAAAGTTCGAATCATTCTTCGTTGTTGAAATGATGTTCTTGGGCAACACGGAAGCTCTTGCTGTTTCGCAGTTACAATTGAAGCAGATGAAGGCACAACGAAACTTGACGATTGCGATGATGTCAATGAGTTGTGTGACGGCATCGATCTTAGGGGCTTACATTAAGATGATGCCTGGTCAATTCATTTTGACGGCGGTGCCAATGAACGTCTTAAACGCTGCGATTATTGCTGCAATCTTGAATCCGGTCGAAGTTAAGCCGGAAGAAGATACCATTGCGAAAATCTCAGGTAGTGCGGCTGTTGAAGAAACTACTGCCACCACTGAAACGAGCGGTTCTGAAGAATTAGCTAATGAACAAGTTAAGGAAGCTAAACCAGCTCGCGAACCATTCTTCTCTTTCTTGGGTGATTCAATCTTAGGCGCTGGTCGCTTGATTTTGATTATTGCTGCTAACGTTATTGCTTTCGTAGCGTTAGCCAAATTAATTGATAAGTTGTTAGGTTTAATCAATAGCAATTTATCACTTGAAAACATCTTTGGGGTTGTCATGTTCCCATTTGCATGGTTACTTGGCTTTAACCCAAGTGATGCTTTCCAAATGGCTTCATATATGGGAACGAAATTAGTGACTAACGAATTCGTTGTCATGGGTGAAGTTTCCAGCAAAGTTAACGATTTTGCACCGCATTTCCGGGCAGTCTTAACGGTCTTCTTAACGTCCTTCGCGAACTTCTCAACGATTGGGATGATTATTGGAGCTTTCAAGGGAATCGTTGATCGTGAAAAGAACGATTTGATTTCACGGAATGTTGGTTACATGCTATTATCTGGGATCCTGGTCTCCTTACTATCAGCCGGTGTCGTTGGGTTGTTCGTTTGGTAGTCGGTGATATAATTTAATCTTGAATTAAACGTAAGAGTGTCAGCTATTCGGCTGGCCTCTTTTTTATTAATGAATCATCCGGTCATACTTTTATCCGGTGTCGTTTTTAACGGTGAGATGTTCAAGGCAGTTCATGAATTTGACTAGAAAAATTGCAAACTAGAATAGCTGTCAATGATGGCTGTAAAAGCAGACTTTTCAAGGGTTATTGCGATTTTTACAGCGGGGCTGTGCATTGATTTTAAGTGTTATTTACGTTAAAGTTATGAGGTGACGTGAAACATTGAGTTGTTTCACAAAAAGAGGACGAATGTGACCCCTTTAAGGAGAGCTATTACTAATGAATCCAGAAGAATTTAAACAAGCGTTAGCCCAACACGAGATTGCGCTGACGGCAAAACAATTGGGACAATTTGCGCTGTATTTTCAACTATTGGTCACGACTAATAAGCAGTTCAACCTGACCACGATCACAGCGGAACCAGAAGTTTATCTTAAACATTTTTACGATTCACTCACGCCAGCATTCTACGTTCCTGCGCTGCGTGATCAACCGCTCACGATTTGTGATGTTGGCGCTGGAGCCGGTTTCCCGTCGATTCCGCTCAAAATTGCGTTCCCACAGTTACAAGTGACGATCGTTGATTCATTGAATAAGCGAATCAATTTTTTAAATGATCTAGTCCAACAATTAGGCTTAACGGGTGTGAAAACGTTCCATGATCGCGCTGAAACGTTTGCTGGCAAGAAGTCTGCTCACCGGGAAAGCTACGATATCGTGACGGCTCGGGCAGTAGCGCGCCTATCAGTATTGAGCGAACTCTGCCTACCACTCGTTAAAATTGGCGGCCAGATGATTGCATTGAAAGCAGCCAATGCCCGTACTGAAACGGCTGAAGGGACATACGCCGTTCAACAATTAGGGGGCCAAATTGTTCAGGACGAGGCCTTTAGTTTGCCCGTGACTGCTGATCCGCGCCATATCATTGTTATTGATAAGAAGAAGCCGTCACCGAAGCGGTATCCACGCAAGCCGGGGACACCGGCGAAACAGCCGTTAACGGCACCAATGTAAGGTGGGAGGTAATTTCAATGGCATTTTCATTATTTGGTTCTAATCGTGATAAACATAAAACCGAGGCGGCCACGACCCCCACGGAGCAACAAATTGTCCGTATTCCGGTCACTGCCATTATCCCCAACCGGTTTCAACCCCGGCAAGTCTTCGATGAAACTGGTATTGCTGAATTGGCTGCTACGATTGCGGATCACGGCTTGTTGCAGCCAATTGTCTTGCGGGAATACGAACCGCAGAAATACGAAATTATCGCTGGTGAGCGGCGGTTCCGCGCCATTTCTTCACTTCATTGGGCAGATGTGCCGGCCATCATTCAAAAGATGGATGATGGTGAAACCGCGTCAATGGCGCTGATCGAGAATCTACAGCGACAAGATTTAACGGCCATTGAAGAGGCTCGGGCCTACCAAGAACTGATGGAACTCAACCAATTAACGCAATCGGCGCTAGCGAAAGAATTGGGCAAAAGTCAGTCGTTAGTTGCGAATAAGTTGCGATTGTTGAAGTTAGCACAGCCGGTTCAAACGGCGTTGTTGCAGCGACAAATCAGCGAACGGCACGGCCGCGCACTACTCAACTTGGCTGTGGAGCAACAGGCTGCGGTTTTGAAACGGGTGCTTGCTGATCAATTGACGGTCAAAGAAACAGAACAGCTAGTGGCGAAGACCCAAACGCCGCCGAAGCCCAAACGCAAACGTGCACGGGGGTTGACCGGCGATACGCGAATTGCTGTGAATACGATCAAAAAATCAATTAAGATGGTAACTGATGCCGGCTTACCCGTGAAGACCCATGAAGAGGATACGGATGACGGGTATCGGATTACGATTGAAATTCCAAAAAATCAACCAAGGGGTGATCAATAATTATGGGAACCGTAATTGCACTCGCTAACCAAAAAGGTGGCGTTGGCAAGACAACCACGAGTATTAATCTCGGGGCTAGTCTGGTCGAATTAGGCCAAAAAGTTTTATTAATTGACACGGATGCGCAAGGGAATGCGACCAGTGGTTTAGGTGTTCAAAAGTCGACCATCGAACGTGAAATCTATGACGTTTTAATCAATGACGTTCCCATTAAAGAAACCATTATCCCAACGAGTCATAAGGGTTTAGATATCGTTCCGGCTACAATTCAGCTTTCTGGGGCAGAAATCGAACTGACACCGATGATGGCACGTGAGACCCGCTTACGTGATGCCATCGATGACGTGAAGGATGATTATGATTATATTTTGATCGATTGTCCACCGTCGTTAGGCTTGCTGACCATTAATGCGTTTACGGCTTGTGATTCGATTTTGATTCCGGTTCAAAGCGAGTACTATGCTTTGGAAGGGCTGAGTCAGTTATTGAATACGATCAAGCTCGTACAAAAACATTTTAATAAACAGTTGCGAATTGAAGGCGTGCTATTGACTATGTACGATGCCCGTACCAATCTCGGAGCCCAGGTCAACGAAGAAGTTCGGAAATACTTTAAGGACGCCGTCTATAAGACGATTATTCCCCGCAATGTGCGGTTATCTGAAGCACCTAGCCACGGCCTATCGATTGTCGATTATGATGCCCGTTCGAAAGGTGCGCAAGTCTACTTAGCTCTAGCAAAGGAAGTGTTGGCCGCTCATGGCAAGTAAAGATAAAGATAATAAGGCGCTGGGACGCGGTATTGGAGCCCTGTTTGCCGATGTTAACGAACCAGCTAGTGAAGAAGCCGTGGTTGATCTAGATCTTAAGGATATTCATGCCAATCCGTACCAACCCCGGCGAACTTTTGATCAGACGGCACTTAAGGAGCTCGCCAGCTCGATTGAAAAGTCCGGCGTTTTCCAGCCAATCATTGTACGACAACCGGATGCCGAGCTGAATAAATATGAAATCATTGCTGGTGAACGGCGTTTTCGGGCGTCGAAGCTCGCTCATCAAACGACTATTCCAGCCATTGTCCGTGATGTTACCGAAGAACAAATGATGGAAGTAGCGGTGCTTGAAAATCTACAACGGGAAGATTTAACTCCGCTTGAAGAAGCTGCGGCCTACGATTCGTTGATGAAGAAGCTGAAGTTGACGCAGGCGGAAGTCTCAAAGCGCCTAGGCAAGAGTCGGCCATATATTGCTAATTATTTGCGGTTATTGGGCTTGCCAGATGGGGTCAAACAGTATATCCAAAAGGGC
Organism: Lactiplantibacillus sp. C232; assembly: GCF_023806725.1. Lineage (NCBI taxonomy): Bacteria > Bacillati > Bacillota > Bacilli > Lactobacillales > Lactobacillaceae > Lactiplantibacillus > Lactiplantibacillus sp. C232. The sequence goes on from NZ_JAMSKZ010000011.1 coordinate 93,768, forward strand.
CAACTGTCCATGGGCCAGGCTCGAACGCTTTTGTCTTTGAAGGATAAAACCAAGTTAGCGCCATTAGCGAAGCGCGTCGTGAAGGATAACATGACGGTCCGTCAGTTGGAACAAATCGTGGCGCGTTATAACGGCGAGTCCAAGGAGCCGGCCAAAAAAGTTGCACCCAAGAAGTCACCGTACATCCGTGCGAGTGAAGAACAATTACAAGAGAAGTTTGGGACGGCCGTTTCGATTCAAACTAAGGCGAACAAAGCTGATCAAGGGAAAATTGAAATTCCGTACTTGTCAAATGAAGATTTGACACGGATTTTAGAAATTCTCAGTATTAATTTATAAAGGGGCGTTGCGCATGTATGATTTAGGTGATATTGTCGAGATGAAAAAGGCGCATCCGTGTGGTGTCAATCGCTGGGAAATTACCCGGATGGGCGCTGACATTAAGATTAAATGTACGGGATGTGGTCACGTGGTCATGATGCCGCGTCGTGAGTTCAATAAAAAACTCAAAAAGGTATTAGAAAGCAAAGCCGATCAAGCTTAATTATTAAAAAAGGAAGAGTGAATAACCGATATGGCACTTACAGCAGGTATCGTTGGGTTACCAAACGTTGGTAAATCCACATTGTTTAACGCAATTACGAAGGCGGGCGCCGAAATGGCCAACTATCCATTTGCGACGATTGACCCCAACGTTGGGATGGTTGAAGTTCCCGACAAACGACTAGACCGAATTCAAGAAATCATCCCCGCAAAGAAGGTCGTTCCCACGACTTTTGAATTTACGGATATCGCCGGGATCGTCAAGGGTGCTAGTAAGGGTGAAGGACTTGGGAACAAGTTCCTTGAAAACATCCGCCAAGTTGACGCAATTGTGCACGTGGTCCGGGCCTTTGATGATGACAATATCACCCATGTGACGGGTAAAGTCGATCCGCAAGATGATATTGAAACAATTAATCTAGAATTGAGTTTAGCGGACTTAGAAGCTGTTGATAAGCGTTTGGCTAAAGTGCAACGGGCTGCTAAGGGGAGCGATAAAGAAGCTAAGGCTGAGCTCGCTGTTTTGCAAAAGATCAAACCTGCCTTGGAAGCCGGCAAACCCGTGCGTTCACTAGAATTCAACGAAGATGACCAACAAATCGTCAAGGGCTTATTCTTATTAACGTCTAAGCCAGTGCTGTATGTAGCCAATATTGCCGAAGATGACATGGCCGATCCAGAAAACTCTAAGTATTTCCAAGTGGTTGCGGACTATGCTAAGCAAGAAGGAGCCCAAGCCATTGGTGTTGCTGCTGAAACTGAAGAAGAAATTGCCGAACTAGATGATGACGACAAGGCCGACTTTTTAGCAGCTGAAGGCGTTGAAGAGCCTGGCTTGAATAAGCTGATTCGGGCTTCTTACAAGCTATTAGGACTGGAAACCTTCTTCACGGCTGGTGGTAAGGAAACCCGGGCTTGGACGTTTAAACGCGGTACTAAGGCCCCTCAAGCAGCGGGAATTATTCACTCTGATTTTGAACGTGGATTTATTCGGGCTGAAGTGATGTCTTACGATGCTTTGGATGAAGCCGGTTCAGAAGCAAAGGTCAAGGAAAATGGTAAGCTGCGTTTGGAAGGTAAGGACTATGTCATGCAAGATGGCGACATCGTCGAATTCCGCTTCAACGTTTAAGCTGAAAGGAGCAATTGTATAGTGAGTGAGAGCGAAACTTCAAAGACACCTAGGAACGCCGCGGCCGGGGCCAAGCAGGCTCAAGCCGCAGAACGGCCAGTTCACGAAGCGACTGAGTTGACGAAGCGCAATGCTGAATATATGCGTCAGATGCGCAAGTCACTTGATGCCACAGCGTTGAGTGGTGAGAAAAAGACGGCAGTTCTGAATGAAATGACGTCTACATTGTTAGCGGAACAAGGTCGGGGAACCACGGCTCGTCAATTATACGGGACCGTTCAAGAACGGACCGAAGAGATTGTGAATCCAAAAAAGACACCGGTAGAACGTCAAAAGGCGAACTATTGGGTCACGGCGCTGGATAATGGCTTGATGCTATTCATGATTTTCTGCTTAATGTACGGGATCATGGGCTTCATCGGCACGAACGCTACTAAGAATTCAGCTGGTGCCAACGGGATCACCGCTATTCTGATTACGTCCGCCATTGGTGGTTTGGGCGTTGCTAAGTTATTCGAATACTTAATGCCTGCTAAAGATGGCAAGAAAGTTTCGTTATGGAAGAAAATCGCGTGGTCAGTACTGGCTATCATCGTTTGGATGTTAGTCTTTACAACCATGTCAATGATTCAAGGACCATTGAACCCGGTCTTACCAGGAATCGCGTACTTGATCATTGCCGTCGTCGTCTTCTTCGCCCGGATGTGGTTGAAGCGGCGCTTTAATATTACGACGAGCATGTTTTAGGCTCGGACTGAAAGACAAGCTGATGGCGTGCATTGGCTTGTCTTTTTGTCGATTGCAAGTGGTCATTGCTTGTTATTCACCTAGTTAGCTTTTAAACTGGTGATACGGATGTAATGACTGAATGAAAGTTGTGTGTGAAGTACGCTCGGCCCAACCTGGAACATTCGGTTGGGCGTTACAGGCTTAAAATAAGAACTTTCTGAAAATCTGCGCAACCCCTTGCATTTATCGCGATGTTTTGTTACCTTTACAGATAAAAATAAAAACATAAGGAGCTAACGTTCAATGTCTAATTGGGATACAAAGTTTGGAAAAAAGGGTTATACGTTCGATGATGTACTATTAATTCCGGCCGAAAGTCATGTTTTACCGAATGAAGTCAATTTAGGTGTTAAACTTGCCGATAATTTACAGCTGAATATTCCAATTATTAGTGCGGGAATGGATACTGTTTCAGAATCCGCAATGGGAATCGCGATGGCCAACCAAGGTGGCTTAGCTGTTATCCATAAGAACTTAAGCATTGAAGCGCAGGCTGAAGAAGTTAAGAAGATCAAAGCGGTCGTTAAGGATGATGATCACCCACACGCTGCCGTTGATGCCAACAATCACTTGTTGGCCGTTGCGGCTGTTGGGGTCACTAGTGATACCTTTGACCGGGCTGAAGCCCTATTTGCCGCTGGTGCGGACGCCATCGTTATTGATACGGCTCATGGTCATTCCGCTGGTGTGCTTCGGAAGATCAAGGAAATTCGGGCCCACTTCCCTAAGCAGACATTGATTGCTGGTAACGTTGCGACGGCAGAAGGCACGCGTGCTTTATTTGAAGCTGGTGTTGATGTTGTTAAAGTGGGGATTGGCCCTGGTTCAATCTGTACGACCCGGATTGTCGCTGGTGTCGGGGTGCCACAATTAACAGCGGTTTATGATTCTGCCAGCGTTGCTCGCGAATACGGCAAAGCTATCATTGCTGATGGTGGGATCAAGTATTCCGGTGATATCGTTAAGGCCCTCGCTGCTGGTGGTAACGCCGTGATGCTTGGGAGTATGTTAGCCGGAACAGCCGAAGCACCGGGTGAGGTTGTCTTTGACGATGGCCGTCAATACAAGTTCTATCGGGGCATGGGTTCCGTTGGGGCGATGTCACAAGCTCATGGTTCGTCTGACCGGTACTTCCAAGGTGGCGTGAACGAAGCGAACAAGTTAGTTCCAGAAGGTGTTGAAGGACGTGTGCCATTCAAAGGCAGCGTTGATGATATTATCTTCCAAATGTTAGGTGGTTTACGTTCTGGCATGGGCTACGTTGGCGCTAAGGACATTGATGCCTTGATTGAAAACGCCCAGTTTGTTGAAATCTCTGGCGCTGGGCTCCGCGAATCACATCCACATGAAATTCAAATTACAAAGAATGCACCGAACTATTCAGTCAACGGTTAAAATGACGATATCGTATGAGTCAGTCTGATTGGTTTAGTTGAATAAGCATCAAGTAAGCGTAGAACATCAACTTTGTTCTACGTTTTTTTGTCTGGTGAGTACCAGCGGAAGATATAGGCAGATGTAACGTTCGTGTAGATTGACCGTAGTGTTTCTTTCTTGTTAGGACGTTGATACTAGCTCTGTACACGATTGTGTTACTTATTAAGTTCATTAGATTTTTAATGATATCGTGGTATTAGTGATGCAAAGAAAGGGGCTAATATAAATGAAGTATCGGTTAATAGGGGTAGGTGCGAGTCTAGTCATCGCAGTCATGTTAACAGGGTGTCAAGCGAAGGCTACGACATTGGTCAAGTCAGATGCTGGCCAGGTCACACAAGCGGAAGTATTTAAACAAATTGAAAACCAGGCGACGACGCAACAGGCTGTTCAAGAATTGACTCTAAACAAAGTCCTTAATCAACGATATCATGTTTCACAAGCTGAAGTAACTGCTAAATTAAAAGCATTCAAACGGCAGGCAGGCGCAAATTATCACATGATTTTAGAACGTAATCATGTCACTGAACCGCGTTTAAAATCGCAAATCAAAGCGAATTTATTGATGGAGAAAGCCATTAGTGCTAAGTATCCAGTGACTAAAGCACAACTAAAAAAAGCCCGAGCAGCTTATATGCCAATGACAACGGTTCAACACATTGCGACGGCCAATGAGAAGCAAGCGCAAAAAATTATTGCTGAACTGAATGCGGGTGCTAGCTTTGATTCGCAAGTGCGAAAATATCAGAATAATCGACAAGCGCACACAACTGCTGGAAAATTAGCGCAGTTTGACAGTTATAATCAAACTCTAGCACCAGCAATTGTACAGGCTACAGCCAAACTACGAGTGGGACACTATGTCACGAAACCGGTCAAAACAGTTATGGAAACTGCCGACACGAAAGACAAACCAACTTATGAAATTATCAACGTTGTCAGTCGTCGATCTAAGACTGCGGCTGTAACTGATGATAGCGGTAAGCGGATTGATGTGACAAATTATTTGCGTGAAAAAATCCAGCAACAGCGGATGATGGACAAGCAGACGCAAGTTGCGACGATTCGGTCAGTTTTCAAAGCGGCCCACGTTAAGGTAGTTGATGCCCATTTCGCACCAGCGTTTAATGATTATTTAACCACCCAAAATAGCTAACAATAGAATCATCAGCAATGATGTGATGATTATGAACGCGTCTCTTAACCTGTCATGGGTTAAAAGGCGCGTTTTCGTTAGGTACTGATGATTAATTGCGCTATGATGGACTTATTAAAACGTATTGTACCAGTTTAGTGAGGTGCCAAATTCAACATATTAAGTAGGTGAGTAGATGCAACGGTTTCAGTCACGCCATTTATTCCAGTTACGAGAAATTGGCTTGGGCTTAACCTGTATCGGTGGCTTTATTGACGCATACACATTCATCCAACGGGGTGGTGTCTTAGCAGCTGGTCAAACGGGTAATTTGATTTTTCTCAGTGTTGATGTGGCACAGTGGAATTTACCGGGTGTGTTGACTAAATTAGCAACAGTCCTCTTTTTTACACTAGGTGTAATTGTTGTGGGTATACTGAAACAATGGTTGGGCGCGCGGTCACACTACTGGCGCTTGCCCGTTTTGGTGGCAGAGCTGGTTGTTTGTTTAATGGTCGGCATGCTACCAGCGACTGTTAGTAATGCGATGGTGGTCCCACCACTCGCATTCGTGATGGCGATGCAGACGACAGCCTTCAGCGCAATCGCCGGCCACGGCTATAATAACGTGTTCTCTACTGGTAATCTCAAGAAGGCAACGATCGCGCTTACGAATTATTGGTTGACAGGCGTGCGCACGGAGCTTGACACTGGTTTAGTGTATTGGGAATTAGTGTTGAGCTTTGCTACGGGCGCGATTGTTTCGGCGATATTGCAGCGGTGGTGGACATTACGGACGATATGGGTTGCGGCGGGATTATTGATCTTAGTAGGTGGATACTATACTTGGTTATTAGTTCACCGTACGGCAAATGACGCGGAATAGTTGCGTTTTCTCTAAAATCAATCGTTAACTGCCAAGCCCGGCCGCTTTTTTGGTAAAATAAAAACAGAATTATTTAAGGAGAAAAATAAGATGAAAATTTTAGTAGTCGATGACGACAAAGAAATTGCACAACTATTAGAAATTTATATTAAAAACGAAGGCTATGAACCAATTAGCGCCTATAATGGCCGTGAAGCTTTGACTAAATTAAATACGAATCCTGATATTGCGTTAATGATTTTGGATATCATGATGCCTGAAATGGATGGGATTGAGGTCATCAAAGAAGTACGGAAAGATTCCCAACTTCCAATCCTAGTCTTGTCGGCCAAGACTGGTGATATGGACAAGATTCAGGGCTTGATTACGGGAGCTGACGATTACGTCACCAAGCCATTCAATCCGCTTGAAATTATGGCACGGGTCAAGTCACTATTACGACGTTCTGAAAATAACGTGACGACTACCGAGCCTGATATTTTGGACATTGGACCGTTAACGATCAATAAAGATTCGCACGAAGTTAAAACGTTGACGGGTAAGGATATTCAATTAACCGCGTTAGAATTTGGTATTTTGTATTTGCTCGCAAGTCATCCTAACCGAGTCTTTTCAGCTGATGATATTTTTGAACGTGTTTGGCAGCAAGAAAGTATTGTCTCAGCTAAGACCGTGATGGTGCACGTGAGTCATTTGCGGGATAAGATCGAAGAAGCCACGGATGGAGAAAAAGTCATTCAGACCGTTTGGGGCGTTGGCTATAAGATTGAATCGCGTTAAGAGTGAGGGTTAGCTTTTGAAATTAACGGGACGCGAAAAAAGTGAATTATTTTTTGAAGGGGTAGTGACGGTGATTTTGCTACTCCTTTTAAACTTGTCGATCGTAGTACTGATCAACAGTACGATTGCGCATAATCCGGGGTTACAGAGCGGTATTTTCCAAATTAAGCGATCGATTACCATTGGTCCCAATAACTACCAGCTATGGAGTTATGAAAACATCTTTATTGGACTGATGCTGATTGCGGACGGTTTCGTATTATATTGGCGATTAATTCGACGATACAAACAGATGCAGTTACGACATATTATTAGTGAGTTGCATTATATTGCGGCCGGCCACTTTGACCATCGGATTGACTTTAATCTGACTGGTGATACACAACGAGTCGTTGAAAGTGTTAATGCCTTAGTAGACTCGGCAATCCACTCGATGGACGAGGAACGGGAAATTGAGCGGTCTAAGGATGCGTTAATTACGAATGTCAGTCATGATATTCGAACGCCGTTGACGTCAATTATCGGCTATTTAGGCTTAATTGAGAACAAACAGTACCAATCAGAAGAGGATTTAATTAAATATGCGCATATTGCCTATTTGAAGGCAACACAAATGAAGTCACTGGTTGAAGATCTGTTTGAATATACGAAATCACGGCAGACAGAGACACCGTTGGCCATTAATCGGTTAAACTTGACGGCCATGTTAGAACAGTTAGCGGCAAGCTTTGAGCTGGAAGCGAACAAGAAGCATCTGAAGATTGAAGTAGAAAGTGGCACGCAGCCTATTTACATTGAAGCCGATGCTGAAAAGCTGGGGCGGGTCTTCAGCAATTTGATCACTAATGCGTTTAAATATGGAACTGGTGCTAAAAACGTAGTATTACAAGCTGAACAACGTGGTGAAGAAGTCGTGATTCACGTCACGAATGATGGTCAGCGTATTCCAGCTGAGTCGTTGGGACGCTTATTTGAACGGTTTTATCGGGTTGAAGAATCGCGTTCTAAGGCGACCGGGGGTTCTGGACTGGGCTTAGCGATTGCCCAAAGTATCGTGGATCACCACGGTGGCTATATTTATGCGCAAAGTGATGATGAGCAGACAAGTTTTGTTATTCATTTGCCAGTTAAACATGACCACCCATTAACAAAAAAACAATCGGATATGATAAATTAACTTGTTTCCACAGACATAATTATTTAAACTAAAACTAGCATTAGCAATTAAGAAAGGGATAATTGAGAAATGAGATTTGCGGGAAAGTTAAAGAAAGTTATGATTGCCCTCGTTGCGGCAGTCACGTTTAGTACAGCTGGTTTAGGCATTGCGGGGGCTGACCTCCAGGCCCAAGCAGCCAGTACACCATCGATCTCTGCGAAAGCCGCCATTGCGGTTGACGCGTCGACCGGTCAGATCCTGTATGATAAGAACAGTAGTAAGCCAATGGCGATCGCATCAATGACGAAGATGTTAAGTACATATTTAGTGCTTAAGGCGATCCATGAAGGTAAGTTGTCTTGGAATCAAAAAATCAGTGTTAGCAAGGCAGTCGCTAAGATGAGCCAAAACACGGAATATGCGAACGTACCGTTATTATCAACGAAGACGTATTCAGTGCGGCAATTATATAACGCGACTGAAATCTATTCCGCTAACGCCGCTATCACAGCCTTGGGTGACGCGGTAGCCGGGACGCCCCATAAGTTTGTTAGCTTGATGCGGAAGACGGCTAAATCATGGGGGATCACGGACGCTACCATTATTAATGCCAGTGGATTAACCAATAAAGAGGTTGGCAGCACAATTGGGTACAGTAACGTTGCCGCCAGTGCTGAAAACGAAATGTCAGCACAAGATGTTGCTACCGTTGCGCAAAAGCTATTATCAGATTACCCAGAAGTTTTAAAGACTTCTAGCATTGCCCATGCTTGGTTTGAAAAGGGCACTAGTTCAGCAACCAAGATGGATAACCGAAACTACATGCTCAAAGGATTAGTTAAACATTACTCCGCACTTCCTGTGGATGGTTTGAAGACTGGGACTTCCACTAAGGCTGGGAATGCCTTCACTGGGACCGTTAAGTTTAGCAATGGTAACCGGATCATTACGGTCGTCATGCATGCCGGTGCCGCTAACGATAGTGGGACGGAACGTTTCACTCAAACGGCTGAAATCATGTCATATGTTTACCACAACTACACGACTACGACGATTAACAAGAATGGCAAGATCAATGGTGTGAAAGCCGTTGATGTCCAAGATGGGAAGTCCTTAACGTCGCAACTCGTTTCAAATAGTGGTGCAACCAAGATTTACTTGCCAACCGGGACGGATGCTAGTGCCGTTACTGGTAAGGTCAGCTTGAAGAAGTCGGCGACAACCGATGGTAAATTACAAGCACCCGTTAAGAATGGCAAGACTGTCGGTACTGTTAACTTGAACCTAAGCAAGAAAGCTATCAAGGTAGTTGACGGAACGACTAGCAAGAATATGACCATCAATGTAACGCCTAAGAAGTCCATCGACAAAGCAAATATCTTTGTACGGATGTGGCGCGGGGTTAAGAGCTGGTTCAACTAAATTATAGCAGTTAGTGTATTAGATTCTGTGGGTGCATTAGCTTAGTAAACGCTACGAGATATTTCTTAAAAGATATATTCCTCTTTGAGTAGGCAAGCTAGTAATTGAGACTTGCCTACTCAAAGAGGATTTTTTTGTTGGCAATAGTGATTCATGACAGGCAACTAATGACCAGGGCTGTGCCACTGATTTAGCTAATTAAAAATAATTAGCATCCAGAGTAATTTCAAAAAGGCACTGTCAAGGATGACCAAGTTGAACGGCTGCGGATGTTATGATAAAAAGAGTATTAATAGTCTTCATTTGGCGATGCTAAAAAAGCAACGTTTAAATCGGGATAATTATGAGGTGCTTTGTTAAAAATTATTCCCTAAATTAGGCCGTGTGCCTATCTTAGTCACTACTTCGACTATTCGCTACAAGCGTTCCAGTTTGAGCGTTCTTTCTTTTTTTGCTAATATTTGAATGCTAGCTTTGCGGATAAATTGCGATTCCATTTATGTAGAATTTGTTAGCATGATCCACGATTAACTGTATAATGAAGACTGATAACAGTAGTTAAACCGAATGGAGTGAAAGTCACCTATGAGCGTATCATTACGAACTGCAACCATGTCAGATTTACCCATTATTGTAGATATTTACAATCAAACGATTCCCAGTCATCAAGTGACGGCTGATCTTAAACCAGTTACGGTTGAGCAACGTCGAAATTGGTTTTTGAGTCATACCCCTGAACACTATCCGCTGTGGGTTGTTGTAAAGGACGACTCAGTGGTCGGTTGGGTTAGTCTGTCACCATTTTATGGACGGGCAGCGTATGCAAAGACGACTGAAATTTCAGTTTATTTGGATCGCAGTGTTCAAGGACAGGGAATCGGTAGCCAGGTTTTGACATTAGTTCCTAAACAATTACCTGTGTTGGGATTAACAACGATTATCGCTTATATTTTTTCAAGTAATATTCCAAGCATTAAGCTGTTCAAAAAGTTTGGGTACGAACAGTGGGGGTTTCTGCCAGAAGTCGCTGAATTAGGTGGCCGACCGAATGACTTAGTGATTCTGGGACAACATTTCAAGTAAAAAATGGTATTGATACCGCTTACATACACTTAAAAACTTAACAAGGTGTAGGATTGCAATAAAAAACATGTTAAAATTAAGTCCGAGTGTCTAAGTAATTTGACGCTCGCTGTTGTTGCTAGAATTCTTTACTGGTATGGTACTGGAGGCATTCTTGGTGAAAAAGAACGAGCCAAATTGGTTAGTGGTATTACGAACAGTAATGCCACTTGGGCTTAGCTATATTCCCATCGGGTTAGCTTGTGGGGTTTTATTGCATGCGGCCGGGTTCAACCATCTACTGACGGCGTTAATTTCGGTAATGGTCTTTTCCGGTGGCGCCCAATTTTTAATTGCATCGATGCTGACAATTAATGCACCGATGACAACCATTATTTTGATGATGTTTTTCTTGGAGTTACGGTACGCCTTATTAGGTTCCAGCTTATCGCGCTATCTGAAGGGGCAATCATTACCGTTCATTTTTACGTTTGCGTTTTCGATGAATGATGAAAATTACGCGGTCAACTATTTAAAGTTTGCGACGGACAAGCATTGGAAGCCATCGCAGGCCTTAATGGTCGAACACTATTCGTTATTATTTTGGACGGTAAGTAATATTATTGGTAGTTTGATTGGCAGTGCATTGACGATTAATCTCCAAGTGGTGGATTTTGCGCTGACGGCACTATTCATTTATATGGCAATTATGCAAACTAAGAGCCGCTTGATTATCTTAGTGGCAGTTTTGTCTGGCGTTCTAACGATAGGTTTTCTGGTCTTAATGAAGAGTACGCTGGGCCTAGTGGTGTCAACACTACTCGCGTCGTTGACCGGTTACTTTATTGAACGTTACTTGTTGGCACATAAGCCAGAAAGTCATTTACTCTATAAGGTTCACGATCCTACTGGCCAAACAGCCATGGAAGAATCTGACAAGTAGGGCACAGAGGGGTTTTTCTTATGCAATCAGTCAGCTCAATGAGTAGTATGGACCATTTTTGGTTGGTCATTTTTTGTGCGTGTGTGGCTTTCATACCACGCTTTTTCCCGCTACTGTTCTTTACGAAGCGGAAGATCCCAGAATGGTTTAATGAATGGATGCGGTTCGTACCCGTCTCACTATTCACGGCGTTAGTTGTTAAAAGTGTCTTTATCGATAGTAAGTACGCAGTGATCACTTCTGGCAATCTGGGGATGATTATTTCTGCTATTCTCGTTGGATTTGTGGCTTATCGCACGCGTTCAATGACTTTATCAGTGGTGATTGGTCTAGTCTCAGTGATGATTTTTGTGTTACTAATTCATATTTAGATTTTGTTGGAACTGGGTGACCCGGTTCTTTTTTATTATGATGAAAAGAGGATACGTTGATGGTATGGTTATTGGTTTTCTTACCCGGATTATTGGCTGGTCTGGTCCAAGGGTTAACGGGCTTTGGTGCGGCCATCGTCATGATGATCTTTTTACCACAGTTGTTTCCGATTGCTCAAAGTGCGGCCGTGGCGGGCGTTATTATGGCAGCCAGTGTCATAACATTAGTTTGGCGTTATCATCAGCATATCCACTTTCGTCAGATTATTGTGCCGTTTATCGTTTATGCCAGTGTGGCGGCCTATTCGGTACATCTTGGTCAAGTTTTAGATGTGCAATTATTGCGACGGTTATTAGGTGCGCTGTTAGTTTCGTTAGCCGGGTACTTTAGTCTGAGCAAACGTGCGGCGAATCAGACTTATCCGTGGTGGTTAGCCGGTCTCTTCATGATTATTTCGGGGTTCTTCAATGGGTTATTCGGTATTGGCGGCCCGCTGATGGCCCTTTATTTTCTATCACTTGCCGATACGACTGCGGATTACTTGGGAAATTTGCAGACTTTCTTTTTGATCGATGTGGTCTATATTTCGACAGTCCGCGTACTGAACGGTATTCTGACGCCAGTCTTGCTCCCCCATATTATGATTGGTATGGTAGGTGCAGTCATTGGGACGGCGCTGGCGGCACGAATCCTGCCGCGGCTACCCATGACGACAGTCCGGCATTTGATCTACTTGTTCATTGGACTTAGTGGCGGGTATTATTTGATTGTGCCAGTTTAGAACGAGGTATTTATCACCTTCACTACGAGTTGATTTTAGTGGTCAGGCGCAATGCGTTTGGCCTTTTTTGATGGTGCAAAGCGTCCAAGTGTTAAAAAATATTTTCAGAAAGCAGCGGTAGCACTTCGACAATCTGTCTTCGGTTATAAACGAGTTAATCCCAATGTATAAATTGAATATTATTAATTTAATAATCAAGAATTTGCCAGCTACAGCTGGAACAGTGCTTATCTGTTTTGGGAGCGGACGTGGATGCGTAAGATAGTGCCGTTGAGCGTGCCTGGCTGTAGCTTCTTAATCGGCCTTGCGCACGGTTCTAAAGTTGAACAACCGGGATTGAAATATTTATTGTTGAAGATTTTTTATTTTAACGATGCTTAATTACAGGTGCTACATAGCTGAAAAAAGCATTGGCTTATTGGTTTCCTTTTAGTATAGTTTTATTCTAAGAACTGCTAAATTGGGGAGACATATGAATAGCTACAGACGAATTCAAGTTATTGCAGGGATTTACTTGCTGATATACATTGCGGCACTTTACTTTTCGACGGGGGTTCAGGTTGGATTTAAGCTGGATAGTAATCAGCTCACTGGGTATGTGAGTTGTGGGCTGTTGCTGGCCGTAATTATGGGGTCAGAGTTTGGCAAACGATTAAGGATAAAAAAGCTATTTTCAATTTTGATACTAGTTAGCTGTTTGATTATTCTAGGGATAACTAGATTCAATGTTGTGAGTTTTAACGAGGCCTTCTGGTACTTTATCTTATTTGTTCGATACATCCCGTTCATTGTATTGATTGAAACCATCATCTTTATCTTTGACCTAGATTGAGCAAACCAGGCCCTAATGAGCATTCAACTCATTAGGGCCTGGTCTTTTAGTATTCTAGAACCTGGTTATGCCGAACTTTTAGTTGGCGTGAGTCTGCCATAGGACATTAGTGTGGATGTTGGCAACTACGCTAATCTTCGTCGGTAATCGTGCCTAGACCGTATTGATAAAGTAGTTCATCAGTACGATTAAGATCAAAGCGCTGACTAAGTGCGAAGATGACCAGAGCATCCCATTCATCCTTAGCATAAAGGACGGCGTAACCAGTTCGCTTGAGCATCGTGTTAAGCTCGGTCAGGGTCAGTTGAAAACCGAATCCGAGGGCGATGATGCGAGCCCGGTTAGGTCGGCGCTTGCCATCGAAGTACTGGTAACCGATCGAGGGCGTTAGATTAGCGCGCCGAATGACTTGGCTTTTAGTGACGTGTTTGATTTGAATAAGCTCGGCGAGGTATTCCGCCGGATTGGTACGAATAAAACTAGTGGCCATATTTGTCATAAATTGGTCGGCCTCACTTGCATGTTTGATTTCGTTAAATAGTTCCTTAGTTGCGCGTTCTACCACGGTTAGTGCCCCCCTAATACTCCTTCTTAATTAGTATTAGTGTACCAGAAACTACTGTAATTTAAAGGTCAAATGCCGATCACTGAAGTAGCTGGGATTGTAGATGAGTTCAACGGACCCATCTGCTTTGGCTTGACCAGTCATGGTACCACTGACAGAGCCACCAGCGGTCAGGTCACCACTATCTAATTGGTTATTTTCATCAATGTTGATCTCATCTAGGCTAGTTTGGTTACCGGCGGCCTTGATTTTAAAGTCAAACGGGTTATAGCTGACTTTATCTCTACCGCTATTTTTCAATGTTACGGTGACCGTATAATATTGATTGCCAGTTTTAGGCTGAACATCATTGAGCGTCGTTGCGGTTTTAACATTATTAACCGTTACTTGCACGTGATCGATGGTGGCTGTCTGCCCGACTTTATAAATCGTATTTGCCGGGGTTTCCTTAGCGGTGGACTTGCTAGCGCTGGTCTTTTTGGTCGTCGCTGCTTGTGAGTTTTTACCGTCTTGTGGAGAATTGACGAGGCTGATGACAAAGAAGATGCCAAGGAGAATCAGGACCCACGCCCACCATTTTTGATACCAAGCTTTCGTTTTTTGCATGAGCTTACCTACTTTCTTAGTGCTAAGCCGCCCGCAATAACAATGAGCAGACCGCTTAGAATCCCGAAGAAGCTGACAAAGACGAAGTTAAGAATCCCACAAAGGATGATCAACCAGCCCATTAAAACGTGATTGCGATTAATCATGACACTTAAAATAATCGCGAGGACAGAGACAATAATGCAGCCAACGCCAAGATTGCTGACCCCAGCCGATCCGCTGGTTTCTAAAGCACTACCGATGCCGCCGATGGTCATCGCCAGTAAGCCGGCAATGATACCGAAGATACCGCCAATAATTCCTAAAACTAATTCGGCTGTTCGCGACTGGTGTGCGACTGGTGTGACTTCGTTATTCTGATATTTTGACATTGTAATTCCTCCAAAAGTATGGTTATGATAAAAGTTAGTAATTTTGATAAAAAGGGGGGTGTCACGGTGTTACCGATTGTTCAAGCAATGCAATTGTTAAGTACGGCTGGTTATGAACCACTAGGACCATTAGTTGCGCAACGCGAGTTTCCGTTACTGGTTAAGAAGCAACAGGTTGTTTCGGTAGCTAAACTATTAAATCCTGATAATGTTCCTGTTCTACAGCGTTTGAAGCAGCAGCCAATTCCCCGAATGCCCCGGATCGAAGCATTATTAACGGCGACTGATTGCATTGTAAGTGTTGAGACCTTAATTAATGGTCAAACACTAGTGGATCGATTGGCCACACAAGGACCGTTTTCCCCCGAAATGACGGTGCGCGTCGCACAAGAATTGTTGATAACGCTACAGGCGTTGGGGCAACAACAAATTGTGCATCGGGACCTTAAACTAAGTAACGTGATGTGTTATCGGGATCACTACTATTTGATTGATGTCAACGCAGCGCGACAATATCATGCTGAGCAAGACAGTGATACTCGTTTATTAGGCACGAGCGGTTTTGCCGCACCTGAAAACTATGGCTTCGCCCAAACGGATCAACGGAGCGATCTATATTCGTTAGGGGTCGTTCTAAACTGTTTGTTGACTGGTCAAGAGCCGAGCGGGCCGTTAGATACAACGACACTGACACAGGATTCAACATGGGCCCCGATTATTATGAAGGCCACGGCCCTAGACCCACAGCAACGATATCAAAGTGCGACTGCAATGTTAGCAGCGTTACCTGGTCATGAGCATTATCGGCCGCACCATCAATCAATGATTAAGCGAATACAGGCCCGGCAATGGTGGCCGAAAATCAAACGACCTTTACAAATCAGTTTGTGGGGCCTCTACATCTTGCTCGTAGTTGCGACCATTGGTGCTGGCTTTGATAACACGACTTGGCCCGCCCGCGTCGATTTTTGGACCGAGGGTTTTATGATTATCGGGGCGCCACTGATTGCGCACTATGCCAATCAGTGGCTAAAACACCATTGGTCGGTATTACGCTGGCACCGATATCGGTGGTGGTTACGAGTAGCAGAAGCCATCTTCATATTTTTGATGTTAGGCCGTAACGGCTAGTGTACGTAGGCTGGTTAACCAATTACTAGTACGATAAATAGCATAACCGTTTAGTTATCAAAAGGCTTATGCAAAATGCATAATTTTCTGACTGCGGTGTTGATAACGTTGCGACTGCGTTGGCGCGACGACTGAATTCGACTGGGTAAGACTTTACTCAGTCGAATTTTGATTTATAGGTCAGGAAAGTGATTGAAAATAATCCTGAAAACTGTTGATGTGTTTTCAGGATTATTTGAGGAGACGATTGTATTTATGGTACAATGCTAGTCGTTGACACTTGATAACATAAATATATCTAATCGAATATAAGAAAGGAATATTTTGTCGAAATGGATTTAAAGCAAAGCGATGGTTGGCGATACTTAGCTGGGTGGAGCTTCATTCTATTAATGGTGGCGAGTGCCACATTGCAACATGATGCGGAAATCATTTTACCCGAAATCGGTGCTCTGACAGCCGGGACGTGGGTTTATCGTAAGACGGCGTGGACTCGGCAACCCTTAAAGTTATTCTTAGTACCATCTGGAACTGCAATTATTGGCTTCTTAGTCAATCAACTACCTTGGTCGTACGCCCTCAAAGTGCTTGTCGGTCTATTACTGATGCTATTATTATTGAAGGGGTTAAAATCGAATTTGGCGCCAGCCTTTGCTACTGGCTTACTGCCAATTATCATTAATGCAACGCACTGGACCTTTATCGTAGCCATCTTTTTCTGGACTATTTGCCTGATGATTGGGGCTTGGATTCAACGACCGCGATCAATCTCACGGGTAACCGAAGCTTCTGCTAGTCGCTGGCAAATGCTCGGCTTTATCAGCCTAGTTTTTGTCTGGGTGGGTATTGTTTGGCTAGCGGGACAGCCCCAGATGGCCGCAATCCCACCCGTGATCGTCGTTTTCTTTGAAGCGGCTCAACAGTCTGAATATACGGTAACGACCGCACTTAAGCAGTGGCTTGCATTGTCGGCTGCTGCTAGTATTGGGGTCGGCATTCACCTATTGATTGCTTCGTGGCTATTAACGACGGTCATTGCCTTACCACTTGTGTATTTGTGGTTACGGGCGCTTAACTTACAATTGCCAGCAGCGTATGCCTTTCCACTATTAGCCTTAGTGTTACCAGCCAATATGTTTAACAAACTACCGACATCCGCCGGTTTAGCGGCCGCTTTCTTCCTAGGATCGTTACTCATCTACCATCAGATCTTGGGTTGGGTACGCATGGCGGTGACTGAAAGCTAGTTGTCAGTCATTCCTGAAAAATGGTCAAAAAAATACCAACTATTTCGAAATAATCGAGATAGTTGGTATTTTGGCATTTAATTAAGCTTTATTGATTCGGTTATCCGCATACATGTATTTCCGGGTCATTGGTAAGGTTCGTGATGAAGCACCTTTAGTTACGAGGTACTGCATGACGTCAATGTTACCAGACTGGAAGGAAGCGGCACAGGCTTGTAGGTAGAGATCCCACATGCGAGTGAAGCGCACGCCCATCTTTTCTTCGATGGCAGCGCGCTTAGCGTTAAAGTTTTTATCCCAGATTTCAGTCGTCCGTTGGTAATGGCGACGGAGGGTTTCAACGTCAGCGACTTGTAAGCCGGCGTCAACAATGTGTTGTAAGTTTTCGGTCATCCCAGGAACGTAGCCACCTGGGAAAATGTACTTATCTAACCAACCGTTAGTGGCGCCACCTTGTTGCCGGGTGATGCCGTGCAATAAGGCAACGCCGTCAGCTTTAAGATAGTGGTTAACGCGTTCAAAGTACATTGCTAAGTTGTCCTTACCAACGTGTTCGAACATCCCAACACTGGTAATGTAGTCGAAAGTTTCGTCGCCAAGTTCACGGTAATCTTGTAACCGGACTTCAGCAACATCACTGAGGCCTTCATCCTTGATGCGTTGAGCAACTAGGTTATATTGTTCTTGTGATAACGTGACCCCGACGACTTTTAAGCCGTATTCTTTAGCGGCAGTCAACATCAACGTACCCCAACCGCAACCAATGTCTAGTAAGGTCTTGCCAGGTTGTGGGTTGAGCTTTTGAATGATGTGATGAACCTTATGAATCTGGGCTTCTTCTAATGTATCAGTGTCATGTTTGAAGTAAGCACAAGAATAGGTCATGGTTGGATCAAGCCACATCTTGTAGAAGTCGTTACCCACATCGTAATGGCTTTGGATGTCTTGTTGACTCTTCTTTTCAGAGTGAGATTGTTTAGGCATGAACTTCTTGAACTTAGAATTGTTGAAGAAACTTTCTGCCGATTCATAGGCCGATTCAATTAATTTTTGAATACTGCCATCAATTTCAATCTTGCCATCCATATAAGCTTCACCAAGGGCAATTGAAGCGTTCTTGGTAATTTCACGCATTGGAATGGCTTCTTTAAAAGTCACCGTGACTTCTGGTGTGCCTTCACCATAAGTTTCACTACTTCCATCCCAGTAGTTGACTGTGACGGGCATATTGAATGAGTGGCTTAGAAGGGTGTGGTAAAAGGTTTTTTCTAGCATTGCAATAAGGATCCTTTCTTCGTAAAATACACTAATTATTATACGCTTATGAAAACAGTTTTGTAAGCACAACGAATCGCGACCTGATTCGTAAACATGTTATAATAAATTAATTACAAAATCAGTTGATGGGGGTGTCGTGATGAAAAGATGGATGTGGATCGTGTTTGCAGTAATTATCGCTGTGGGGGTTGGTAGTTATTCATATACGCGGTACCGTCTGCAGGAAGACTCATACACGGCTGAAATGCGAACTGGTGAGCGGGCACTGCAAGCGCGGAATTATACGTTAGCGGAGACGAGTTTTACACATGCGACCAGAACGAAAGCTAGTAGTACTGAGGCGCAACGGTATTTAACCCAGACCCAGACTTATGTGGCTGGTCAAGAAGCATTGGCTGCGCGGAAATTTGACATGGCTAAACGTGACTTTATGACGGTTAAGACGACCAAGCACGGTGCAGTTACGTTAATTAATCAGGCCCAAGAACAACTTACCTTAATAAAAAAGGTGCAACAAAAACGCAAGACTTATCAACAACAGTATCAGAAAGCTGCTGAGCTGAATAAAGCGAATGAGTTTACGGATTCTAACGTTGTAATTGCTAAGTTATTGCAGGATAAGGCGTTTAAGCAACGTTACTATCAGGATATTCGGAAAAATGTGTTGGATTTACAGAAACAAAATAATGCGTCACTCAAGACATTGACCGGTTCAGCACCGGTGATCCCGAGTGCGGCACAAGCGGTTACGGGGATGACCGGAAGTCAGCAACAAACGCAACGCACGCCAGCCACTAAACAGCAGGCGGCTGCTTCATCATCAACTTCCTCAGCTAACCATTCGATGGGCTCGTCAGCTGCAGCTAACAACAGTTATGGTGACAGTCAAGTGCAGACGACTCGTGCTGAGTTGACTGCGCAAGGGCTCGACGGCAGTAGTTATAGTGATGCCCAAATTCGTGCTATTCTGCAACGAGCAGCGGCACAACACCTCTCACTGGCGCAAGCTGCCCAAACGATGAATTATAGCTCTGATCAGATTCAGGCAACGCGTGCGGAGCTAGCGCAAGCTGGATTTAATGCTAGTCAGTATACGGATGCCCAAATCGAGGCCATTTTACAACAAGCCAGTTTACAACATATGTCTCTGGCGCAAGCAGCGAGGTCGTTGCAGTAATATAAACAATTTAATAACAGTATGGAAGTCCACTTAACAATCATCGATAAAACACCTACTTTTAGGTGTCAATCGGTGATTTTTTTATAAAAACTGTTATAGAATGTAGGAGTAAGGACGGAAAGTTTTCGTTCTTGATATTTTGGTTCTACGGGGGCGGTCATTTTATATCGGTATTGGCCTTTTTTTAACGTTCATATGTCAAAATGGGTATAAAATTGACTATTTTGTGTACTATTTTTGTTTGATGCTATAGAATATTAACAGATTAGGGGGTTAAGGTGCCCGTTGATGATTGAATTAATGGCAGACCAAATTAACATGATTTGGTAAAGTAGTTCGATTGTCAATGGTGGGCATCGAAATTCAGTATGATTATTAATAAACATGTAATGCGCAGTACGAATGAAAAGCAAGTTCTGCAGCAGGTTATTAACGAAGGACCGATTAGCCGGAGCCAGATTTCACGGAACTTGAGTTTGAATAAAGTGACGGTTTCAGATATTTATAATCAGCTACTGCGGACCCAGTTCATCAAGGAAATTGGCTGTGGTGTCAGCACGAAAAACGGCGGTCGTAAACCAGTGATGGCTGAGCTGAACGTGAACTATGGTTTTGTGGCCAGCATTGACATGACGGCTGACGCAGTCAAACTTATGTATTCACGGTTGAATGGTAAAATTTTGCACTTTCAAAGCTTTAAGACGAGCGATATGACGTTGACGGATGTCATTGATTTGATTGAAGATCAATTACGGAACGTTGATGACTATGGTACGATTCATGGTCTGATGGGGGTCGCCATTGCGCTGGATGGGATTATTTATGAGAATAAAATCCTCAAGACACCGATCAAGGGACTAACACACTTTGATCTAGCAAAGTATTTACGTGATAAGCTACGGATTCCGGTAGTTCTGGAAAAGAAAGCTAACTTAACGGCCGTTTTTGAACGTGATTTCCATGACAATGAGATTTTCGATAACGTGGTTTCAGTAGTCGTTCGCGATCAAATTCATGCGGGAATCGTGGCTGATTCGCGACTATATTCTGGTCATGAAGGCGAAGCAGGTGAAGTGGGGACTGCTTTGTTAGAAGATCGGCACGTTGAGGACCACTTGGCATCCGTTAACGATTATGCTTCTGAAAAAGCCTTGTGGGCTCGGTTGAAGGCCATCAAGCATGTCGATCGACTAGATTTGACGACGGTCAAACATGACTACATCAACCATGATCCGGAAGTGACAAAGGTCTTCGAAGACTTTGTTTACTATCTATCTAAGGTGATTGCGAATGTTTCCACGGCGTTCGCACCAGATGTGGTTGTGTTGAACACGACCGTTCTAGAAATCTTGCCACAACTATTGACTAATGTTCGGGAGAGCACGGCCAAGCTAACTTCGCCAAGTCGGCAAGTTCCGATCATTGCAACCAAGAACGTACAGTCGGCGGCCTTGTTGGGTGGCGCCTCAGTTATTATTCACCAAGCATTAGGATTAGAGAGCTTAAAGATGCAGTTCTCATAAGTCATTAAGTGTTTATTTAAACGAACGTGTGAAGTTTATCGAGTGATTAGTGATAAACTTGACACGTTTTTTGTCGATTCACAACGGCCTTTTAATTTTTATTGCTGAGACTTTCCGTTAGAATAGGAGTAAGGGATAGTAGAGGGGTGGATGTTGTGGAATTTTGGTCACAGTTAATACGAAATGTGCGCTGGCGGCGCGCCTGCGTATTGGCGTTGATTGTGTTAACGCTATACTTGGCATCAAGTATGATGAGTATCATTTTATTAACGTTTATTTTTACGTTCTTAGTGACGCGGTTAGTTCGGGCAGTTCGGCGGTGGGTGAAGATTCCACCGACGATCATTGTCCTAGTGGTCTACGCACTAGTCATTCTTGGAATTTACTTTGCTGTATCGATTTATTTACCGCAGTTGATCAAACAAACTTTTTTGACGTTTGAATCAGTCTATCGGTTTTATCAGAACCCATCACATGATACTAACCAAGTGTTGACGTGGGTGACATCGTATTTTCAAGAG
This sequence comes from Lactiplantibacillus sp. C232, assembly GCF_023806725.1. Lineage (NCBI taxonomy): Bacteria > Bacillati > Bacillota > Bacilli > Lactobacillales > Lactobacillaceae > Lactiplantibacillus > Lactiplantibacillus sp. C232. The sequence continues at coordinate 115,463 of NZ_JAMSKZ010000011.1, forward strand.
TCGGATATACTCAAACAATTGAAGGGCGGTATTTCAGTTGTGTTCCAGTATATTACTAATATTGGTAATATGGGACTAACCTTCTTCTTGTCATTTATTTTGAGCTTCTTCTTTACGATTGAGGATCATCAGATGCGGGTCTTCACGAAGCGCTTTTTGACCAGTACGTTTGGCTGGTTCTTTCAAGACGTCCATTTCTTTGCCAAAAAGTTTGTGAATAGCTTTGGCGTTGTTTTGGAAGCGCAGTTCTTGATTGCGATTGTCAATACGGTGATTACGGTAGCCTTCATGGCAATCTTGAAGATGCCTCAACTGATTAGCTTGGGATTAATGATCTTTATTTTAAGTCTGATTCCAGTCGCTGGGGTGATTATTTCAGTCGTACCGCTGAGCTTGATTGCCTATTCGGTTGGCGGTTTGCGCTACGTGGTCTATATGCTCTTAATGATTTTGGTTGTGCACGCCTTAGAAGCCTATGTCTTGAATCCCAAGTTTATGTCGAGTCGCACGGAGCTGCCCATTTTTTATACGTTTGTCGTATTACTAGTGAGTGAGCGTCTGTTTGGTGTCTGGGGACTGATCGTCGGTGTACCGATTTTTAACTTTATTTTGGACATCATCGGCGTGAAACCGGTTCACCGGCCGCGACCTAACATTAATCTGAAAAAAACGATTACTTTCCACCCGGATTCTGAAAATAAGCGCTGATATTGTTTTGATTTTTCGCTTTTTCAGTGTAAAATAGGGTGAGTAAATAACTTAAGAAAGAGGTCATTAACTGCTATGGCAAAATTAGTATTGATTCGTCACGGTCAAAGTGAATGGAACTTATCTAACCAATTTACTGGTTGGGTTGACGTTGATTTAAGCGAAAAGGGTGTTGAAGAAGCTAAGGCTGCTGGTCAAAAAGTTAAAGAAGCAGGCTTAGAATTCGATTACGCCTTTACTTCAGTTTTGACTCGTGCCATCAAGACTTTGCACTATGTGCTTGAAGAATCCGACCAACTCTGGATTCCAGAAACCAAGACTTGGCGTTTAAACGAACGTCATTATGGTGCATTACAAGGATTGAACAAGAAGGAAACCGCTGAAAAATACGGTGACGACCAAGTTCATATCTGGCGTCGTTCTTATGATGTTTTACCTCCATTATTGAGTGCCGATGATGAAGGTTCAGCCGTTAACGATCGTCGTTACGCTGACTTAGACCCTAACATCGTCCCTGGTGGCGAAAACTTGAAGGTTACCTTGGAACGCGTTATGCCTTTCTGGGAAGACCAAATCGCACCTAAGTTATTAGACGGCAAGAATGTAATCATTGCTGCCCACGGTAACTCATTACGTGCCTTAAGCAAGTACATCGAACAAATCAGTGATGATGATATCATGGACCTTGAAATGGCTACTGGCGAACCAGTTGTCTATGACTTTGATGAAAAGTTAAAGGTTCTTGGTAAGGAAAAGTTAGGCAAATAATTTAATAGTTATTTACTAGTTTTTTGGAGCACTCCGCTGTCTCAGGGGAGTGCTTTTTTGGGCGCTGAGGGCCGATAAGAGTAATTTCTGGAAATAAGACCAGCTCCCAAAACGGCAGAATGAGAATAAAGCAGAGAATTGGAGTTAAAGCTAAATATGAGTGAAAAAGTAGCAGCAGATGAAGTGACACAACGTGAAATGATCCGGATTATTGGTTTGTTCCGCAAGCAAGGTTTCAAGGGGAACTACCTGAGTTTTCAACATGTGGCTGATGAAGGTGCCGCGTACTTCGTGGTCATGGGTGACGAAAACAATGGTAACCAGGGCTTGTTCAAAGCTAACTTATTGACTGGTGACGTGGCGTTCCAGTACATGTTGGATGAGGACCATGTGGTAAGTAAATAGATACCGGATAATTAGTATAAAAGCGTAATCGTTAATTTTCATGATGAAAGAGGCTATATCTGTCGTAGCCTCTTTTTTGGGGTCTCTGTCAACCGGTGTTGATGAAGTTATATTTAGAATCCAATTCATTTACGAATTGGGTTCTTTTTTTCGATTTTGATTTTGAACTCAATTTGAATTCGATAAATAAAGTTT
>NZ_JAMSKZ010000012.1:0-101307 GCF_023806725.1 Lactiplantibacillus sp. C232
AAAATAGTGGTGCTCATCAAGGTCCTTCTTTCTAATGGATTGTGTGGTAACACCATTAAAGACCTTGATGGGTTTTTCTGTCCACTTAAATGTTCAACTTAAATTTTACAATCTGCCATTAATTAAAAGGTAAACCACTACGGGCTCATAGTGTCGACAGTAATTCAAAAAAATTATTTTTGGTCTTGATTAGCTTCGGTTGAGAGGCCCCCCTGACCAACCAGCTTATTCAGCCGGATTAAAAGCATAAAAAAAGAACTGATTACTAAACTGGCAATCAGTTCCCATTCAAAAATTAGGCCGTCATGGTCGTTATTCTAGTTAAGCCTTTAAGAGTTTTTCAACTTCGCTCTTGAGCTTAGCTTCGTCCATACTCATATAAGGCGCTACTTCGTCAGCCGTCTTGTCAGTATCATGACTATCAGCGTCCATAAAGTGATTCCAAATCGCATCCCGTACGGGTAACTTAGAGTCGCTCCAATCAAACACGTCCGTCATCTTTTCGTCTAACATACTGTTCATTTCAACTGCTGCAGCCATACTAAAACAACTTCCTTTCTAATTTTTGATACACCTTGATTATAGGTCAAAATTTGAAAAGTGGTTAAATTTTGTTTGGTATTACGAAAATAAATTACGCATTCTTTTGATAAATTGTTTCCAGGGCCGCAATATCAGCACTTGACAACGTGCTCTTACCTTGTGAAACCGGGTACATCACGGATTCAGTCGATGAACTGTGATCCAACCCTAACGCATGACCTAACTCATGAACTGCGACCGATTTACTGAAAGCTGAGGCGTATGAGCCGTTAAGACTAGCCGTCGCGTTATTCCAATATTGGATACCTCGCCAGCTAATTTGCTTAGTAATATCAGGGCCACCATGACCAAGTTCAACACTGGTCGCACCAGTCGTCATTTTTTTATGATACATCGAAAAAGTCACTGAATTTTGTGACCCGCTGGCTTGACCAGCTACCAGATGGACTAACCCAGTCTGGTTATAAGTCGCGACAGCTTCAAGAAAGACCTGCCGGGCCGCTTTGGGAACATTATGATCGAAGGAATAATAATACGTCTTCTTTAAAGTGGCGTTCTGCACGATCGATTCAATCGGTGTTGCTTGCGTTGTTGAACTAGTTGCTTGCGAACTCGAGCTAGTGACCGAACTGGCACTCGCAGTCTTATCCGTCTGCTGACTTGATGATTGCTTACTTGAGTTAGTCGCCGAATCTTCGGTAGCACTGCTAGTATCATCAGCACCCAACAAATGACTAGATAAGTCACCCGACAAGGCAGCCGCTAGATTCTGACGACTCGTCTGATATAAAGCTGCCGCGCGCGGGGCAAGCGTATCATAGTTGCGCCACCCAAATAACACGAGGCCGATTAGACACAGCGCTTTGATTCCGCGCATTAGATTTTTTAGCATGCTGTGCGCTCCTCTTAATTTTTTAACATGGTGACAAGCAATAATTTAAGTTTATTAAACCACATGACACCCCACTTAAACATAGCTCTTAGTGAATCATTAAGAATATTTAGGATTACCGCAATCTACTTGTAATCTTAATCCGCTTTCACACACCTACTCGTCATTCTAACAACCGCGGCACCCCACTGAACAAAAAAAGACGTGAATTTTCATTCCCGTCTTGATGTGGCTACTTATTTCGAAAAACATACAGTTTCGAGAACAAGAAGTTCCCAATGATGGCGCCGGCCTGCCCAAGAATCTTGGCTAGTACCGCCGAGCTCCCCAATACTGACATCAACAACCATAAAATAATCGCTTCAACGACGTACGTCACTATCCGGGTCGCATAGAACTTACCCATTTCACGATAAACGTGGTGTGAATGATGGTCGAACACTTTCAAGCGGTCCACCCAGAACGCGACTTGAACGGCAATGACCCAGGAAATAACATTAGCGACCTGGTATTCGAGTCCGATTAGGTGGTACATCGTATAGAAAGTTGCAAAGTTGACCGCAACACTGATCAATCCCCACAAGATATAGCGAATCGCCTGATTACGGGTTTCTTTAACGGGTGAAATAATTTTTTTATCTAATTCTGCTGCTGGCTCTAAAATTTCAGTAACCGTTTCCTCATTTTGATCAACTTTAATCGAATCTGGCTTACTCATGGTTACTACACCTGACTTTCTTCACTTAAACATGATTATTGTGAAAGAATTCTGTTTAAGTTGTATCTTCATTTTTATGAGTAAAAATAACACAACTTAATCTTAGCACAGCAGTTAACTATTGGCGATGGCAACTATTCAGTTTTACCCCAATAATTCACATACACAAAACGCCAACCAGCTTTAACTGTCCACATCAGCTAATTCTGCAGCTAGTTGGCATCATCATGGGGCCGTTGCACATCAACGAATAACCAAAATCTGCGACAATCATGAATTAAAAACGGCTTGCCGTAGCCGATAACTCATCATTATCATAGGTGCCAAAATGATCGTTGAGCGTGACTCGATTGCTGCTAAATAGTGGTCGCAGCATTTAATAACACCATCCACAACCTGAACGCCTAATCTGAAGTCTTTCTCGCCCGATTGAGCGGAATTTCAATCGCCATCACGGCCGCCGCTGTCCAAATAAAGAGATGCAAGAAGTCACCAACTAATTTTCCGCTCACATTCCCCGCTAAATATGCACCAGCATGTTGATTTAAGAACTGGGTTGATGGGATCTGACTAGCTAGTTGTGGCCACACCAACGCGATATTTAAAACCGCCAACATCGTAATAACCCCCACTAATTGCCACGCCTGGCGTTTAGTGGTTGCCCAATCATCAAAATAATTATAATTCATAATCAACGTCGTGGTCATCACAATCAACCCACCATTAATGACCATCGTCACGATGCCGTCGTTCCAATGCAAAAAATAGTGCAAATAGCTTAAAAATAGTAGGCCAACGACTAAGTCATAACTGATTGCCACCAAGCGCTGCTGCCGCCGATTATTTGCCGACTGAGCCTCGTAGTGTTTTAACATCCCTAAATCTCCCTTCAATAGTTGATCGACTGAAAAATCATACGCCATACTAATTTGCACCAACATGCCAATATCTGGATAGCTTCGACCATTCTCCCAGCTTGAAATCGTCTGTCGTGAAACGTGTAATTGTGTCGCGATGTCAGTTTGAGTCATCTTCTTTTGTTGCCGAATAATTTTTAAATTATCTAAAAAATTCATTTTCACACCTCCAAGCACATCGTACGCGACGGGTGATTGTTCGGCAAGATAAGTTTCTAAGCAAGTCGATGAAGCCGGCGATTTGCGCGTGTTGTATTTTTTGAGAATCGCGAACCAAAACGCTACGACAATGATTTCCGTCATAGCGTTTTAGTCTGCTTGGTTGACTGCTTAGTAAGTTAAAAATATTATTATCAATTAGAATGTTTTATATCAAACTGTTTTAATTATTTTGTAGGCATACCTAAAAAAGTATTTCCATTTACTTTTATTTATTGTACAATGACAACGGCTCAAAGATTTAGAGATATAGAAAGGTGGTCTTTTAATTGAGCGAAAAGACGAACACCCCAAACCGGAAGCATAAATTGATTGAATATGCTAACGGCCCCTCACTAGAGGAAATTAACGGTACCATCGAGGTTCCCAAGAATCTGAACTTCTGGAAAACCCTCTTTGCGTATTCAGGTCCTGGTGCCTTAGTTGCGGTAGGTTACATGGATCCCGGTAACTGGTCAACTTCCATCACCGGTGGTCAAAACTACCAATACATGCTAATGTCTGTCATCTTGATATCAAGTTTGATTGCGATGCTACTACAATACATGGCGGCTAAACTTGGTATCGTGAGTCAGATGGATCTGGCCCAAGCGATTCGGGCGCGGACGAGTAAATCACTCGGAATCGTCTTGTGGATTTTAACCGAATTAGCCATCATGGCGACCGACATTGCCGAAGTTATCGGTGCTGCGATTGCCCTCTATTTATTATTCAACATTCCGTTAGTCATTGCGGTGTTTATTACCGTGCTTGACGTTTTAGTTTTGCTATTATTGACCAAAATCGGTTTTCGGAAAATCGAAGCCATCGTGGTTTGTTTGATTTTAGTTATCTTATTCGTATTCGTTTATCAAGTCGCACTGTCCAACCCTGATTGGGGCGGTGTGATCAAGGGCCTAGTCCCAACCGCTGACACTTTCTCGACAAGTCGTTCAGTAAACGGTATGACGCCACTTTCTGGTGCTTTAGGGATTATCGGTGCCACCGTCATGCCACACAATTTGTACTTACATTCAGCCATCTCACAAACGCGGAAGATTGACCACAACGATGAGGAAGATGTCGCGCGGACCGTTAAATTCGCTGCTTGGGATTCCAATATCCAACTTTCATTCGCTTTCGTGGTTAATTCACTATTATTGATTATGGGCGTTGCCGTCTTTAAGAGTGGCGCTGTTAAAGATCCTTCATTCTTCGGTCTTTATGAAGCATTATCCAATACATCAATGTTAAGCAATGGTATTTTAATCAGTGTTGCTAAATCTGGGGCGCTCTCAGCCCTCTTCGCCATCGCGTTACTGGCTTCTGGGCAAAACTCCACAATTACCGGTACGTTAACTGGGCAAGTCATCATGGAAGGGTTCGTCCACATGCGGATGCCACTCTGGTTACGGCGGTTAGTGACCCGGTTGATCTCCGTTATTCCCGTCCTCATTTGCGTGCTATTAACTAGTGGTAAGAGTGCAATCGACGAGCATACTGCATTGAATAATCTGATGAATAACTCACAAGTCTTTCTGGCTTTCGCCCTTCCATTCTCCATGTTGCCACTATTAATGATGACTGACAGCGCGGCAGAAATGGGCAAACGATTCAAAAACTCACTTTGGATCAAAGGTTTAGGTTGGTTATCCGTCATCGGTTTGACTTTCTTAAACTTACTCGGTCTACCAGATTCAATCTTAGGCTTCTTTGGCGATAATCCTTCAGCTGGCGAACAGACTTTTTCTAAAATTCTAGCCTACCTTTTGATTGCCGCTATCTTAGCCCTACTTGTCTGGACCGTCTTCGACCTACAACGCGGTAACAAACGTTACGTTGAACAGCAACTTGCTGCAGCAGCAAAGGAGGCCAACAAATAATGGCGACTAAATTCAACCGGATTCTCGTTGGTGTTGATGATTCTGCCGATGCTTTACTTGCTTTTGACTATGCAATCCACCAAGCGAAGCAAGATGGTGCCGAACTGGTCATTATCTCGATTCTTGAAAATGATGAAATGAACGTCTATCAAGCGCTCAGTAAAGACTACATTCATGGGGAACGCCAAGAACTTGAACAGCATATATTGAAATATCAAAAGCAAGCCCAAGCTGCTGGCGTTACCAAAGTCCACGCAATGATTGCGGAAGGCGAACCTGGTGAGACCATCGTTAAGGAAGTCATCCCCCACGTTCAACCGGACTTACTCATTATTGGCTCCCTAGCCAAAAAGGGGATTGCCAAACACTTTGGTAGCCAAGCTGCTTATATGGCAAAATACGCACCGATTTCAGTTTTAGTTATTCGTTAAATCAATTAAAATAACCTCAAAACCCCCGTTTTCAATGTGAAAACGGGGGTTTTAGGTTAACAAAACATTATTTGACTATTAACCTAAACATACTATAATAGTCACTGAAGGGGGATTCGATTATGACACCAAACGAAACCTACGACGCATTAGAACAATGGCACTTATTACCGGCGACTAATTTTACCTGGCGGCCCTTCACCGCTACCGCTATTTATGTTGACAGCCCGCATGCGCAGCGTGTCTATCAGCTAGACTTAGCTGACGACACGGTCGAGATCTTTCAGGCCGATCCAGGCTCAGAACTGTCTGAACATTTCTTACCATATAAGACAGTTACACTGACCACAACTCAAATCAATCAATTCAAGCATACCCAGCCAGTTGCATCATAACGGCTACGGGCAAAGCGGCGGGCACACCCTCTTAGTCAATGATTAAGAAGGCGTGCCCGCCGCTTATAATTTCAATTATTAATGATCCAAATCAACTGCTCGTTGACGATCATGGTGTATCAACCACAACAACCCCAATAAGAGCACCAAGAGTCCAACCAACATCAACGCATTCTTGAAGTGCGCTTTAATCAGTTCATCGCCACCCCAAGCATAGATAATCGCCGTGGGCATGCTGCCCAGTAGCGTTGCTGCGGCTAGCTGCCGGGGTGTCACCGCCGTTTCAATGGCCGCTAAACTAACTAATGACGTTGGAATAAACGGTATCGTATACCCAATCACGATTCCTAATAAGGGGTGCCGCATCTTACCAATGGCCGTCACGAGTTTTGACGGCTGTTGATCACGTCGAGCCGTTACCCGTCCGAAAAAGCGTTGTGCAATCAAGTTGCCCAGCGTAATGCCAATAATATTTAACACTGCCCCAAGCCCTTTGCCGAAACAGATGCCAGCAACGACACTGATCGTCGCCACGGGGGCACCTGGAATAATTGAAAAGCAAATCAATAAGGGAACTACTAATAAAATATCAATCGCGCGGTGCCGTCGAACTTGGGCCACCAGTGCTGATTGATCAAATACCCGATGCTGAATGATCTCCCAAGTACCATGATAGCGATAGATCAACAGTCCAATTAATAGTAATGCTAGCAGTACTGCCCCACTGATAAGCTGTCGTTTCGTTATCTTAACCTTCACAACTTCCTCCCGTCATTAATCATGATGCGGTTCATGTTTAATTTCATGAGCCACATGTCCAATCATGGCATCAACCATTTCCAAAATATGGGGATCGTCTAGACAATAGTAGACATGCTTCCCCCGCTTCGTTTTAGATACCAACTGATACTGAAACAAAATTGCTAACTGATGCGAGACTAATGGCTGCGCCAAATGAACATGTTCAACGATTTGCGTGACGTCCGCTTCATGGTGTTCTAAAAAAATTAGGATTTTAATCCGATTAACATTACTCAATACTTTGTATATTTTAGCCGCCTCAGTTAATAGTGGCCCGCTGACCTCCATGCCAATTCCTCCGTTCTCACCAATCATAGGAATGCGATTAAATGGCTAATTAGCCCACTATCCCAGAAAACATATAAGCCAATCACCACGTAACAAATTTTCATCAACCGTTCACCATGAGCCGCTATTTGCTTTTGAACAGCCTTGATTTCCGCCACCTGGTTAATGATAAGCACGACAAGCATCGTCAATATACCAATAAATCCTAAAGTCATCACAAAGTGTACCATGCTTTCCCCAACGAGCACAGGTAAAAAGATCGATAAATTACAACCAGCACATACGGCCAAATAAGTAACTAGTACGTTAATCACCGGCGACCCACCAGCCCGATCGGCGGTATCATCATCATCGTCGTGAAACGCAAGCCAAATCGGCAGCACACCCAAGAATCCTAATAACCATTCTGGCAAAAATAAGGTCAGTGCTTTACCCACAAAGAAGCTTGCCGTTAGTAGAATAAGATTGCCCAACAAATAGCCCAACAAGACCTGCCACAACCGATACTTCTTCAATAAAAAAACTAACATCAAGAAAAAATCCAAATTGACACTCAAAAACGTTAACGCTAAAACCCCATAATGCATCATTTCACCCACTTTTCTTTACGCGTTGTGCTAGTATTTAGCATCAACTGTGATTAAAACGTGCCAAGTTTAGATTGTTGTTCGTCAGCCGGTGCGCGTCCTAATCCGACCTCCAGGGCTGGGTGACAATTGCTGGAACGCAGCCGACGTCGATTTGAGCTAACGCATAACCCGCGTCATCTCAAATACGAGTCTTATTCTAAGCCGGAAGCAACCCACTTCCAGCTAAGAATAATTTGGCTACTGAGCATTGTCACCCAGCCCCTCCAGTCGGGAAGCCGCTCGAATGGCTGATGAACGGCCACTGAACTCGGTACAATTTGTCGTTGGCTATTTTGATACTGAACCCTTTCAGTTAAATATCAGAGTGCCTTCTCCACTTTTTCGAAATATTCAATTATTACTACGGTAATTTAGAAATAGTGAGTTATCACAAGACTTTTTCAATCTGACAGTTGATTGAGAAAACTGTCAGATTGAAAAACAACGACAAATTCAGCAAAAGTTGAGTACATCCCTATCAGCCATTCGAACGCTATCCCGACTGGAAGGTGTTTCTGACAATGCCCACCACGTTCCGGCAATTGGCAGAAATGCCTGGAGGTCGGTGTAGGACGAATTAACTAAACAAGTTTACGCTGAGTCGAACTTTCCCAGCGGTCCATAGCTGGCTGCTTTTGAACTTAAAAACTTGGCACGTTTTAATCACGATTCATGACAAATTGGCTCGCGCAATGTGTGTTCTATTTAGTTGTCTTCATTATATGTCAATTTCGACATATGTAAAGCAAATTAGCATCAAAGGCCCCACGCACAAAAAACGGTAATGAATCCCGTTCTGGGCTTCATTACCGTTTTACTAACAGACTATTTTAGTTAATGACTCACAATTACTTAATCAGCGGCGAGGGCATCGATTGGATTCAACCGAGCGGCGCGCCAAGCTGGTAAGATGGCTGCTAATAAAGCAATCACCAGGGCAATGATAAAGGTCGAGATAATATTACTTACCTGAATCTCAATCATATTGTAGCTGGCGATTTGGTAGAGGACCTTATTCAAGGCAGCTCCAATACCATAAGCAATTCCAGTAGCTAGTAGTGCACTGATGACCCCAATGATCAATGATTCACTCGTGAACAATCGCCGAATATCACGGCGACTTTCACCCAGCGCACGTAAGATTCCGATTTCTTTCTTCCGGGCACTGACCGACATGAACATGGTCACAATGATCATTAACGCTGAGACTAGTAGGGAAATTCCAGCGATTGCCGCCAAAATCGTGGTTGCTAAGTTAACATACGTATTGACCGTATCAAGCATGCTGGCAATACTGGTGGCACGGTAAACCCGTTTGCCATCAATCTTTAGCTTATTAATCTGCTTGGTTACAGCATCATTATGCTCCCGCGAATCAACTTTCACCGCAACTGAAGTTGGCTGCGTACTTAAATTCTTTGCTGACCGCATATTTTTCATAGTGGCGTAGGTCACGGCGTTCACACCACTTCCAGTCGTGCTGTCCGTGATCCCAGCAACCGTTAATTGCCGTTTAACCGTGACACTTTTACCACTCTTATTCGTTGTCTGAAAAGCCACAGTCACTTTCTTACCGACCAATTGCTTCCAATTCTTAGATGACCATTTCTTCGCCACACTACTCTTATCGACGACGATTTCATTCTTACCAGCCACGTGACCAGCTTTAATAATCGACTTCCGGTTAGAAGCCGTCCACGTTGTTAACGATGAAGCGGTGTAGTCTTTATTACCAACTGTAATTGTCGCGTTGCTTGCACTCAAAATTGGCTGAACGGTCTGAACATGCGCAACTTTTTTCAGTTTACTCAGTTGGGCCGTACTGAACGTTGGCTGATTGGTCGTCGTCACACTCGCTCCCATGGCAGCTGCCTGCTGGTTGCCTTCTTGGCTGCCGCCTCGCTGACTTTGACTCGATTTTTGATACCGACTCACTGTCACGACACGGGGATTGACCATATCATTGATTTCCTGATTAATATACCCCTTGAGGCCATTACCTAACCCGTTAAACAACATCACTGCGAATAAACCAATCGCTGTCCCAATGATAATAATCAAGTTCCAAGTCCAAGTATAGCGTAGATGTTTAAACGCCGTGTTCAGTGGCACATACCACGGTAACTTACGTGCCGCAATCTGTTGGCGATTTTCATCGACCGGATAAGCGGGTTTCACCCGCTCGTCATCCGTGATTTTACCATCAGCTAAGCGCACGATTCGAGTACCCGCATTCGCAACATCCTGCGAATGTGTCACACAAATTACAAGCCGACCTTCCGCCGCAATCTGATCCAAAATTTTCAAAACTTCCGTGGTATTTTCAGAATCCAATGCGCCAGTCGGTTCATCCGCGATAATAATCTGCGGATCACTCGCTAAAGCCCGGGCAATCGCAACTCGCTGCTTCTGGCCACCAGATAATTGGTTCGGGTACTTTTTAATTTGATCCGCTAACCCCACCTGAGTTAACAGTTGCTTAGCTCGTTGCTCACGTTCTGACCGATTTAACTTGGTCATATCTAACGAGATCAGGACATTGTCTAACACGGACAGATGGTTGATCAAATTATATGATTGATAAATATAACCGACTGTTTCACGCCGATACTGATCCATCTGTTTCTCTTGGTGATGATCTAACGCGGTTCCTTGCAATAACACTTGTCCCTGAAATTGCCGATCCAAGCCACCAATGATATTCATCAACGTTGACTTACCACCGCCAGATTCCCCTAAAATCGCAACGAATTCACCTCGTTCAAAAGTTAGATTAATCCCATTCAAGACTGGGAAAGCTTCCTTGCCTAAATAATAGGCCTTGTGAATATCTTTTAATTCTAAGTAGCTCATCCTCGCTCACCCTACCTTACTGTACGTCAATATCGTGTGCCAACTCCCCTTTATTTATATCAAGGGCTTTAACTGTGACTATTAGTCATTAAGTTTACCAAAAAAACAACTGTGGAAAAAATCTTATACCTTATTTTTATTGAATCTTATCATAGCACTTTAGTTAGACTATAACAACAAAAACTAACTATTAGGCTAAATAATTTGAAATTAATTATTAGGGAGTGACATTACAACCTGGTTCGCTCTGGTACTTCAACTGACGTCACCACCGTTGATCAGCGTGCACAAAAGGCAGTTTCGAGAAACACACCGTTCCCAGAAACTGCCTCATCCGTGCTTACTTCCAAAATTATCGTGCCAAGTTATATTTACCTAGGCGCGTCGCTTCCGCCACCAAACCGCGATTGCACCAGTCAGCATGAGGAACACACCGCCGGCGACTGCTAGCCAGCGTTGCACCGCTTCACCTGTCTGTGGTAACCAGCCGCTACCATGATGACCTGTCGAATGACTGCCATGATTAGTAGTTGCACTCGAGCTAGTTTCAGGCAATACCGTGCCACTCGTCACCCGATCCGTGACTGTACTTGCATGCGAACTAGCTGTACCGGCCGTCATTGAAGTGCCATTGTCGTTGGTGCTCGTTTTGTCTGCACCTGATGTATTAACTGTCCCACTCCCCGTGGTGCTAGTTTCATGCTTGTCGGGTTTGACAGCAGTCCCGTTGCCATTCGGTTTAGTTGTGCTACTACCATTTTTGTCCGGCTTAACGGTAGTACCATTGCCACCTGGTTTAGTCGTGTTGCTACCATTTTCATCCGGTTTAACGGCAGTACCGTTACCATCTGGTTTAGTTGTCGTGCTGCCATTTTCATCCGGTTTAACGGCAGTACCATTGCCATCTGGTTTAGTTGTCGCGCTACCATTTTCATCCGGTTTAACGGCAGTACCATTGCCATCTGGTTTAGTTGTCGTGCTACCATTTTCATCCGGTTTAACGGCAGTACCATTGCCATCTGGTTTAGTTGTCGTGCTGCCATTTTCATCCGGCTTGACCGCAGTACCATTGCCATCTGGTTTAGTCGTCGTGCTGCCGTTTTCGTCGGGTTTAGCCGTACTCGTCAGTGGATTATCATTATCCAAATCCACAAGCACTTCTGTACCGTCGGCAGTGGCAGCCATTGCTTGACTTAACATGATGGTCTTAGCCGCACGCGTCTTACTTGGTACGAGTTTAATCGTCACCAGGTCAGTCACGGGTTGGCTGGCACTGACTGTTAATCTTAATTGACCATTAGCGACCGTCTGCCGTAAAATCTGCACGCCGGTTGGAACCTTAACGTCAGCGACTTCCCGACCTGCTAAGTCCAATTGCAGATCAAATGCCGTCAGTTGCCGGTTTTGGTTATGAGTCAATTGAACTTTTGCTTCCTGATCATTGCGACTGAGCTTTAACGTTTCAACTGAACGTTTCTTCTTCGATAGGTCAGTCTGCTTAAGAAAAGCCGATGAGTCAAAGACCTGACTGTCAAACATCTGTGGTGTCTGTGGGACTTGCAAAGCATTCAGGATGAGCGCACTGATATCAGCATTGCTTCCACCATGCAAACGGCGGCCATTATCGACCGTTTCGCCACCGAGCGCCATGAAAATACTGCGGTTATATTCATCCCAACCACCATGATTCTTGCCAGAACCGCCATGATCAGCGTTGGCAATGACTAACGTATCATGAATGTGACCGGTTGCTTCAAGCTTATCCATTACTCGCTTGAACAGCGCATCATATTGCGCGTACTTATCCCAGTAATTGTCATTGTACCAGCCGTGACCGTGTCCCTGACCGTCCATATAATCACTTTGCATGTAGACTAACCCAGTACTTTGAAATTCTGGCGTGCCGATATAGTTAGCCACATCATCAAAGGATTTCAGCGAAGCTGACTGTTTAGTAGTCACCGCGGCATCTGGTTCAATGATGCTATTGACGATTGGTCCCCATTCTGAGAAAGCCGCAGCGCCCCGAGTTGGATTATCGGCTTGTAACATCTTAAATACTGATGGGAACATTGCTTGTGGTTTGTTAAAGTCTGCAAAGTATTCTTGTCCCATGGTCGCGTTAGTCCCTTGATATTCCTTAGGTAGCGTGTCCCATGGCCGACCATGTAACATGGAAATGTAGTTTTGTGCCGAAATCGCTGGTGAAACGGCCCGCGCTGACGTACTCATTGCAAACTGCTTATTGAATAAGTCCATCGTATACGTATTCCGACGTTTCTTCATGATTTCTGGGTTGGTTGTCCATACGGGAGTCTTAGTTCCTTGCTCCGCACCTTGTGCATAGTACATTCCCTTCGGATCCCAGGGGTTCCCACCACCATCAGTCGTTAAAACGACCACGTGTTTATAAGGCTTGATTTCAGCTGCTTTGGCGGCTGCCACTTTATCGGCTGCGTTTGCCAGGGCCACGTCACCAACACCAATAATCCCATCACCGTTGTAATCTAGCGCGTACTTACCTTGAATTTCAACAGTTTGGGCTGGCCCTAGTTCAATGGTTGTATCTTTAGTTAGCTGCTCAAACTTGATCTGCGTCTCACCAGCGGCCTTAGCTTTCAAATTAAGGTGCGCTAACCGCGTTTGCGCATACATTTTAAATTCAGCTTTTGAAAGGTTCGCCGTCGTAGTCAGGCGAATACGGCCAGGCGCAATCAGTTGGATCTGCGTCTTTCCCCCTTGTAAGAGACGTTCTGCACCGACATAGTCAAACTTAGCCGCATCATACACGACATCCATGGTGATTGGGGCGGCACCGGTAGCTTTAATTTTCCGGGCGTGTACATTAAGACCATAAATGTGCCCACTCGCAATTCGCTTCGGGCCAACGAGCTTCGTCGCAATCGTTTGGTCGACTGGTACGGGTGCGACCGGCTGCTTGCCGACCTGTGCTTCAACGTTCAATTGACTTACTTGTTGGGACGTCAATGTCTGATCGTACAAGCGGGCCTGTCTAATTTGACCGGTCATCATTGACTGAACGTGACTTCCAGGAACCGCGTCACCACCCAGCACAAAGTCTTTGGTTCCTTGTGCCAGCTTTAAATCACCGGGCATAGCCACTTGTTGGACTAACTGGCCATCCAAATACAAGCTAGCCGTCTTATTCTTATCGATCACACCAACCGCATGCACCCACTGCCCCTTATGTAAGGTGCCTTTAGGAGTCTTATAGCCGGAACCATCATGGGCGAAGAAAACGACTTGATTGTTTTGCACCCCAAGTCCTAAACCACCACCCTGTTGGCTAGAAAAGATCTCATGTTCACCATTGGCATCGGCGGCTGGATCATATTTAAAGTACGCCTCGATCGCCATCCCATTCTGTAACTTTGCAAACTGCTGATCCGTGAAGGTCGTGTAAAACGCTGATTTGCCATCCAAGTTCAACACTTGGTCGTTAAATTCAGGGTCCTTCGTCACGGCAGGCTGCCCATAGGTTTGCCACTGCGTCTGCCCAATTAAATCAACCAATTGTTGATTTTGAACTGCCAAACTCAAGGTTGCTGTTGGAACTGCCGGGCTGGCAACTGGTTCGGCAACTTGCTCACTCGGAGTCGCCATCGGGGTTACTGCAGCGACGGCCGGGGTCACCGTCGTTGTTAAGATTGCTGAACAAACTAATAAGGTCGTTAAAACACGCGGCTTTATCATTATAAAATTATCACTCCATCTTTTTTATCGTAAAACAAACTGCACTTTTAAGAATAGTTAAGGAATGTAAAGTGTTTAGTCAGATGTTTGTAAAGAAACGATATTATTTATGTTGCGATACTTTACCAGCCAGAAACTTGTCAACGACCCCAATCAAAAAAGCTCCCCACGTCTTGCTGGGAAGCCTGATAAGCTAATCTATTCCTGTCGCACTAAGCCGTTTGTTGATAGCCATTTGCAACCAGCTGATTTCTAAACCACGTCTCAAACATAAAACCATACCAAATATCGCCTAGTAACCCGATACTCATGACAACTTGGTCACTAAAAAACAGCTGCGTCACCATATTTAACGACAGCATGCCTAAGAATGGCACCGCCGTTTTCAGTAAGAAAAACGGGGTTCGACACCGCACACTGAACAGCGCATAAAACCACGTGAACAACAGGGCCCACACGTTAAAGTGCCCGTACACTTGCTTGGTACTGGTCTCGCCATTGATAGTCTTAGTAAACGTCATATCATGTCTAGCTCGCTTGTTAAAGCCAAACCATTCTGATGGTGCAAAGTTCATGAAAACCCTCCTCGTATCCTGTTCAATCATTATAAGAGTTAACTCACTAACTTACCACTAACTATCACGCTTGCATGCCAAAAAATCGTCGTACCTCATTAGCGTAATTAAACTTAGCGTTCAGTTTGCCCAATAAGGCTTGGTCATGGGTACTCGTAAAACCAGTCCGGCGAAGATGTTCATATAAGTCTAAATATGGTAATTGTTGTTCACGCGCAACGGTCAACTCAAGGCTAATATCATAATCAACTTTTCGAAAATCCACACTGATTCGACCCGCGTCATCCACCGTTAAGATTGCATAGTGAGCACGCTGATCAGCCATGAACTTAGCGTATGGACTATAAGGTTGGCCTGTCGCCCCGGGATTAATAATGAGCTGGCCCCGCTGACTCACCCGCATAATTTGTTGGTGGGTATGGCCGTAAACGGCCACATCCGCATCACCAGCTAGGTGATCAAAATTAGACTGGCGTTCATCCGGATACAGGTCGTGACCAGTCGAGCGTTCCGGCTGATTATGGGCCAGTTGAAAAGTTAACCCGTTCACGACCATCGTTGTCGCAATGGGCCGTTGCACTAATTCAGCGTAATGCGATTTGCTCAGATGGGTCACCAGATACGCGGTCAATCGTGCAAAATAAATCTGTGAAGGATCATCCAGTCGCCCGTTTCCAGTCATGACCGCATTAATCCCCTGTTCCCAATTACCTTGCAACCATACTGACGGCGCAGTGTCCGCTAAGGTCTGGTAGAGCTTTTCGGCACCCGGGCCGGGTAAGAATAGATCACCGAGGAACCAATAATCCGTCGCGGCTTGCTGACGCGCATCCGCCAACACAGCATTAAGCGCCGTCAAGTTTCCATGAATATCTGCCAGCACAGCAATCCGGTGTTGCATTTCTCGACACTTCCTTTTGCACATAATACTTCTAGTATACGCTGGCAATTTACACTTGTCGCATGATCTCTGTTAAGCCAGCTTATTAATTGGCCATAACAAGCGCAGATGGTCGTCATCACAACTATTTTCATGTATGCTAATAGTAATATTTAGTCTAATTAATACCTTGGAGGAGGCATTCAACATGCAACAATTAACACCATTAGCCGCCTATTCAGACTTGGCATTCGATTGGTCGATCGTTATTAATGAAGGGACTGCGGGACTAACGACCATTCGCCAGCATTTAGCAGCCACGCTTAGCGACTGCCTGGCCGCACACGTGACCATCCTTTGTCGACCTGCGATGTTTTTCCTGATCATTCACGACCACCGGCAAAAGGTTGCGATTCCCGGTCATATTTATCCCGGTACGGCACAACCTTATGAAATCCAACTAGACGGCTGGCCGGTAAATAATAGCACCGCTTTTATGACAATTATTCATAAATATCACTAAGCACTTGATACTACTTATCTGTCGTTACCACACCAATCGTCGAAAGTGCTAATATATTCAGTGTTAACAATGCGAGCGCTTCCCTCCCTATGTTAGAATATACTAAGAACCAATCAGGGGGGAAATCAAATTGCAGATTGATAAACAACAAGTTGGTAATCGTATTCACCAACTTCGAATTGCCGCTGGTTTAAGTATGGCCAAACTTGCATCTGCGATTGGCTTGGCTGGAAAAAGCACAATTAATGACTGGGAAAAGGGACGTACGCTAGCTAACGCGGACCGACTCGCTAAAGTAGCTGCGTACTTTGACGTATCCACTAATTACCTTTTATACGGTAGTTTGACTGAATATGTCACCGCTGTCTTTCAAAATGGTGGTCTCAATCATTCAGAATTCAATGTCCTACTATGGGAATATGTGGACCTAACTACGACCAATCCGAACATTCTTTCTAGTGACTTGTTCAGTTCGGCCTCACAGACTGAACAGGGCGTATCCGACCCAACTAAAATCGCGGCGACCTTGATTACACCGACTATCAATAATGCGATTCGGCAGATTGTTCCTGAAATCGTCCAACACTACCAACAAACGACAACCTACCCAGAACCTCAAGCCGTCATTCAGGCCGGTTGCTATGTCTTTCGTCACCGAATACAGATTATTCGGCGGACCTTTACGGGTAAATACAACCGGATCGTCCGCTTACTAGACAATGTCGATTTATACGAAAAGTTACAGCCAGACGATGACTTAAAGGCGTACTTGAATCAAACAACGGGGCCTAAAACTCAAGTTCAAAACGGTTATTCGTTGGATGAAAAGTATCAGCGCCAAATGAACAAAGTTATCACAGAATTTCACCAAGCACTCAATCGCATCAATGATGCCTACCAAGCTGAACTGATGGCTTGTGGACAAGGGCAGGCTCATTCTGCGGCAGATTGAGTTACTTGCAACCGCCAATCAAAAATCAACTGAACACGAAAACACACTTCAAACGTAGCAGCTTTGAAGTGTGTTTTCGTATTTAACAACTGCATTGCAATTGCTAGTTGACCTTGCATCAATCAACTATGGTGACGCGATGAAATTCATACTGACTCAGCTCATCGCAAACAATTACACACGATTAGTCCCCTCATCCGTCCTACTTAGCAACAACCGTGGCAACTTCTTGGTCGTGGCTCACTTGTCCACTTGTGGATAAACTGATTTTTTCAGCGGGTTGCCCACCTTTATCCACAACCACCAACACCGTCATATCCTCCCCATTTTCAGCAGCCTGCTCTTGATCCACAAAAGCGAGTGGTGTTTCTGGTGTCACTTGGTCGCCTTCATGAACATAAGTTGCCGGAGTTGCGCTGGTATTAACACCCATTCGTAACCGTACCGTCAGCTTTCCAGCTGCCAGCTCGATCGCATTTTGTTCCGGAATCAGGGCACTGACGGTTCCCGTTACTGGACTGAAGATATGGTGGCGTTCTGGTGTCACCGCAAACCCCGTCTGACCCGCAGCGACTGTGGCTAAATCTATCAGTGTGCCATCGACTGGTGCATATAATTTAACTTTTTTACCAAATGAAAATAGTCCCATGATAAAACCCTCCCGAATTTGATGAATAGATTTCCATAATGGCGCTGGCCAGCTACCGTTCTTTGATTACCTTTATCCTAACTGCTCGAACGGGTTTCAGGTCAAGGGTTTTATTTAATTTGTTTGATTAATAGCCATTTTGAATCAGCAGCCGTCCTTTAAAATTAAGCACTGCCAAAGTAACGTCCACACTACATGCTTCTCTCGCTTACTCGCCTGCACACCCTCGCAGTACCGTATCGCGGCCACAGCCACCACCAAAAAAATTCCCCACCAGCAATTAGCCAGTGAGGAATCGTAACATATATAACATCCTGAGATGCCCACCACCAAAACAATCTAGGATTTGGTTAGTGTTTGATTATCACTCGGACAAGTCCCAATCATGTTAAAGCAACCACCGCACACGTTGGTGATTCACGATTGCATTGACTTTCCCGGTTAAATCCTAATTATCTGTCGCCGAGTAACTTTTCAGCTGCTTGTAAGACATTTTCACCATTCATCATGCCATAGTCGGACATATTGATGATATCCATTGGAATCCCAGCCTTATCAGTCTTCTTCTTCACGTCATTCGCCATGTAGCGAACTTGTGGTCCTAATAACAAGACATCGGGATGCGGATCTTGACTCAGTTGATGGTCAATATCAGCCGCTGAGGTGGCAAAGATCTTGTAATCAACACCATCTTGCTTTGCCGCAGCTTCCATCTTAGACACTAATAGTGAGGTTGACATTCCCGCAGAACATGCCAACATAATAATTTTTTCAGCCATAATTATTTAATTCCTTTCTATAATTACATCTTTTCAATTTCAGCGTTACCAGCAGCAGCTTCCGCAGCGGCCTTTTCGCCTTCTTCCTTCGTTAAGATAGCATCGTACTTCTTAGCGAATGGGAAGTAAATTGCAGTTGACATGACCAACGTAATTGTTTGCCAGATAGCCATCTTCCAGCCACCAATCAGGAAGCC
Organism: Lactiplantibacillus sp. C232; assembly: GCF_023806725.1. Lineage (NCBI taxonomy): Bacteria > Bacillati > Bacillota > Bacilli > Lactobacillales > Lactobacillaceae > Lactiplantibacillus > Lactiplantibacillus sp. C232. The sequence goes on from NZ_JAMSKZ010000012.1 coordinate 18,818, forward strand.
AGAAATGATTGCTGGGGTCGTCCACGGTGCCGCGAAACCATTCAATGGTGGCACAATGCCGAAGTAGATGACCAGATAAGTGGATAAGGCCACGATAACCGGTGTCAAGAAGAATGGAATTGCCAAGAATGGGTTCATCACGATCGGTAACCCGAACAAGAATGGTTCGTTAATGTTGAATAATGCTGGCACAAATTCAACTTTACCAATCGTCTTAAATTGAACGGACTTAGCAGCAAACAACGTAAAGATAACAAGTCCGATCGTAATCCCAGAACCAGTTAAGTTAATGAAGTTATTGTAGAATTCATTAGTTACAATGTGGGCACCTTGGGCAACGGTCAACTTACCTGCTTTATATAATGAAGCATTGTCGAACGTGTTCGGAATCAGTAACCCACTAGTAATGGCACCCATGATCAACCCACCATGGACCCCAAAGAACCAGAAGAATGGCACTAAGAACGCAATAACCAGCGCACCACCGAGTGAATCGGATAATCCTTGAAGCGGTGTTTGAAGAACCTTGTAAATAAATTGCAACATGTCAGTATTACCGAAAGCACTGAAGGCCGCAAAGATTAACATTGCAACAATCAAGATGACCCCGGCAGGAATCATGGCAGTAAATTGGTTGGCAACACTGGCTGGTACTTGTTCTGGTAGGGTAATCTTCCAACCTTTACGAATCATAGCGGAGTAAGCCCAACCAACTAAGATACCGACAATAATGGCAGCAATCATCCCCTGACCACCTAGCCAGGTAATATTAACAACCCCAGTAACGGGTGCTTGCACAAAATTTTGTAGGACCTTTGGTAATTTATCGATATTCTGTGAAACGGCGCTACCTGACATCACGACATTCCCAGCAGCATTGGTAATCCCAGTACCGGCTTTACCCATCGCAGCTACTAATGGATTGGCAATGTTAAGCGTTTGCAAAAGCAAGAATACGGCCATGGAAGTTAACCCAGCGGGCAGTGGTTCATACCCTTCGTTACGCACATACACATAGGCAATCCCAACGGCCGCCCAAAGTGAGAGAACCCCAAACGTTACTGTATAGGCCTGGTTAAAGAACGCTGCCCAACCAGAGGCCTTAATAACAGCAGCCACAGCTGGAATTGGAATATTAGATAAGATCAAGAATACGGACCCAATGATAATAAATGGTAAGGCGTAGACCATCCCGTCTTGTAAGGCTTTAACTGGTTTAGTGTTAACGAACTTCATTATTGGCGGTAAAACTTTGTTATTAATGAAATTGCTAACAGCACCATTACTACTATTTTCCATTACAATTCATCTCCATTTTTTGCTAGGACCCCTTGCAGCCAATAATATGACTTCTTGGGAACCCGCTTTAAGTCTTTTAGATCATGATTACTCCGGTTAACGTAAACAACTCCGTAACGTTTTTCGATATCTGCGTGTGAACTTGGAATATCAATCAAGCCCCAGCCGAGATAACCTAGTACCTTAGCGCCGTCGATCAACATGGCATCTTTCATCGCCTTGATATGTTCTTCATGATAAGTAATCCGCTCATCATCTTCGATCATATGCTGGCCATCCCAGTGCTCGCGTAACCCAATCCCATTTTCAATCGGGAACACGGGTACTTCGTACTGGTCATACAACTTGGTAATCAAGTTGCGGAAACCGAGTGGATCAATTGCCCAGCCCCATTCATTAGCTTGTAAAAAGCGGTTGGCCTCAAATGAATAATTGAGATAACGATTCGGAACGGCATCAACGGGTATTTTATCCCCGTTGATAACCGTTGAACGATAATAACTAAAGGCCAAAAAATCCGCTTTCATTTTGCCAATGATTGCTTCATCACCTGGTTGCAAATCATAATCGATGCCCTGTTGTTCAACGTAACGCAGGACTTCTGGTGAATAGTGCCCGTGCACGTAAGCGTCATTCAAGTTGTTGTTCAAAAATTCGTCACTCTTACGAGCCGCCATAATATCAATTGGCTTAGCTGTTTCTGGATAAACCGGGGTGTAAGCTAACATACCACCAATCTTCACGTCATCGTAGTTCTGATGAACAAAGTCATCTAGGCGCGCGTGCGCTAACATAGTATGGTGGAAAATCCGGTATAAGTCGTTAACACTTTGATCACCCTTGGTGTACCCTGAAATGTTGAAGACTTCGTCGGTAAAGTATAAATTATGTTCATTGAACACGATCCAATATTTAACCCGGTCAGCAAAGTGGGCAATCATCTTTTCACCAAAACGGACGAACGCATCAACGGTGTGGCGCGACATGAACCCGTTTTCATTTTCAGCTAAGGCTAACGGCATATCAAAGTGATACAGGCAAATCATCGGTGTAATCCCCCGTGCCAGCATCGCATCAACCAGCCGATCATAAAACGCAATCCCAGCGGCATTAAACTCACCATTACCATCTGGAACTACTCGTGACCATGAAATCTGAATTCGATACATATTCAAATGTAAGTCCTTCATCAAATCAAGGTCTTCCTCGTAACGATGATATTCATCAATGGCATCATGCCAATCCGAAGTGGTTGCTGTCGCAGGACGAACATCATAAACTGAACGACCCTTACCGTCTTCATCCCAAGCACCCTCAGTTTGCATACTTGACACTGAATTGCCCCAGAAAAAATCCTTGGGCATCTGTCGCTCCTTATCCATCAAACTCCTCCTCTGTGTCATTTATTTTGGAAAACGCTTTCCTCGTGAAATAATACTATCCTATTTCTATTTCAAAATCAACACTTTTACTTTAAAAATGTATACTTTTGTTAAAATAACTAAGCCCGGTTGCCACTAAAGTAGCTACAAAAAGCGGCCTGGCAGTAAATACTACTGCTAGACCGTTTTGATCGTCCTATTTATTCAAATCATTCTTAACCAGTGTATCGACAGCGGCTAATACCGCAGTATCAGCTGAGCGCGCTTGCCACCCTAACAATTGCTGGGCTTTTTGGGTACTGACCTCGTGATTGATGCGGATCATCAAACTAGACTCGCGTAATTGCCCACTAAATGGGGCTAACCCCCGCACAAACCAGTCTGGAATCAAATGTTTCGTCAGGCTTGCAGCCAACTGCGGCCGTTGTTCTTGAATCAATGTTTTGAGGTCCCGCATCGAGATTGGTGTGGCGGCCACTGCTAGAAAACGCTGATTGGCCGCTGCAGGCGCCGTCATCGCCCGAACTTCTAAGTCAGCGACATCGCGAACGTCGATGACATTGACTTTAAGGTTTGGCATCATCTGCCCAGTTAATATCCGACTAACTAGATTATAACTACCCGTGACGTGCCCATTAAGCGATGGCCCAAGCATGGCACCGGCATTAACCGTCGTGAATTCTGGACTATCAGCATGCGCCTTGCAATACGCCCAGCCAGCCTCTTCAGCAACCAACTTCGACTTTTCATACAATGAAAGCCCCGGTTGGTCTTCGCGGGTCCAGTCCACTTCAGTGACGGGATGATCATGATCCAAACGACTGAAGCCAACGGCACCAAGGTTGGCAGTCATGACGACCCGCTTAACACCGGCCGCCGTCGCTGCCTTTAGAACACGGATCGTGCCGACCTTGGCCGCACTAGTGACCTCATCAGAAGCCTGACCTTGATTAACAAATACTGGTGCCGCAACACTCATCACATACGTCACGTCACGCATTGCTTCGGCCCAACCCTGATCCTGTGTCAGATCCAGAGCAACAAATGTCAATCGATCTAAGTTAGGTGTACCCGCTAGCGTCTGCTTCACGCCAGCTGCTTTATCTAACGACCGTAACGTTGCCCGAACCGGATAGCCCGCTGTTAATAATTGTTTAATGATATGACTGGCTAAGAAGCCATTACCGCCAGTGACTAATACTAATGATTTATTCATGTTTAATTCCCCCGGAATATTGGTTGTTTTTTTCATCATGGCTTGTTAATATAGCTAATATAAACCTTAGACAACACTCTAAGGCAAGTGTTAGGAGGAATCTTTTTGACCTATACGATTAAAGAAGTCGCTGATAAGGTCGGACTAAGTGCGTACACCTTGCGTTTTTATGATAAACAAGGCTTACTTCCCTTTGTCAGTCGCAATGAATCCGGCTACCGAGCATTTACAGACGGTGATCTTCATCTATTACATACGATTATTTGCCTCAAAAATACCGGTATGGCAATCAGTGCTATTCGCCAATATATCAGTTATGTCATGGCAGGTCCCCAATCGATTGCACAACGACGAGAGCTGCTGACGACTCACCGCAATGCCATTCTTGCTCAGCAAGCCCAAATCATGAAAAATCTGAAGGAAGTGGATTACAAATTAAACCTATATAGTGATCCGCACGCGCGTGAATTAGTGCAAGGGGAAATTGCTCAAGCGAAGTCTGAAAAACAAGCCCTCGGTTTAGCAGATCCATTTCCAGTGACGGAATAAACTGTTAAATAGCCGTGTTTGACGCCATTTTCAAGCACTAAAAGCCGATTATACTAAAATAATCGGCTTTTTTTATGGCTGAATTTTGGGTGATTTCACGTCATAATGTTAATTTTAGGTAAGCCTTAACTTGGTTAACTTAGCTTGTCACTGTCCCCTATCAACCGATTTAACCAGCCTTTTTCAAAGTCACAGTTCGGTTACGAAGATTACAAAAGTCCGTATTCTTGTAATCTTTGCATTGCGTTCTTAAAACTCGCGACACTAACAAGTAACACGGAGGCGTTAGACTGGGTTCTGTTGATTGCGAATGACATCGCAGTTAAGATTTTTGTCAGTAACTTATTTAATCGATAATCACAAAATTTATAGGAGTGTCTAATTTGAAAAAACTTGTAAGTACAATCGTAACTACCTCAGCTGCAGCCGCTGGTTTATTATTCGCCGGTGTCCTCAATGCTAACGCCGACTCAACTTACACCGTTAAGAGCGGTGATTCCGTTTGGGCCATCGCACAAAAATTCAACACAACTATCAATCATGTTGAAACGACTAATAACATCAAGGGTCACTACATCTTACCTGGTCAAAAACTATCTATTAAGACGAGTTCAACCAGTTCTGATAACAACACCTCATCAACGACTTCAAACACAACGAGTTCAAGTGCTTCAACGACTAGTTCTAGTTCAACTAGCAACACAACCGCGACGACCACTTCAACGAGTTCAACTGACTCCACGACTTCAAGCTACACTGGTAGCAATTTGAAGAGTTACGTTTTAAGTCAGATGCAATCACGGACTGGTGTCTCAGCTTCGACTTGGAACACGATTATTACGCGTGAATCCAACTGGCAACCATACGTCCGCAACAGTTCTAGTGGTGCCTACGGGTTATTCCAGAACATGCACATCAGCAGTGGTTCTGTTGAAGAACAAGTTAACGCTGCCGTTGCTTTATATGAAGCACAAGGTATGGCTGCTTGGGCCCTTTAATCTAAAACTATTAAGACAAAGTCGGGATTCCTTCCCGACTTTTTTTGTTGCGTTAAATTACTTTCTATAATCAACATCCTTTTAAACTTATAAGAACAATACCGGTATTAACTATTTAATATTGGGAATGTCACGTTAAACATTGTAATTGCCGCTATTTTTGCTAACTGGCTCAACTATCGGTAATTTCAGTAATTATTATATTGCTATTTCTGTCATATTTTTTATATTAGTAGCCGATATATTGTCACCGATACGTCCCGTCACGATAGTCTTCAACTATTCAGTAAAATATTTACTCCCCATAATTTTCTCAGAATCTCGCAATCGCTTCTTAAAATTAGCGACACATGCGAGTAATAAGTCGCCGCTATACTAATTTTTGTTGATCAACAATTGTACGACACGCTGATTGCTTACAAAAAATGGGAGAGTATAACTTGAAAAAATTATTAACCACAATCTTAACAACATCCGCTGCAACGGTTGGCCTACTATTGGCCGGAACTGTTTCTGCACACGCCGACGCAACTTACACCGTTAAGAAGGGTGACTGTGTCTGGGCAATTTCACAAGAATATAAGACGACGATCGAATCAATCGAAACAGCCAACAACATTCACGGCCATTTAATTTTACCAGGCCAACAATTACGGATTCCAGGGGTGAACGCCCAGGACCTTACTAGTCAAGCACCAGCGACACCGGTCGTTTCAGCGCCAGTTCAGCAGGCACCGGTCACCACACCAACCCAGCCAGCTGAAACACAGGCCGCAACTACGACTCAAACAACACCAGCACAAACTAACGAGACGGTTGCTTCGGCACCAGCAACTACCCCGGCAACTGAAAGCTATTCGGGTGATAACCTACAAAGTTACGTGCTCGGTCAAATGCAAGCACGGACTGGTGTTGACGCCGGAACTTGGAATCACATCATCAATCGTGAATCTAACTGGCAGCCACACGTCGTTAACGGCGCAAGCGGTGCATACGGTTTATTCCAAAACATCCATATTAGTGGTGGTTCCGTTCAACAACAAATCGACGCCGCAGTTAACTTGTACCACGCACAAGGCATGCAAGCCTGGGCCCTCTATTAAAAAGACACTAAAAAAGGCTGGAATTTTCCAGCCTTTTTTGCCGTTCAACGATTGTTAACAACGCTTCAACTAACCACGATTAACGTGACTTGTGCCACTCGCGACCCCTAATTATGATCCGCGTATATCAATTTGCCGTGTTAATAATCACCAACACAACTTACGTCAAGTGGGCCAAATGGTGCGCATAGCCCAACGCAATCACGATAATTCCCACAATGGCACTCACTTGATAGATTGGGAACAGTGTGGGCCATACCCAGCCGATGCCAACCATGCCGTAACTGGCGATTAATAACAATAGTCCGGTCAGCCAGTTGACTTTCTTCCAGATCACTGGCGAGTTGTACGTCCAGGGTACCCGGATACCCCAGGTCACATTCTGTGGAACATCCATACAAATTCCACCAACCACACTGGAAAGCACGCCGAGTGTAAGCCCGGAATTGGCCGGCTGAAACCATATCGGAACGACTAAAATTAGGATAAGATACCCCAACCACCCCATTGCCAGATGATCCGTCATCGCTATGAAGTCAAACGGCGTCAACGCTAAGCGATTGGTCAGCCATGGGGCCACTAACAAGAATAGAAAAGCGCCGGTCAAGTAAACCAACCCTAACCAAGTAAACTGTTGATTGCCCAATTGCAACGGCTGGCCGATTAGTGAGCGGCCCCACGCATACATGATGATTAACGCGCTCATCGTGCCAACGATTTGTAATCTAACTGGAATCGCTGTTCGTTTTGCCAATTGTGCCATTCCCCTTGTATTGTTAACCTAATTATAGACAGGCGCCAGCTACCTACCACTAATATCCGGTGTTCAGGCACATCATTGCCATTATTTAGGCCCCTATTTCGTTAGTTATCCACTATAATTAAGACTAAACTGATTAGGAGGACGTTCAATGACCACCATGCAATTGATTCATCCACAATGGCTGTTAATAAAATCGGGGCTCAAAACAATTGAAATCCGTTTAAACGATGCAAAACGCCAAGCCTTACAAGTCGGTGACATTGTAAATTTCATCGATCTGACGACTGGCCAGCAGCTCACCACTCAGCTCATCGACATCACGCGTTTCGCTAGTTTTGAATCCTTACTGAGCGAATACACCGCCGTTCAAGTCGGCAGTGCCCCGGGAACGCCGGTAACACAGATGGTTCAAGAAATGCTAACGTTGTATTCCCCCGTCCAAGTTGCGCAATCGGGCGTCGTCGCCTTGCAGGTCCGTCCCTTAATCGGACAATAACTGGTTGAGCTGGCGATACTGTGCCAACATCCACTGTTGATAAGTCAACTTAGCTGGCATGGTTTCAGTCACATTCAACACTGGCACCTGATTCTTCTTGGCTAATGACACCATGTTAGTCACTAATTTATCACTAACTTGGCTGTTATTCACAAAGAAGGCGACTTGCCGACTCTTTAATGCCTGCTGCATCTTGTGGATAACTTGCGGTGCTGGGTCAGTGCCCTTCTCAATCGCATTTTCAAAGTCTTGATTAGCAACCTTAAACCCTAAACTGGTCAATGCGTAATCAAAGACGGGCTCACTGACTAACACTTGCCGATTCTTTAACTTGTTAGCCTTCGCTCGTAACTTGGCCTGTTCCTGTTGAATCGGTTTAAGCGTGGCGATGTACTTGCGGGCGTTGGCCTTAAAATACGTGCGATACTGGGGTTGCTTTTTAGCTAACTGATTAGCGAGATAGTTCGCGGTGGCGGGCATCGTTGCACTGTCATACCAGAGATGCTCGTTAGCCCCTTCCTTGCGATGCATCACGTCCTCGCCGACCCGAATCAATTTGGCTCGTTGCGTCGAGTGCACGACCTTGTTCATCCAGCCATCATAGCCGATGCCATTAGCGATGACGAGATCAGCCTGACCAACCGTCTTAGCCACGGTTGGTGTTGGCTCAAAATCATGGGGATCAACGGACGGTTTGTTGATAATTGACGTCACGCTGACGTGCTTGCCACCGACAGCTTTTGCCACACTACCATAAAAATTCGTCGTCGCAACAATGTTGACCTTATGCGATTCAGCAGTCGTTGACTTAGACTGACAGCCCGTTAACAAGCCCCCACCAATAACAAGTCCACCTAGTAATAGCCACAAACGTTTCACAATTGCCACTCCCTTTTTAAATAGTAATCATTACGTTTTAAAGAATAGCAATAAATGCCATTCTTGTAAATAGTAATATTTACGTTTTACAATTTTATTCGTTAGGAGTTTCTTATGAAAAAAATTCTGATTCCGATTATCACTGTTCTTATTATCGGTACCATTGTTGGTCTCAGCACCCTACACCGCACCCCGCGAGCCACCACAACTACGGTTCACAAATCACGCGTTATCCAACAACCACAACCGATTACCGAAACGACCATTGCTAAACAGCCTGCTTTAAAATACAGCTGCATTATTTATTACGCAATCAAGCACTTAAAGATTCAGCGTTGGCAAGAAGTTAGTGATTTCAGCTTGGGTTGGCAGGTCGAAATTTACACTGACCAGGGGCAAACTAAGTATCTGGTTTGGTCTGATAAACACATTAAGGCAGATGCCAAGCAACTCCAGCCGAACTGGTTCACACTCAAAAATGACCATGTCACTTATGACAGCTTTGGTGTTCATACTTTTAAAAAAGATCTGACTGCCACAGTCAGTATGAGGACCATTCTAGCTCAGATCAAGCGTGACCACGCGACGAAAACCGTTCGCCACATGCCAACTAACCTTGTAATCAAAGATCATCGTTGAACACGCTTTAAGTTAACTTTTCCATTCTCAGGAGGATTGGAAAAGTTTTTTTTATCCACGTGTTTTCCGACCCATTTACCGTATTTAGTTAGTGTCTACTAATTGATTTGGAAATGAGGCTTGTTTAATGATTACCAACTGGTTTGATGATGATCCACTATTCAATCGTTACTATCCGTACGATGCCGGCTACCGGTATTACTTTGAACACGAATGGGGTATCCCGGTTCAGCGCGATGAACAATTATTTGAGTTTCTGAGTCTTGGCGGTTTTGCCGCTGGTCTCAACTGGGCCGTCGTGTTCAATAAACGCTCAGCATTCAGCGCAGCATTTGACGCCTGGCAAATTGAGGTGGTGGCAGCGTATCGCCCAGAACAAATCACCGGTCTCCTCAGCAATTCGGCCATCATACGAAACCGTCGTAAAATCGAAGCCGTGATTCACAACGCTCGCCTGATTCAACAAATTCGGACCACACAGTCTTTTAAAGACTATCTCTGGCAACAATTGGGCCATCAACAATTAATTATCCAGCCCCAGTATTATGATGAACTCCCACGCACAACAATTACTGGCGATCGCATCGCACAGCACTTACAACAAGTTGGTTTTAAATTTGTCGGTCCGATAACGATTAATGCTTGGTTGGTAAACACCGGTTTTATTACGGCACGTCCCGACCAACTGGGCATTATTACGACGACTCCCCGGCCTTCGTCAACGATGCTGCCCCCACGCTCACCGCACCAACTCGGGCATTTTAAGCCTTAACCCAGGCTTGTTGCGCTGCTTTAATTGCCGTTCGGCGTATCTAGCGCGAGGCCCGCTGATTTTCCCTGATAATAACGGCTAAAAAGCCAATTAAAGTCCATAATCACAGTCGCTATTTAGCAGTTAAAGGGATATACTTATACCGGCGTCATTTAATTCGAACCAACGCAGTTTTTGCGATTTGAAAGGTGTTTGCGTATGACTTGGTCACATTGGGAGATAACTCCATTTATTACAAGTGTTTTTTTCATCCTAGGCGTGCTGACCCTTTTTTGGGTATCACAAAATTGGATTATCAACTTCTTCAATACTCATCATTGGCGGGTTGACCAATCGCTTATTACCGACTGGTACGGCTTAATCTACATGATGTTATTTGTCTTTGGGATGCAAACTGCCGTTGTGGGCCAGAACGACGCCTGGATTTTCATGAATTTCCAGCTCATCGGGCTAACCTTTTGTGGCTACTTTCTCAATGTACGTGTCCGCTATTACTACTTGTACCCGCTTGTCTTTATCTTTATGGGCTTCAATCACTCCTTGTATTACTGGGAGTCGTGGGGGCACGCCGTCACACTGATCCTCTTCTTTACGGCGCTCGGCCGATTGCGTAAACACGTCCCACTCCAAACGAAACAGGGACAAGTCGCACTTTATTTAGTCACTTGTGCTGGTTTTGGGGCCGTTCTCTGGTGGTTCATGAAGCTTAAGTTCAACTTATCATGGGCAACTTATTGGCAAGAATGGACCTACCTACTCGTCTTTGCTTCCTTGCTCTATATCTACGCCAGCATGTTGTCAGCCAATGCACACCTCAAACAGAATCTGGTCGCATTCGCTAATCACGACGCTCTGACCAAAATCGAAAATTTTGCAGCTTACAAAACAGCCATTAATTATCAGGTTACAAGCAGTCGGAAAAACGGCTCACAATTGACCATGCTGATGTTTGACATCGACCACTTCAAACAAGTCAACGACACTTATGGTCACTTGGCTGGCGACAAAATTCTTCAGCACGTCGCCCAAGTAGCTACGATTGTCTTTCATGCTAATAATCCGCAAATCTCACTATATCGAACCGGTGGCGAGGAATTTAACGTTATCTTCCCCAACTATGATTTAACCGAAGCACTTGCGGTCGCTGAACAACTATTTGCGGCCATCAATCATATCGCTGTACCAGTTAATGATCATCAAATCCAACTGTCGATCTCGATTGGCCTATCAGAATTAGCAGCTGATGACCAATCACCAACGGCCTTTTATCAGCGCGTCGACGCCAATCTATATCATTCTAAAAAGCACGGACGAATGCAAATCACCGCGAAATAAAATAATCATTAATCTTAAAAGGACGGTTCTAACGACTAATTTTAGTCATTGAAACCGTCCTTAATTAAGATTAATTCGCTATAGAAACGCTACGGATATTGGCCATCGCAATACTTGCTGGTGCCGTTAGATAAATCCGGGCTTGATGCCAATCGAGCTTCACCAACTGGCTGGTTGCCGTCTGATAATAGCCAACGGTATCGTTAAAATAATCGACGTTGAGCAATGGTAGTTTTGGTAACGCTGCAATCTGTTTCAACTGGGTCGCCACAGCTCTTTTATCCTGAGCATTTGGATAGTGTTTATGGGCATAGATTGCAGCGTGTTTTTCAATCAAGTCATGATAACCAGTCAACGCCGCGAACGGCGCAAATTGGGCAGCACGGTCTGCTTGGGGCATTGGTAAATGCCTTGAAGTAGGTCGCGAGCACTCTAAAATATCCGCATAGCGACTCGTATCATTAAATAACGCAGTAGTACTGGCTTCCTTTGTCATTAGGCACGATGTCCCCCAATCTGCTCATTACGTTCAATCGTAGTTGAACTCGGTTTTAGATCTGCCAAGCGAATGACGACATTCTTATTCCCGGAACGACGTTGTAATTTCAAAATGGCGCGTTGCAATTGCCCATCGCGTTCACGTTTGCGTTGTGCGTCTCGTTCTTGCGCTTGGGCCACTTCTGGATTTTCAAATAAGTTAGTTTGTTGATACCGAGGTTGGCGCCTAACCTGCTGTTCGTCGACCAAATGGTTCGCCATAACGGTCACACGTCGAACCATCAATTGACGATTAACGACTTGTTGATAAAGCTGTTGATACGCAGCCCCTAGCTCGTGTTGTGAAGCACTCGCCTGCGCTAATGTCACCGTGGTATGGGCGGGCTTTGGTACTTGTCGCCCATAGTAGTCTTCGGTGACCGCACCCTGATAATGCGTGCCAACTGACGAAGCATTAGCATCGTAATCAATACGAATTCCCAACTGATCTGTCACCACGTGGCGAGCAACCAGTTCGAGTGTCAAATTATTCACCATGCCGCGTAACACGGCCTGCCCTTCAGTATAAGTATACGGTCGCATCAACACTTGACTGGCATATATACCATGTTCGCTAGCATGGTAATTTTTGATGTCAGCAATTGTTGCCGACTCATCGCCCCACGCATGATCAATTAACAGTTCCGCGTTTTTACCAAACTCACGATATAATTGTTCTTCATTATGAGAATCCGACAAGGTTCCTAGTGAACAGCGCGCAATGTCACCCATCGTATTGAGCCCCAGGGCTGCCAACCGCTTAGCATAGCCATGACCGACTCGCCAAAAATCAGTCAACGGCTCGTGCGCCCATAAGTATTGCCGATATTGCTGCTCATCCATCTGTGCAATCCGAACACCGTCAGCGTCAGCGGGAATCTTCTTGGCAACAATATCCATCGCCACCTTAGCTAAGTAAAGATTAGCACCAATCCCAGCCGTCGCCGTAATCCCAGTCTCGGCCTGAATCTCGTGAATCATCGTCTTTGCCAGTGCGTGCGGTGAAACCTGAAAAGTACTTAAGTAGTCTGTGACGTCCATGAAGACTTCATCAATCGAGTACACGTGAATGTGTTCTGGCTTAATGAAGCGCAAATAGATATCATAAATCGCAGCACTCTTCTGCATGTAATAACTCATTCGTGGGGGAACGACCCGATAATCGATACCCAAATTAGCATGCTTGAGGAGCTGATCACGATAAATTGAGCGATGCCGCCGAACCGCCTGATAGGAAGTCTGACGACCACGGGCGCGATTTAAAGTTGCGACCCGTTGTTCAACTTGAAATAACCGGGGTCGCCCTGGAACACCAAATTGCTTTAGTGCTGGCGAAACCGCCAAACAAATCGTCTTATCAGTGCGACTCGTATCAGCGACAACCAAATTGGCATTCAATGGGTCGAGTTGATGAGCAACGCATTCGACTGAGGCATAGAATGATTTTAAATCAATTGCCATGTATGTTCGCTGTTCCATCAATATAATGACTCCCTTCCAATTAATCGGCACAATCGCAGTCGTTGTTCACCTTAACATTTTGCTGGTAATCCAAAGTAAATCTCATGCTGCTGATCGAATTTTAACGATAGCCGCATGTCGCTCGCCCCCATGACACTCACTTTTGGATGAAACCTGACTCAATAATTTGTCGTTAAAAGAACATATGTTCTTTTAACTAATTATAAATTAAAATCAGGTTGAATGCCAGCATCCGTTAACAAATAATTGCAAGTTTCAAATTAGACTTAAGCCCCGAAAAGGCACCCGTTCACCAGCACGTACCGTGACCACGAACAGTTGCCTTTTTAATGTCATTTTATGAGTGGCTCTGCGTTTCAGTCGGGACCAACTTCGTAAATTCATGTAGAAAATCTGCCGTCTTCTTACCCGGGAACTTGGTGCTTAATAGGCCATACGGTACTGTCACGGACGTTTTCAGCGGTACTGTAACTAAATTCGGATGAATTCTTTTCCACGGCGTAAGCGAAATCATTGCGATATTCTCCTCAACGGTCTCATTAAACGTATTGATGTCATAACGCCCGCTAGTATCAATTGGCTGAATACTAGGTTCTGCCGCCAACATTTCACTCCGAACCAGATCATTTTTCTCACTAATTCCCGTTGACACCATCAGAACTTTACGATGCGCAAGGTCACTGTACGTGATTTCATCCAACTGGGCTAATGGATTATCACTACGGACAGCAATTCCAAAGTGATACGCTCCCAACTTTATCGCACTAAAGGACTGCTTCAAAGTTGTGCTATCGAACGTCCCAACGATTAAATCACTACTCCGACCAAGCATCGCATACTCACGATTTCTCGAATTCAAGTCTTCCTGCAATTGAACTAATCTAATCTGAAATTTAGGCATTTTTGGTGCCAGTTCTTTCCATAATGACATGAAGGCATCAGCAGGATGTAGTAAGGAAGTTCCCAACAAAATCAGTTGCTTATCGTCTGAACGGACCCGTCGCGTCTCTTCAATGGCCGTGTTTAGTAAATCGAGCAACTGTTGCACATACGGTTGGAACTTCTTACCCTGTGGTGTGAGTTGGACCCCGGTCGCAGTTCGGACGAATAGTTTTAGGTTAAGCTCCGCTTCCAGCCGGTTGATCTGTTTCATCACCGCAGTACCCGATATAAAACTCTGTTCCCCCGCCTTCGTAAAACTACCATACTCACTAACTCGTAAAAACGTCTGTAATTGATTAAAATCCACAACGGTCACCTCCTAGCCTTCTAGTATAAACTAAAAGTTAATACTAAGCTAACTAACGGATTCTTCTCAGGAGGCACGTTGCTGGCTATACTAGTCATTGTAGTTGAGGCACAGCACATCAGAAACGAGATGATTAATTGAACAAAAAGTTTATGCAAACTATTTTTCAAATTATTGTTACCGTCGCTGCACTTGTCGTCATCGTCTATGCAGTTCAGCAACACTCACCAACCCCCGACAAGTCTAACCAAGCCACCAAGCAACAGACAAGTGTTACCCATTCGGACAACTCGCATCTGACCGAAGCGGATGTCGTTGGTGTTTGGATCAATCACCACAACAAAGATATTCACCAACAAATCACTTTCACTGCGGATCACAAGTGGAAGGAGAACCAACATCACGTCACTAATATTTATTCCGGTACTTGGAAAATTATTGGGCACAATCAAATTTCACTATCACCCTATGGTGAAAAAATCCAGCTTTCCGGTCATGATTTTTCCACAATGGACGTCTTAAATTACCATCACATTTTAAATAAACAAAAAAATTAATCAGGAGGAAACAAATATGTCAGTAAAAAACAAAGTTATCGTTATTACAGGAGCCTCATCGGGTATTGGCGAAGCAAGTGCCAAATTGTTAGCCAGCCATGGTGCCAAAGTTGTTTTAGGTGCACGGCGTGAACAACGCCTACAGAAATTAGCCAATAAAATCCAGCAACAAGGTGGGCAAGCCACTTACCGCGTAACGGACGTGACTAAGCCTGAAGACTTAACAGCGTTAGTTGCTTTAGCAAAGCGAGAATTTGGCGGTATTGATGTCATTTTCAATAATGCCGGTATCATGCCGACTTCACCAATCAGTGCACTAAAAACTGATGAATGGAATGCCATGATCGATGTGAACTTAAAAGGTGTTTTGAACGGTGTCGCCGCAGTAATGCCTGATTTCACCAATCAAAAGTATGGTCAAATCATTACGACATCTTCAGTAGCTGGGCTTAAGAGTTTCGCTGGTTCCGGCATCTATGGTGCAACTAAATTTGCAGTACGCAATTTAATGGAAGTAATCCGCATGGAAAGTGCTCAAGAACACACCAATATTCGGACCACCAGCCTCTATCCGGCAGCTATCAACACTGAATTATTGCACACCATTACCGATACCAATGCTAAGCAAGGTATGAATAAATTATATGCATCCGTCGGTATCACCCCAGATGCAGTGGCCCGTGTCGTTGACTTCGCAGTTGCACAACCAGATGACGTCAACGTCAATGAATTTACCATTTACCCGACAAAGCAAGGCTAATCGATGACGACAATCCACGATCAATATTAGAAAGAAGCGATTCATGAATGGAACGGTCTATCAATAAAGCGACGATTTATCACAGTCTAGTTTTAAGCCTAATAATCATTCAGTTACTAAGCTTAATTGTCCCCGTCAACTTGACGCTATTAAATGCCGTGCTTGCAATCGGGGTCTCAATTCTCGGAATTCAAAGCTTAAGCCGCTCTTTTCAAGTCGCGACATTGATCTTTTTCATTGCTGGGTTGGGACTACTAAGTACTACGGGTTTATCAATCAACGGTCTAGCCATGGCAATCACTTCAATGGTCGATATCGTGGTGTTACTAGTTGTTATGCAACTTTTCTTAATCCCTGTCACCATTGGCAACTACCAAGCTACTGTCGAAGCATTCATGCAAAAGCACATTCGTGGCCCCAAACAAACCTTCACCTTTGTCATGATTGTCACGCACCTACTATCAAGTATTCTCTCCATGGGGACCGTTGCCATTGTCCTATCAATTCTAGGCGACAGTATCAAGCGCCAAGTCAAAGACGCCACCCGTTTTTCGGCAACAGCCGTAACCCGTGGATTTACGCTCGGCACATTATGGGCACCTGGAGCAGCAACAATCTTTCTAATCAGTACCGTTACTAAAGTCGGGTGGACCCAATTATTCATACCATGCCTGATTTTAGGCCTGTTAGGATTATTGCTAGCGTATTTGATGGAATATAACCAACCGTATATGCGGATTCAGCCCGTGACAACCAATACTAAGCAGCAGACTCGTTTTACCGAACACGCATCACTTGTCAGTTTAGTGGCGGCCGTTATTGCCCTACTAATACTCAGCTTTGTTTTAATGGAAAGCAAAGTCGTAAGTTCAATGAACGCTGTTACACTTTCCGGTTTACTAATTGTCCTGATTTGGGTCACGGCATTAGGGCTCAAGCCGACTACGGGCCAAACAGCCTTCAAATTTGCACTAAAAAAAGCTAGCCTTGATTATTGGCAACACGGAATTGCAAGCGGTGCAGCGCTTGCGCCGTTCTTTGTTGGAATCGGCACGTTCACGTACGGTTTTCAACATTCCACTATCAGTAGCGAACTAACCCACGCGTTAGCACCAAGCTTTGCTCACCTTGGCTGGTTATTGGTCGTTTTAATTCCCATTATTGTCGTATTGGTTTCCCTAATTGGCATTCACCCACTAGCATCAGTAGCACTAATTGGCAAGATTATTATGACCATGCACATTGCCCTTTCACCACTATTAATCGCATTGAGTCTGAATATCGGAAGCGTCGTTGCATACATGTTATCACCGTTTGCAGGTATCGTCATGATTGTCGCGACCCTGTTACATGTCAGCTCAGCAACTGTCTCGGTACGTTGGAATTGGCAATTTTGCCTCATCTTCCTCGTACTTAGTTTGGGCGTAGCAACTTTATTAAGTCTTATTTTTTAAAAGAGAGGTTCTTACAATGAAAAAAGTTATTTTATTAGGTGCTACCAGTAACATTTCAAAATATTTAATTCCACGCCTACTTGCAAAAAACGATGTTAAACTCACACTATTTGCTCGTCAAGCTACTCGACGGCTTCATCAGTACGCCGCCCAATCGCAGGTTACTCTCACGAACGGCAATTGGAATAATTCCGCTGATCTTACGGCGGCAATCGCGGGTCAAGATATCGTTTACTTGGCAACGGGGCATTTCACCACCGCCAATCAAAATGTTGTCGATGCGATGAAGCAAAATAGTGTTGAGCGCCTAATTGTCGCAGGTGGTTTAGGCATTTACGATGAAGTCGCTGGTAAATTTGGTATTTGGAATGCCCAAATGATGGGTGATTATACTGAAATCAAGCGAGCTGCTGCCGTGATTGATAATAGTGGACTGAACTATACATTTTTAAGAATGGCCTGGCTATATAATAATGACCAGCATACGGACTACAAGGTCATTCCTCAGGGGATGCCATTCAAAGATACGCAGGTGACACGCCAAGCCGTTGCTGACCTGATTACTGAAATTATTCACAATCCCCAATTATATCAGCGAAGTAGCATTGGCGTCGCTGAACCCAATACTGCTTGGAACAAACCTGGTTTTTACTAGGAGGTCGGTTTAATGCAAATTAAAGTTGATTTAGACGATGGCTTTTTACCACTAATCTATACCAGTAACGCGAACGTCAAACACTCAGGCCAACCGATTCTATTGTTTCCAATTGAAATCAAATCAATTCCTGCAATAACGACTGCGTTTGCTATTTCGCTCATTGATTACGACGCCGTCCCACGAACGGGTTTTCCGTTCATTCACTGGCTCGCGACCAATATTCCTGTCATGGCAGAAATCCCAGCCGATTTCAGTCGTAATTTTGAGGGCCCCCAAGGTCAAAACTCATGGATGTCACGCTTTTATCAGTTAAACGATTCGTATTTCGCCGATCACTATGCCGGACCGAATCCACCTGATCAGCCTCATCGATATACACTATCCGTATTTGCACTCAAGCACAACTTGCCATTGAATAACCGCTTCTATTACAACGACTTCCGTGAACAACTAGTGGGAAACGTACTAACAAAAGCCGAGCTTCAAATTTTAGCCCACAATTAATTTTAAATGAAAGGTGTTTTTAACAATGAACAATAATGAAAATAGCGTCCAACACGGCATTTTTGCAATGGGAGATTTAAACGTTGCTTTTCAACAATACTTTACCGGTAAAAGTTACCACAACGCTCTAGTGAAAGACGAGCAAGTCAACGTAACTGTCAGCAACGTCAGCTTTGAACCCGGAGCCCGTAACAACTGGCATATCCATCACAATGGCTATCAAATCTTATTAGTCACTGGTGGCGAAGGCTGGTACCAAGAAGCCGGGCAACCGGCACAGCGATTACATCCTGGTGATGTGGTGAGCACCCATGACGGTATCAAACACTGGCACGGTGCTACTAAAGATAGTTGGTTCAGTCACATTGCCATCACTGCAGGCACACCAGAATGGCTATCACCCGTTAGTAATGACGAATATAACGCATTGGCTTAGGAGGTACTAGATAATGAAGAAAATGAAGATAACAGCCAACGACCGCCACTTCACAGCAAATTTGGAAGAAAATGCCACCACCGCAGCGTTACTTTCACAACTACCACTAACACTGCCGATGCTCAACCTTTATAACCGTGAATTGACGTATCGTTTTCAGCAGGCACTCCCTGCTAACGGGGCACACACTACTGGCTATGCAGTTGGTGATATCGCCTACTGGACACCGCGACACAGCTTAGTGATTTTTTATGAGCAAACTGGCGAAGTGATTAGTAACCTTCAAAAAATTGGTCACATTAATGCTGGCGATTTGAAACAATTCCGTTCATCAAGAAATATTAAAATGCAGTTTGAAGAAGATTAATTAAGGAGAGAAAGTCATGTTCAATTTTACAGATAAAGTCGTTATTGTTACAGGTGCACGCACGGGAATCGGCCTGAGTGCTGCCACTCTATTCGCCAAAGCAGGTGCTCACGTCATTTTAGCTGGCCATCATGAACCTAAAGACGAAGCCCAACAGCTAGTCGATCATGGCTACTCAGCCGTTTCATTCAAGTGTAACGTCGCTGATCCTAAAGACGTCGCCGGAATGGTGAAATTCGCAGTTGCTCAGTTTGGGCACCTCGACTATGCTTATAACGATGCTGGGATTCAAAGTCCAGTCACCGATACCGCCGATCTATCGGTTGAAGAATATGATCATGTCATGGATACTAACTTAAAAGGCATGTTTCTCAGTATGAAGTACGAATTACGACAGATGCGTGCTCAGGGAACACCAGCCGCAATCGTAAACTGTTCTTCAATGGGTGGTCTCGTTGGTATTGCTGATCGAACTGCCTACCACGCTTCAAAGCACGGCGTCTTAGGCCTGACAAAGAGTAGCGCCTTAGAATACGCTGACCGGAATGTTCGGATCAACGCCGTGTGTCCAGGAATCATTGATACACCAATGGTTGCCCGAATGGATGATACTGAACGACAGGAGATGGACGACCTAATCCGCGAAATTCCCATGGGGCGTTTAGCTAAACCAGAAGAAGTCGCTCAAGTCGTACTCTTTCTTTGCAGTGATGCTGCCAGTTATATGGTTGGTCAAGCCGTCGCTGTTGACGGTGGTTACACTATTCACTAATACGAGGAGGATCAGAATGACCAAGGTTTTAATTTTAGGGGCTAACGGTCGAATTGCGCGGATTGTGGAACAACGACTCTTAGCCGAAACTGACGTCCAGTTGACACTAGTCTTAAGAAATGCAGGGCGCCTACTAGTCACTTCACCAGAACGAGAAACGGTTATTCAAGGTGATGTCAGTGATTCACAGCTACTAGACACTGTTATGCCTAATCAGGATATCGTCTATGCAAATCTAGCCGGGAATATGGCATTATTGGCACAGACCATTATCACGTCAATGAATCGCAATCATGTGCCCCATCTTATTTGGGTCACAGGATCCGGACTCTACCACGAAACCCCTAATCCATTTGGCGCTTGGGTCGAACAGGTAGTCGGTCACGCTGCTAAAAACGATACGCGACATGCGGCCAGAATAATTGAATCATCGGATATTCCTGCTACAATTATTCGTGCGGCCTATATGACCGACGATACCAAAATTGACTATGAACTGACTTACAAAGGTGAACGCTTCAAAGGAACCATGATTTCACGCGCTAGTATTGCTGATTTAATCATGAAGATTATTGCTGAGCCAACAGCATACGAAAATACCAGCCTTGGTATTGCTCAACCGGGCACTGATAACATGTTGCCACAAGTCAAATTGATGGCTCAGCATCGCTAAATGTGAACATTTAAAAGTAATCAATTACACCTAACCCGCTTCAACAATCATCCATAATTAATAAAACTGGCTGCTAGACACTTTAAACCGTGTCTAGCAGCCAGTTTTATCTGATTCAATTATTATTAATATACTCAGCCACCGTTTCAAAACAACGTGGCACTTATTGCCCTGCCGTACTTTCCTGCTCCAACTTAATCGTCAACAATTCCGGGTCTTCATTGACTAACGCTTGTAGACGTGAAAATAGCATCAGCAACCAGCCAAACGAAATCGCAAAGGCTTGAATCTCAAATGCCGTCAGCGATGGATACCCAAACCAGCGAAAACCAAAGTTGAGTAGTAATAGCACCACGCCAACGCCGTATGAGAGCCACAGAAAATCTTTCGTCACGGCTGGTAATAGCCACCGCACCCCCACAATCAACAAGACTAACAACGTGACCAAGCCACCAGCAACTAAGTCATGTAACCAGTGAAACGTCAGGTTGTTAGGAAATAGCCCGACCGCCCCGAAATCGACAGCGGTCAACGTCAACAATATCCGCAAGGTTGACGTTCGCCAAGTACGCGGATAAATTCGACTAAGTGAAACAAATAGATAGTCAATCAGAACGACCATCAATAACGCCGAAAAAATCAGTGTCAAGTTGAATTGCCAGGCATTTTCAGCGGCATGCGTCCCTAAAAAGCTTAAATTATGCTGCCACCATCGCCGTTGACCATTGGCGGCCATTGAGATAACACAGCCACTGACAATCACCACCGTTAAAATCGTTGATAACGACCGCGCATTTATCGTCAACGCAGCGCTAATCATGAACGCATCCGCAAAATACGTAAACAGGACCAGTAGCAACATAGATGTAAAGCGATCGAAGATGACATCTGGAAATAATAATTCTAATACCCAGAAAGCCCCGACCAGCGCAAAGGCTAAGATCATAATAAACGCAATCGTAATAACTGGAAAGTTCCGCCAATAAATATGGCGCGAAAATCGATTTTCTGGATCATTACGCGTTTTTAAGAAAAAGCCGACAAATAGCACTGCGCCGGTAACCACACCGGCCACAATCGTCAAACTCCCGATTGATTGCGCACCTGTCAGTGGAACTGGTCGCACTTTTTGAAACCACCAGTACCCGTAACTGGCTAACCCCGATAGGATTGCAACCAACAGCGGCCAGATTATCAAGTATTGCTGCCACTGTGGTTGACGTGGCTTAATCTTCTCTAAGACTAGTGCGTCATTGCGCACCTTTAACTGTAACTGATCATCGCGATCAATCCCGGCTCGTTTTAATGCTGAGACTGGGATTGAAACCCGCACTTGTTGCTCTTGCCCTGCCATGTCCGACTCCTTATACTTTCATTACTCAAAGACCATCTGATTACGATACAGTTCCGCATAGAAGCCGTTTGCCGCTAATAAATCATGGTGGTTCCCCTGTTCAATAATTTGACCATCCTTCAATACAACGATTTTATCGGCATTCAGGATTGTTTTCAAGCGGTGAGCAATGACAAAGCTGGTTCGCCCTTGGATGACGTTGTCCATTGCGGCTTGAATATTGGCTTCCGTCACCGTATCAACGTTCGAAGTCGCTTCATCCAAAATCAGCAACTTGGGATTTGTTAAAATCGTCCGGGCAATTGACATCAACTGCTTTTGACCAGCAGAAAAAATACTCTGTTCGTCGGAAACGCGCGTCTGATAGCCATCTGGCAGGCTCATCACAAAGTCATGAATATTAGCCTGCTTCGCCGCATCGATGACCCGATCCATACTAGCCGTTGGGTCCCCGTAACGAATATTATCCGCAATCGTGCCCGTAAACAACTGGGGTTCCTGTAAGACAATCCCGACATTTTGCCGTAGCACCTGGAGATCAAAGTCTTGAATATTCACCCCATCAAACGTAATCGCACCACTATCAACATCATAGAAGCGATTCAACAAATTCATGACCGTCGTTTTCCCCGAACCAGTTGGGCCAACGAGTGCCACCATCTCACCGCGGTGCACATGGATCGACACGCCATGCAAGATTTCTTTACCTGGTAAGTAACTAAAGCGCACATTATCAATCAGTAATTCATCATGAATCCCGTCGAGCGCTTGACCGTTAGCGGGGCTCACTTCATCCGGTTGATTACGGACTTCATCGACCCGCCGTGCACCAGTAATCGCTAACTGAATCATACTATATAAACTAGTCAATGACATAATTGGCTGGTAGTACTGTTGGGCGTAGTTAACGAACACCACGACCAGCGCCAAAGCTGCTCCAGTCGACATACTCCCATTCAGCGCTAACCATGAGCCAAAGAAGATGACAATTGCCGTGTTAAGCAGTGACATCCCTTGCATCAGTGGATTCAAAATACCTGACCAGATTTGACCCGTCAACGCTGACTGGCGAACCTTACCATTATACTGATGAAAGCCTTTCAAGGAGTCCTGCTGTAAGCCGTTGGTAATCAAGACTTTTTGACCGGTAATTTGTTCATTGATATAACCATTCAGTTGACCGATATCATCCTGTTGTTGGTTCACCGCGACGCCAGCCTTGTGCATGACAAACGCCGCGATAATTAATGCAACCGGCGTAGAAGCCATCGTCACCCACGCCATCGTAGTATTTTGATTAAACATCACAATTAGCAGGCCAACAAACTGAGCCACGGCTAATAAAATTTCTAGCAAGGCTTGATTCATGGCATTAAAAATATTATCTAGGTCAGAGGTGAACCGAGCCAGAATATCCCCGTCACTATGCGTATCAAAGTATTGAACCTTCATCCGTTGCATCTTCCGAAATAGGCCCACCCGCATTGTCCCGGTCGAAAAGGCCGTCACGCGTGCTAAGATCAAGCTCGCAATAAAAATCGTGCTAGCATCACCGACATACAACAAGACGTAGATGATCAGGGTCCGGTTGAACGGTTGCAAACTTGCTTGTGCCCGAGTCGCTTGATTCGTCCACTGCTGCAAGTACTGCGTCAGCTCCTCCACGGCTCGTCCCAGATAAGTCGGTGCGACCACAATGCACCAAGTCGAAAAGGCAATCAGAATCACACTTAGTAAGAAGCCTAACCAGTAGCGTTTTAAATAGTGCCAGTAATATTTACCAGCATTGCGTAAATCACTCATGTAAGCCCTCCTCCCGTGCTTTTTGCGTTTGGTAAATAGCGCGATAAATCGCACTATCTTGAAGCAATTCGTGGTGAGTCCCCTGGCCCGAAATGCGACCATTATCTAACACTAAGATTTGATCCGCACGAATAATTGAAGCAATTTTTTCGGCAATGACCACGGTCGTCGTTGACTTCAACTCGCGATCCAAAGCTTCTTGAACAAGTTTTTCTGAACGCGCATCGAGTGCCGAAGTCGCATCATCTAAAATCAAGATTTCTGGATTGGCAATTACGCCACGCGTAATCGCTAGTCGCTGCTTCTGACCACCCGAAAAGTTCTGTGACCGTTCTTCCACGGGGGCATCGTACGTCTGTGGCAACCGTTCAATGAATTCCGCAGACTGCGCAATATTAGCCGCCCATTGCATGTGACTAGGCTGGGCGTCCGGCTTAACTTGCCGTAAGTTACCCGCAATCGTGCCAGAAAATAACGTGGACCGTTGTAAGACATAGGCCACCGTGGATCGAAGGGCTTTTTCTGGTAAGGCCCGCACATCAATTCCACCGATGGAGACCGTCCCACTATCCGGATCATACAAGCGCGCAATCAGCTGGGCCAACGTCGTCTTACCAGATCCAGTGGCCCCAACGATTCCCAGCATGGACCCTGCTTTTACCGTAAAGGTCACATCTTTTAGCGTTGGCTGCGCATCTCCCGGATAAGTGAAGGTTACGTGGTCAAAGTGAATATCACCAGCTACGGGCGCCGCGTCGCCATCAACGTAGGTCATACTTGGTTCGGTAGTCATCACTTCGCCGATTCGACCAAGTGAGATGACGGCCCGCGACGCAAAAGTCATGAGAAATCCCCCGTTGATCACGGCAAATAAAATCTGCATTAAATAAGAAATAAAACTCGTAATAGCTGCTAAATAGGCCGGGTGCGTCGTAATCGTTTGACCGACCAAGTAAACGGCGACCCCGACCGCCACGTTGGCCGTCAAAAAGAACGCTGGCATTAGAATAGCGAACCAGTACCCAATTTTAGCGGTCACAGCGGTTAATTCATCGGATGCGGCCGAAAACTTTTTAATCTCGTTTGGTTCTTGAACAAACGATTTAACAACCCGAATCCCCATTAAGTTTTCGCGGGCAACCGTATTAACGTTTTCAATATCTTGTTGCGTTTGTGCAAAGTATTTAGTCATTCGCCGCACCGCAATCAGTGCGACCCCTAAGATTACCGCCATCATGACAACAATGACCCACCACTGCTCAGGCATCGTCATCACAGCGAGAATCAGTGCCCCGATGAATAGTAATGGAATCCGGGTAATCTGCTGAAAGCCAGCCATCACAATCTGTTGGACTTGATTAATATCGTTCGTCATTCGTACCACTAAGTTGGACGGTGAAAATTTTTCCACGTCAGCGTAGGCTAATGACTGGACCTTAGCGTATAGGTCAGCTCGCAAGTCGGTCGCCACACCAAGGGCCACCCGGGCTGCGTATATCGTATTCACGATCCCACCAATGATTCCCAGTACGGCCAAGCCAAGCAACATCAGTCCTTCACGGAATACCGTAGCCTGATCATTCTTGATAATAGCTTCCATAATGACTTGCAATAATCGCGGTTGCCATAACGTCGCAAACACTAAGACGATGACCGACAACATCGCAATCCAGACGTCTAGTCGATACCGCTTAAAATATGGCATCAAAATCTTCATCAATCGTTCCTCCTCATAATTGTGGTCTCCCTGTTTAGGGTACCTGAAATTAACAGTCAGGACAATCAATATATCATATCTTTTGCAAAAACAGATTACGATGATAATAATTCAGTATGTGTGGGAGCAATATCTTTCCTCCGCTCTGATAAATTATGTAAAGATACAAATTGATTTATATAAAGCGCTTAAAAATTAGTATAAGTTATTTACTATACAGTATTTTTTTCACGGAACATCCAAGATGATATAATACTTGTACTAAATAAATACAAATCGCATTATGCCTTCTGTATTTATAAACATCAATTTTCATCTCGAGAAAAAATTGATACTACCTGTCGTTTAATATTGCAAATATTTGCCCGCCGTTCAATTCATTTCATCTATAAGAAATATCGTTAAAAGGGGGAACTTACAATGCGCTTTCCAAAAAGAATCTTTTCAACACTTGCGACGATTTCCTTGACAACTAGTTTTGGACTTCTAAGTGCCAACGCATCAACAAAAGCTACCACTCCGATGTTAGGTTATCGATATGATAAACAAGCGGCAAACTATCAAGATTTATCATCCTCCGACTACTATAAAGATGTATGGAACAACGCAACTGCTTCTTGGAAAAAGGCTGGTTTTACGTGGACGAAAGCAGCTACAGCAAAAACCACCGTTTCTTCGTATGATGGAAGTTCTGACATGACTCTGGCCGGCTACAATTCAGTTTCCTATAATAAATCTACTGGCGAAATCACTTCAAGCAAAGTTCGCATCAACCGAGCGGTATTTGAAAAATATAATTATACCAAAGCAGAACGTACCAATGTTGCAGAGCATGAATTAGGTCATGCTCTGGGAATTGGGCACAATAATACTGATAGTGTATCTGTAATGAATCCAGCAAACCGGTACTATACTATTCAAGCCTGCGATATTAATGGTATGAAGGCTCGTTATGCCACGACTACCACTTTTGATAGTGTTCCAAATAATCCCGGAGAAATCATCACTGTAACCGAATATCTTCATGTACAACCTAAGATTACAAATATCACAACTAATTACAGTTCACAATCACACTCCTTGATACTAAAGGGTCGCGCGATTGGAATCGAACACCTCACGCTAACTTATCAAGGCAAAAAAGTTCGAACCGTCAACGTCAAATCAGGACAATTCAAGTTTGCACAGCAGTTTAAGGGCTACGGAGATTTCAAATTAATGAAAGGGCAACAGGTGCTAGCCACAATTCCGTCCCAACAATACGCAACCCCAAAGGTTAAAGTCACTAGTGCCGAGCGAACAACCAAAGGTATCTATTACACGCTTATCGGTTCTCGAGATGCAACCATCAATATTGCACAAAACGGTCAAGTAATTAAAACCATCAAGAACGCAAGTGCGACTACAAAAGTATTTATTCCAAATGCAAAAATCAAAAATAGCACCCGTGGCTTAACTGTCACGCAGAGAGTTACGAATAAAAAAACCAGTCAGGCAGTTCAATTACCACCTTTAAAGGTTAATATCAAACAGGTGACGAACTTCTAAGCTTTCACAAAAGCGCCTTCAACGTTGTTATTAAGAAACACTATATGTTTGAATCGACTAAAAAATAGCCGCTCCAAGAATTGCAGACACGATTCTTGGAGCGGCTATCTAATATCTTACTAGGACATGAGCAATGCAGAATATTCCTTTTAGTTATTATCCACTACTTAAAAAAGCGTCCGAAAATTCCATAGTTACATTGATACCTATTAACCGCCATTTCATGCTAAGCTAAAGATTAGTGCAGTACTATCATCTCTCAGCTATATTTATAATATACTCGCTTCTAGCATCAGAAAGGAAGATTCTAATGACCCTTCAAGCACAACTCATGCAACAACTCACGGCGGCGGAACCGGAAATGATCAAGATTCGTCGCCACTTACACGCCCACCCCGAGATTTCATTTCATGAAGAACAAACCGCAGCTTACATCAAAGCGTTCTATCGTGAACTGGGCGTCTCAACCACTGCTTATGGTGATGGGTACGGCTTCGTCGTCGACATCGATAGCGGTCACCCTGGACCTCAGTTAGCATTACGCGCTGATTTTGACGGCCTCGCGATTCAAGAAGACAACCACTTATCATTTAAATCGCAAAACGCCAATGTCATGCACGCCTGTGGTCACGATGGTCATACTGCTTATCTCATGGTACTGGCGAAGACCTTACTCGGACTGAAAAATCAGCTACGTGGTCGCGTCCGCATTATCCACCAACCCGCTGAAGAAGTATCACCGGGTGGTGCTAAGGGGATGTTGGCTGCTGGCGTCCTAGACGGCATCGATAACGTCATTGGGCTGCATGTGATGAGTACCATGCCGACGGGCTCGATCGCCTATCACTTAAATGCGACGCAGACCGGGCGGGCTAACTTTACGGTCACCTTCACGGGTAAGGGTGGGCACGCCTCGATGCCCCACCTCTCAAACGATGCAATCGTTGCTGGAAGTTACTTTGTGACCGCCTTACAAACCGTTGTTTCCCGCCGGATTGACCCATTTGATACCGGCAGTGTCACCATCGGCTCATTCGACGGCGTCGGTTCCTTCAATGCGATCAAAGCGCAAGTCACCCTCAAGGGCGATGTACGGATTATGGACGAAACCACGCGCCAGACCATCCGTGACCAGATTACTAAAATTGCGAACGGCGTCGGGGCGACTTTCGGTGTCCAAGTTGCACTTGATTACGATGATAATTATCCGGTACTCATGAATGATGCAACCCTGACACAGCGCGTCATCACCAGTATTCAAGCCGCTCAAATCCCAGAAATCACTAAAATTTTCGACTGCGGCCCCCAAGACCCCTCGGAGGACTTCGCCTATTTTGCACAAGCCAAACCCAGCACCTTTATCTATGCCGGCTGTCAAACAGCTCCGGGTGAGACCCACCCGCACCACAGCCCTGATTTTATGATGAATGAAGACTGTTTACTAATTGCAGCCAAAGCGGTGGGAACGGCAGCGCTGGACTACTTAATGAACGCCTCATCAGATCATTAAACACACTAAAGTGGCTACCTTGAATGCATCCATCCAAGGTAGCCACTTATGATTTATTCAAGCCAACCAGGAATTAACTTGCAGTGAACACCTAATTAATCACGCCGCCACCAGTCACGCCATAAATTTGCGCGGTCACATAGCTCGCGTCGTTAGAAGCTAAAAAGACGTACACTGGTGCTAGTTCTGCGGGTTGTCCCGCTCGTTTAAGCAAGGTATCTTGGCCAAACTTCGGCAGCGCCTCGATTGGCTGGCCTTGATCTAATTGTAGGGGCGTCCAGATTGGCCCGGGAGCAACGCCATTGACCCGAATCCCCTTTTCGGCCGCTTCGGCTGCTAAATTAATCGTAAAGTTCTTGATGGCCGCCTTAGTCGCAGCATAATCTAATAGATGACCACTCGGCGCATAGGCTTGAATCGAAGTCGTGGTGACGATGCTACTGCCAGCGGGCATCTTTGGCAAGGCCGCCTGAGCTAACGCAAACATCGCGACGATATTCACTTCGAAGGTCGCACGCACCTGTTCGATCGGCAGCTTAGCCAGTGAAGGTTGTGAAATCTGTTGTCCCGCATTTAGGACAAGGGTGTCGATACCACCAAATTCAGCGATTGTCCGGTCCACGAGGTCGGTCACAACGTCAACATCCTTGAAATCACAAGGTAATAATAACGCTTGACGGCCCGCAGCGCGCACTAGTTCGGCAACCGCCTCAGCATCCGGCTCCTCTCCCGGCAAGTACTGAATCGCAACATCAGCACCTTCCCGCGCAAAAGCAATCGCGGTAGCCCGGCCAATTCCCGAATCACCACCCGTGATCAAAACGCGTCGATTCAACAACTTATCATGTCCTTGGTAACTCTTCTCACCACAATCAGGTTCAGGACGCATCTTAGCTTGTAGTGCGGGTGTCTCCTGATCCTGCTTATCAAAGCCATCTGTCTTATATAAATAGCGTGGGTCACGTAATTCTGGTTGATTCATGAGATTTCCTCCTTCAAAAGAATACCCATAGAATACCGGAATTAGTTTTCGGATGATAGTTAAACGCACACTAAATAATAATAGTTACGATTAGATATTAGGCATAAAAGCTGTCATCGTCTTAACTCACTTAAATTGACGCTGCTTCAAAAAACGATAGGCAATTATTCCAACAACGCCGATCAAAGTGGCCCGTAATAACCAACTGACAGACCACCACGTCACTAACACTTTTATTAACGTCATCCCATCATTAATCGTCATTCGGCTGTTCCTCCGCTAATGTTGCCAATTGACCCAACTTCCGCTGAAAGTCTCGTTGCATGACGGGCTTCACTAGTGGCAACGGCAGCCAGCTCGGCGGTGTAGTCGTAAGGGAGACTTCTTCCTGGACCGCAGTTCGCTCGGCCAATGGCGTCATGGTGAACACAATTTCATATCCCAATTGGCCACCCTCACCGTGATAAACGACCTGGTCAGCGCCGACTGTAACCTGCAACTGTTCCGGCTGATCAAAAGCCGAATCGGACCGCTGTAACACGTACCCCGTCGCGGTTGGCTTGACCGTGGTAATGGCAGTCGCCCATGCTGGTAAGTTCAGCGGATCTGCTAGCAATGCTCGCACCGTTGCTGGAGTTGCCTGTGTTAATACTTGATTGGTAAATAATGCTGTTGTCATTTTATAACCCCCAATGTTCATCCTAACCCGGTCATCGTTATTACGGCCAACCACTCCAAATCAATAACGGGCCATTAGATCAAGTGCACATGTATTTAGTTGGTGCTTATAAAATACACGGTGGGGACGCCAACATAAAATCAGAATACTGATAATTTACAGGCGGTCGTTAATTTGTTCTTTAAACAGGTCTTTGAAAACTTGTGACCGTTGACTGGCAACCCGCGCCGTGGCAGTCTCCCCCGCCGCCATTGCGAGTTGCGCCATCAACTGATAAATATTGGCTAGCATGTAGTGTGAATCGTGTGTAGTCGCAAAGGCCAACCCCTGCGTCAAACGGGCCACCGCCAACTGGGAATCATGTTGTTCATAGGCCACCAACCCAGCGAGGTAAAAAACAATGTTGGCATTTTCTTCATATGCACTCGCATCAATGTCAGCGAGTGCCCGGGTGACTAAGGCCGCGACTGGGGCTTGAGGATGGTGGTGCGCCTTAACGACGGCTAACGAAATCAAGGCCAAGCGTGTCAACGTTGTCGGCGGCGAGCTGGGAGCAGCCATACCAATTGCCAGCCGTAAATTTTGTTGTGCAGCATCCGATGTGCGATCAACCTGCCAACAGGCGACACCCAGATAATAATAGTAAGCCTGAGTCTGCTCATCCGTTTGAACATGTTCCAAAGTGGTTGGCTGTAATAGCCAATCCTTCAATTGCTGATACTGATGGGCATTGCACATCTGCCGAACGCGGTCATTAAACGCTTGCTCGGCACTGATCTCAAAATCGTCGGCTAGGCTCAACGTACTAACCGCGACCCCTAATCGCTGACACAGCGCCAGTAATAGCCGGGCATTCGGCACGTAGCGATCATTTTCAATTGCTGACAGCATCGATTGTGCACAAATTCCCCGGGCAGCTTGCTTTTGATTGAGTTGCTGGGCTTTGCGTGCCTGCTTTAACGCAGTTCCCAATGTCATGACCATTCCCCCCTAGATAGCTTTTGCTAATGAGTGTACTAAATTTCCCATATTAAGGCACTTAAAAAATACCATTCAATGCTGTTTTATCAGTCAGCAATCGAATGGTATTTTGAAATTGGTTATTTAATTGACATGCCGTTCTCGAACTTGATACCAAATAATCCCGGCCACACCGAAGACAATTGGTCCAACTAACATCCAAATCGTATTTTGAATCTGCCCAGTTTCCAGGATTGGCTGGATCAACGTGAAAACATTCGCACCTAAGACGACAATGAACACGACCCAACTAATAATTTTCGTCCAAGTCAATGACTTGTACACTTCAAAAGGCTTAACAATGTTCTGGTTTTCCTTAAACTTCGGAAACGCGTATAGCAAGAAGAGGTATGGTAACGTCATCGAAACGTTCGCCATCAAGGTCAACACATTGTAAAAGGCTGACGCGTCTGCCGTTGCAAAGGACGCCACCAAGATGATCACAATCACGATGGCACATTGAACCATCATGGCATAACTTGGCATACCAGCTTTGTTGAGCTTCGTAAATTTCTTCGGCCACAGTTCCTTAGGTGTTCCCAAGATAAGCGTCTTCAATGGTGAATAAGTTAAGGTGAAGAAGGCCCCACTGTAAGCGAGGAACATCCCTAAGCCGGTGTACCGTGCAAACCACAGTCCCATTGTCTTAGCGGCCGCTGTACTCAAACCAAACGCTTGCCCTAAAACATAGCCCAAGTTTTGCATCATGACATAACTAATATTACCGAGGTTAGTCGTTGGATTCGACAAAACGGCTTGCCAGTTCGTACTAATCCCCCAGCAGAAGATTCCCAGGCCATAGCCTAAGGTAATGACGATGGCAGAAATAATAATTCCGCGTGGGAAGGTCTTTTCGGGGTTCTTGGTCTTATCAACCATCCCACCGAGAACTTCTAGCCCACCGTAAGCAAAAATGGCGAAAACGGCAAACCCGAGTAACCCGACTGGATGCTGATAACTTGGATTTGGTGACGTCATCACATGTTGTAACGGTTGTGCGAATTGTCCGTGATTCAAGGCTAAAACGACCCCCGAAACCACTAACAGGATTGCCGTCAAACTGGTCACCGCCAGGCCGCCTAAACTCGTGACCCGCACAATGCCTTTCATCCCTTTGATGGAAACGAACGTCACTAGCACCATCCATAGACAGGACAAAATCCCAATCATCTGCGTCGCATTCAGACCAAACATCGCAAAGCGCTGCGTTTGATCGCTCCCAAAGAAGATGGTCGTAAACGGAATCCAGACTTTAGCTGACGTTGAGACTAACCAAATAATGTACGACGCAAACCACATGAACGTGCCCACGAACGCAAATTTCGCATTCACACTCACTTCCAGCCACTTGTACATCCCGCTACTATCAGACTTAACCGCTGCCCCGAACTCCGCCATCATTAGCGCGAACGGGATGAAGAACAGTACGGCTGCGACTAGGTAAAATAGAATCGAGCTGTAACCCATTAAATAATAGGCCACCGTACTATTGGCAAATCCGAAAACGGTCGTAAAGATCATCATGACTAGCGCCATCAATGTAATCTTTTCATTATCTTTTGTTGCCATTATTGCACTCCCTCACTTACTCCTTTAATACTTTTGTAAAGCTATTCCAATTTAAGATTACCGAACGAAGGCAATAAAGCGCTTTAGTTTTCCTAACAATATTATGATTTTTTCATGTGATAGTCAGCGCAATTATTCATCTAAACAATTGCTGCAACAGTTATTGACAACAACTATTTCATAACGGAAACGTTCATTTAATAACATAGTAACTTTTCTTTAACATAGCTGACACATAATTGGCGTATTCTACACTTATCAGCTTAGGGAAAATATAAAACGGGGTTATACATATCATGAAAAAATTTAACTTTAAAACCATGTTGCTATTAGTTTTGGCTAGTTGTGTCTTCGGGGTCGTCGTTAACGTGACTACTAGTCTTGGACCACAAACCACAATCACCGCCCAGGCCTCCAAGAAGCTTAGCCAAGCCCAGCAAATTGCCAAGATCAACGCCAAGCTTTCGAAAGCCAACCGCGCTGCCAAAAATTGGATCGCCTATCGTGAATCTGGATACAGTTATACGGCTCGTAATGGCCGCTGCTACGGTCGCTATCAATTGTTGCGCTCATACTTACACGGCAACTTGTCACCCGTCAATCAGGAAAAACGTGCTAATACCTACGTCGCCTCGCGCTACGGCTCCTGGGTCAAGGCCAAACGGTTCTGGCAACATCATCACTGGTACTAACCCAATTTTTCTATTGGATCACACTAAAAAGACGACTAATTACTAAGATTGTGAATCTTTGTAATTAGTCGTCTTTTTGTAGGCAGTAATATAAAATAGCATGAGGACTATAGTTCACCGTCATTTAACACTTGGTTACAACAGGTATGCCGTGATTGCCGCACCTTTTCTAAACGATATTGTGAAAAATATAATTAATTAGCCAAAAAGTATTGCAAATTGTAATTATTACGACTATAATTTGATTCGTAAATTAGTAATGATAGCGATTACAATATAAAAAGAGGTTATTAATATGACTGAACGTAATTTTGATTTCTTAATGCCTAGCGTTAACTTTTTCGGTCCTGGTGTCATTAGTAAAATCGGCGAGCGTGCCAAAACTCTTGGTATGCACAAGCCAGTCATCGTCACCGACAAATTTCTTGAAAGTCTGCCAGACGGCGCCGTTGCTCAGGTGCGGCGGTCACTGGATGCTGCCGGGATTGACTACGTAATTTATAATCAAGTTGAACCCAACCCTAAAATTCATAACATTCAAGCTGTTAAAGCCTTATATCAAGCCAATCAAGCGGACTCCCTGATTACTATTGGCGGTGGTTCTGCCCACGATACCGGAAAAGGTGCCGGCATCATCATGACTAACGGCGACGATATCACTAAGTTAGCAGGAATCGAAACACTCAAGAATGCCCTACCACCACTGATTGCGGTCAACACTACCGCTGGGACTGGTTCTGAATTGACCCGTCACTGTGTCATTACGAATGAAGAAACGCATTATAAGTTCGTCGTTGCTTCATGGCGTAACATGCCACTCGTGTCCTTTAACGATCCCACTCTCATGCTAGATGTTCCTAAGGGACTCACGGCCGCAACTGGCATGGATGCTTTTGTCCAGGCTATCGAACCCTTTGTTTCTGTCGATCACAATCCGATTACCGATTCACAGTGCATCCAGGCCATCAAATTAATCGAAACATCATTACGCGAAGCCGTCGCCAATGGGCATAACCTAGAAGCCCGGACACACATGGTCGAAGCTGAAATGTTAGCCGGCATGGCCTTTAACAACGCCAATCTAGGTTACGTGCACGCCATGGCCCACCAGCTCGGCGGCCAATATGACGCACCCCACGGTGTCTGCTGCGCGCTGCTCTTACCCTACGTTGAAGAATATAATCTAATCGCGTGCCCCGAACGTTTCGCCGAGCTCGCCAAAATTATGGGCGAAAACACTGATGGCTTATCGACTCGTGATGCTGCCGAATTAGCTATCAAAGCGATGAAACAACTCAGCGAAGACGTTGGCATTCCGCATTCCATCAAGGAAATTGGCGCCAAGATCGAGGACTTCGAACACATGGCGACTAATGCGCTTAAAGACGGTAACGCCTTCTCTAACCCACGCAAAGGTACTAAAGAAGACATCATCAAGATTTTCCAAGCCGCATATGATGCCAAGTAATCCCCCATTCAAAGTTAACTAAATCATTCACAGCAAATAATCGGTTCAAGAATTCATAGTAAATTCTTGAACCGATTATTTGATTGGGACCTCTCTACAACTCGAATCGTTACTCGGCAATGCCATGCACCCCACGTTTGGACGCGCTATTCAAAATAAACACCGCAACAATAAACCGACAAACACAGATAAGAATATCTATCAGAACACGCATTGTGCAAATTAATTTGTCCTGATTTGTGATTAAAACTTGCCGGTTCTTAAATTCAAAAACAGCCAGCTATGGACCGCTGGGAAAAAGTTCGACTCAGCGTAAACTTGTTTAGTTAGTTCGTCCTACACCGACCTCCAGGCATTTCTGCCAATTGCCGGAACGTGGTGGGCACAGATTTAAGCCGAAGCCCACGTCTCAAATACTGGCCTTTCACTAACCAAGCCAAGGACGCTTGCTAAGTGAAATTTCACCACTGGGCATTGGCCGAAACGCCTTCCAGTCGGGACAGTGTTCGAATGGCGGACATGTGCGTACCCAACTTTTGGTGAATTCGTCATTGTTTTTCATAAACCATAATTTTGTCAATCAACTGTCAGGGTGAAAATGATATTGAGATAGCTCACTAATCCTGAATTGGTGTAGTAAGATTTAAGCTCTTGACAGAGGGCTTAATACACCTAACGCTTTGTTTAAAGTTCCAGTATCAAATAGCGAACAACAAATTGTACCGAGTTCGGGGCCACTAAAGCCTGTGCTTGCTACGCCAACGGACTAATGCCAAAACCGCATTAATCCGTTGGCTAGGCAATGCTCGGCTTCAACTCGTGGCCCCTCACACTCTTGAGACCGGAGGGGCTGGGTGACAATGCTCAGTAGCCAAATTATTCTTAGTCGGAAGTGGGGTACTTCCGGCTTAGAATAAGACTCGTATTTGAGATGACGCGGGTTGGGCGTTAGCTCAAATCGACGTCGGCTACGTTCCAGCAATTGTCACCCAGCCCCGGAGGTCGGAATAGGACGCGCACCGGCTGACGAACAGGAATCTACCTAACCGGCACATTTTAATCACAAATTATGCAAGCCGTCCAAGCGGCTTGTGTTTAACGCAAAAAACAGCGATGTCAAAATCAACTTTTGACATCGCTGTTTTAGAAGTTATTCATCATAACTGATGGCACCCAGCCGGCAGCTATTTCCCCGGTTGATAATCTTCATCAATGATCAAGACAGGTTTGATGGTCTTGCCGCTACCTGAATCAGCATTAGCTTGATTAATATCCTCAAACTTATAGAACTTTTCGGTCTTTTCAAATGGGAACATGCCATGTTGATAGAAATCGATTAACCGTGGAATATCAACGCCAGGGATGGCATCACCCATGTTAACACCAATGACTTTCTTATCATCAACACACAAATCGTTCCATGAGCTAATGGTGATATTTTTGGCCGTAACGGCAATCAAAGCAGCAGTCCCACCTTGAGCAAGTGCGTGGATTGCAGAAACCATAACTGGTTCTACCCCAGTCGTATCAACGGCAAAGTCGACCCCGTAACCATGCGTCAACTTCTTGATTGCTTCAACTGGATCTTCTTCCTTACTGTTAATGGCGTGAGTAGCACCTAATTCTTTGGCGAGTTCTAGCCGTGAATCAACAATGTCGACCGCAATCACTTCGGTACAGCCAGAAATCTTACCAGCCATCATTGCCGCTAAACCAACCGCACCAGTCCCAAAGACTGCAATTGTTTGTCCTGGGCGCGGCTGTAAACTGTTCAAAACAGTGCCACTTCCGGTGACATAGCCGCAGCCTAAAGGTCCCAAGCGACGTAAATCTAGTTCTTTTGGTACTTTAACCGCATTACGTTGGTCAACTACCGTATGAGTCGTGAAGGAAGATTGGTCGAACATATCACTGATATGGTGCCCGTTTTCTTGGAAATGGTCGGAACCATCGGGACGAGTCCCACTCAAGTTATAGTCGGCATAATTCCGACATTTAGTTGGCATGCCTTTCAGACAGTTATCACATGTTCCGTCAGCGTAAAATGATAGAATAACATGGTCGCCCACTTCAAAATTAGTTACTTCTGAACCGACCTTTTCGACGATTCCAGAACCTTCGTGTCCTAAAATTACTGGATAACCTAACGACGCATCACCCCGCCGAATTGCTTCATCAGAATGGCAAATTCCAGTCGCAACCATTTTGATTTGTAAATCAGTTGCTTTCATTTCAGCTAATTCAATATCATCTTTAATGACAAATGGATCGTTTACTTTATCAACCACTGCTGCTTTAATTTTCATGTTCAAACCCTCGTTTCAAATAGTATGTAAACCGCTTACAATTAATATTGTTACACAATACACAATTTGATTCAAACGCTTACAAAAGCATTTAACACCACACTTATCTCCGTTAAATGGGCATTCTTCTAATTTTACACTAACGATATGATACTTAATTAGTGTAAATCTAATACTCTTTTTTTTACTGATTGTGAGGAATTTATAGCCAGTTTTCTTCCTTAAATTGTCGACTCAAAAAGCGGGTGTCTAACGCCAGCTCAACAACGTGAACTGGCGTTAGACACCCGCATATTTTGTACCATTAACACACATTTCTGCTTGTTTAACAAGCCCGATTTCATCCGACGCTATCTGCTCATCGTCTACGCAGGTTGGGCGTTCGAACTGATCTTAGCTTTATTTAGCAATACCGAACTCGTGACTACGGACAATGAACTAAAGGCCATTGCTAATCCGGCCAATTCGGGGCTAAGCGTCAGCCCAATGGCAAAGAAGAGGCCCGCCGCGACTGGAATCCCGAGCACGTTGTACACGAAAGCCCAGAACAGATTAAGTTTGATACGGTTAAACGTCTTCTTACTCAATGCCAACGCCCGGTCAACATCACGCAGATCGTTCTTAACGAGCACGATGCCACCAGCATCGATTGCAATATCAGTTCCGGAACCCATGGCAATCCCAACATCCGCCGCCGTCAACGCGGGGGCGTCATTAATACCATCGCCGACAAAGGCCACCTTGCCAGCCTTCTGGAACGCGTGAACGTGATCAGCCTTATCACCTGGCAGCACATCAGCAATCACTTCATCAATACCGACTTGATCCGCCACAGCTTGTGCGACCCGTTCGTTATCCCCGGTTAACATGACCGTCTTCAAGCCACGTGCTTTCAAACTCGCAATGGCTACCTCAGACGTCGATTTGGCGACGTCTTGAATGGCAATCAATCCAATGATTTCGTGATTTAAGCCCACGTACACGACCGTTTTCGCCGCGTCCTGAAGCTCAGTGGCTTGGCGTTGTAATTCAGCACTAATCGGCTCATCAGTTAATAATTTATGATTACCGACCACCGCTAATTGGCCCTCAACTTGAGCAGTCACACCTTTACCCTCGATGGCTTGGAAGTTCGTGGCGGTTGGTGCTTGAATACCACGGGCCGTGCCGCGTTTTAATATTGCCGCAGCTAAAGGATGTTCCGAAGCCGCCTCTAAGCTAGTGGCAACGCGCAGTACTTGGGCTTCGTCGCCGATAACATCGGTCACTTGTGGGTGACCAACCGTAATCGTTCCCGTCTTATCAAAGATCACCGTTTTAACGTCATTGACAGCTTCCAAGACCTCACCATTTTTAATCAGGATCCCCATCTTGGCACCACGGCCGGTACCGACCATTAGTGCGGTCGGCGTAGCTAAACCTAGCGCACACGGGCAGGCAATCACGACCACAGCGACCGCAAAAATCAAGGCATTCGCGAGACTAGCATTCAAGAAAACATACCAGGTCAAGAAGGTAACGATAGCAATAATTAGCACAATCGGCACAAAGATATCAGAAACTTTATCGGTCAGCTTTTGAATCGGTGCGTGACTGTTTTGTGCTTTTTTAACGAGCTCAACGATTTGAGCCAGCATTGTCTGGTCACCGACCTTGCTAGCTTTGAACTGAAAGGTCCCATTACTATTAATCGTTGAACCAATGACAGCGTCCGCCACCGTTTTTTGAACCGGCATACTTTCTCCCGTCACCATTGACTCATCAACCGTTGAGCGGCCAGTTGTAATTACACCATCAACGGGAATTTTTTCGCCTGGCTTGACCCGAATAATGTCGCCGACCACTACTTGATCCAACGGTACTTTTACAAATTCTTGATTGCGTAACACTTCCGCTTCCTTGGCTTGTAAGCCCACTAGCTTTGCGACCGCGCTGGACGCGTTGTGCCGCATTCGTTCTTCAAAGACTTGGCCGAGCAAAACGAAAGTGGTCACAAGTGCGGCACTTTCAAAGAAGACTGCTTGCCCCGTTGCCATTGCGTATAAGCTGTAAAAATAAGCCGTCGCGGTGCCAATCGCCACCAAAGTATCCATATTGGCATGGTGCTTAGTAAAGGACGCCCACGAACTTTGCAAGAACGGCCGAGCCGAAACAGCCATAATGATGGTCGTCAGAATCAACTGCGTCCAATCACCACCCGGAAGCATCCAGCCAAAGGGCATCAAAATCATATTAGCCAGTAGTGGCAGGGAAAATATTAATGAAATCCAAAACCGTTTCGTCGTGCTCATCACGCAATCACCACCTTGCCACTCACCATGTCCATCCCACAACTAAAGTGAAATTCACCGGCTCGATCAGTTGGTACCGTCACCGTTTGCGGTTGGTCAAGGGGTAACTCAGTCGTAAAGTGCAAGTCGGTTGAATGTACTTGCTCTAAGCACCCCTGCGTACTCGTGCGCGTAAACGTTAATTGGGCCGGTACACCTTGTTGTAACGTTACTTCTGCTGGGTCATAATGGCCGTCTACTGTAATATTGATTTGTTGTCGTGCGCTCATTTGATTTTCCTCCCACTATTTAATGATTAATTTTCCATGAAACATGTCCATCCCACAGGCCCATTGATATTCGCCAGACTTACTCGTATCAATCGTAATTGCTTCAACTTGATTTTGTGGCAATTCCTGATTGATACCGAAATCACTGAACACCACGTGATCCAGACAACCAGATGCATCTTTGCGCGTAAAATTAAGTACCGCCGGAACCCCTTTTTTCAACACGATTTGTTCTGGCGAATAGCCACCCTTAACCTCCACATCAACCTGCTGTAAATCATCAACCGCACTCGCGGTGACCGTTGTCGTAGCATGCTTCCCGAAGAACCACCACAGAATAAACCCAATTGCTAACCCACCAATTAATAAGACTAATACTTTAATCATCATTTTATTCGTCCCTTTCTCATTATCGTTTACACTTGTAATCTATATGTGTATATTAATCCCTTCGTTTACAATTGTCAACGATAAATGTTATTTTTAGGCATAACCCTTAATTTTTTAAACGCCCCACCCAGTTGCTACTATCATATGTCTGACATTTAGTGTCACTACAAAAAGTGCCGCGTACGTTCCTTTGCTCAGTTATTAGTCGCCATTTCGACCGGTCAACTGACCGCATCAAAAGTACCAACGACGATATCATAAAAGGCAATCACTACCGTTTAATAAGAAACGTCAGTGATTGCCTATATTAATCATTCAAAACTAGCTGTCCCTCAAAGGAACGTTAACCCCGTCAATCCCGGTTCCTAAAGATCCGCAACTCACAACGGGTATCATATCACAACTGTTAATCGCGGGACTTAATCTTCAGCCAACCTAAAATTGAACTCAATGCTAATCCAATCATCCCCAAGAGTGATAATTGCGTATTCTGCTCGTCCGTCTGGGGAAGGGTCGTCATCCGATGATGCTTAGTGGTACGTTTTGATACCGCCGGTGCACTAACCCAACCAATACCTGAAACGGACGCAGCTGTTTTCTGCTGATTCGTCTGCACAACGCTTTGATCTGACTCTGCTTGTGATGGCTGTGACGTCCGTGATTGTTCAGCCTGATTACGACTCAAATTGGCTTGATCACTTAATCCATCTGGTTGCTCAGAATCAGCTGGCTGACTCGGTTTTTGCAGTTCTCCTGGTTTTTCGGATTGACCCGGTTCTTCCGGTTGACTCGGTTGCTCGTGTTGCCCCGGCTCTTCTGGTTGACTTGGTTGCTCAGGGTGCCCCGGTTCTTCCGGTTGACTTGGTTGCTCAGGGTGCCCCGGTTCTTCTGGTTGACTTGGTTGCTCAGGGTGCCCCGGTTCTTCCGGTTGACTTGGTTGCTCAGGGTGCCCCGGCTCTTCTGGTTGACTTGGTTGCTCAGGTTGACCCGGTTCTTCCGGTTGACTTGGTTGCTCAGGTTGACCCGGTTCTTCCGGTTTGATTGCCGATTTCTTGTAAGTAACCACTACAACCTGATCGGCAGTTGTGACACTCACCTGCTGGGCTGCCACTTCTGTTAATGTGGTCGTGGCACCCGCTACAATTGGTGAAATAACGCCCGCCATTTCCGTTACCGAGACTGGTACCCATTCTTGGTATGTCACTTCGCCCGTCACTAAATCAATCATCGCATTGCGTTGAAATTGGACGGTTTGTAGGACCGAGGCTGCGGCTGTCGTGCCATCCTCATAAACATAGTGAATGATTCTAGTAACGGTGTGCGTTAAATCGGTGTCGCCACACTCATCTGGAAACAAGATATTCGGATTGTCAGGATCAACTGGCTGTCCTGGTCGAGCAGGATTGCCTGGTGTTACCGTAATAATACGATGGTCATAAGTCACGATTGTCGTCATCAGGTCCGGATCAGTAATCGCGACCGTTTGAGCCGCTACAGTCCTTATGTCCGGATCAGTATAGCCTTGGACGACTAGCGTTGGTGACGTTACCGCGGCAAATTGACCACTGCCAACTAAAATCCACGCATAATCAGCTTGACTCGTATCAACTAATCCATCACCGTTTAAATCATAGCCTAAACATTTGCCAGTCTTTTTTTCAATAATTGCTGTTCGTTGGTAAATAACCAATTGCTGGACGGTCGTGGCAATCGATTGATGGGTCTGTCGATCAATATAGCTGATAACGCGCCGTTTATTTTGATACACCGTAACGGCCTGAGTTGCTAGTCGGTAATAAACATTGATCGTAACATCTTTATCATCGACCCCAGCAACCATCTGCTCCGGCACTACTTTTAGGTCCGGCGCTGCGTAGCCCTCATGGCTCAGATCTGGCGACTTAACCGCGCCAAACCACGGCCCTGAACCAACAATCAACCATGCTTCATCTGCCAATTGTGTCTCAATCTGTCCGTCCCCGTTGGTATCGTAGCCAAGTATCGTTCCGTCATGAGCAACCACAGCTAATAATTGATACTTAACCGTTTGAACAACAGCATGTAGTGACGCGATGGGTTGCAGTGTTCCACCATCGATATAGTTAATCGTCCGGGTAACCGTTCGCTGCGTCGTTGCAATATGCGTTTGTTGCTGATACTTGACAATTACATTTGTATTCATCGTTCTATCACCACCATTAATGATCACTGTTTGCCCCGCAACTACCGGAATATCAGGAGCTTGATAACCCTGCGCAGATAAGTCTGGTGAGACAACCTGTACCCAATCTTGATCCGTTGGCGGTACTAACAGCCATGCAATTGTCCCATCACTAGTATCAACAATTCCGTCGCCGTTTGTATCATAGCCGAGCAATTCATGAGTTTTAGCATTAAAAATGGCAAATCGCACGACCCGTACATTTTGTATAACTGGGCCAGCAAGCACCGCCCCAGTTCGCTCATCTTGGTAATTGATCGTCCGCGTTATCGCTGAATATTCCGGTATCCGGCTGATAGGTATTATGGGCTCATGC
Source organism: Lactiplantibacillus sp. C232 (assembly GCF_023806725.1). Classification (NCBI taxonomy): domain Bacteria; kingdom Bacillati; phylum Bacillota; class Bacilli; order Lactobacillales; family Lactobacillaceae; genus Lactiplantibacillus; species Lactiplantibacillus sp. C232. The sequence goes on from NZ_JAMSKZ010000012.1 coordinate 61,833, forward strand.
GATGGTTGGACGTTCAACCAAGTCGTTGCAGTCTGATCGCCAAATTGGTAAGTGATTAGATAGCAATGCTGGCCCGCAATATGTGTATCAACTGCATTCAACCCTGATAAACGTGTCCCAGCCGCATCTGTAATCGTGATCTTCAGTTGCCCGGTTGCTAGTAGATGGCGAAAACCAGCTAAAGTATCAATGCTCGTACCATCCGACTTAATCACTGCAATTAAGTAATCCAACGGGTCATCAGTAACCACTTGACCAAAACCATAATTATGCTCGTTTTGGCTCGTAATCGTCTCTCGAATAGCACTGTCAACATCGCCATATCCATATTGTAAAACGGCCGCTGAATCAACATTTTGATTAGTTGTAAAGACAGCATGTGGTGCCACGATTTTACCAGTTATCATCGTGGTATTCTGAATACGCATGGCATGATTGAAGTTCCAGACTAGATTCGGTGTACTACTAGAAAAACCGCCACCAATGGTTAACGCTGGTGCTGCCGTGACGACGTTATAAATAACCACATCATCATTATTAAAACCAGTGGTCCGAATACCACTGTGCCAGTCATTCAAATCAATATTCACGGCATAATAATGGTGTCCTTGATAAGAGCCCAAATCAGCAGTTCCAGACTCACCAATCAGCATCTTACTCAACGTGCCACCATTAGTTGCCGATAAAATAGTCCCTGCAGTAACTAGTTGATCATAAAAGTCACTAATATTGATCTGAGCTTGACTAAATTCTTGCGCATTGATTAACGAAGAATCAACCGTAACGCTTGGTAAACCTTTGATTGCACCATTTCCCGTTGGCCGAGGCTTTGTAAAATCCATATCCTGATTAGCTACGGGACGGTCCACCAATCCATTGGTAGTTGTAAACGTGATTGTATTGTTTGTCACTGACAAACCACCGTTTATGATGGTCTCCCATTCATCATCCTGGCCAGAACGAATTGTCGCCCCCGTATTGATAACGTGCAGACCACCACTAATCGTAGCCACACTACCATCAAACGAACTATTCACAATCGTAATTCCTGTAAGTGCAATAATTCGATACGTGGACAACCAATCTTGGATCAAAGCAATCAAAGCCGCTTGCCCATGCTGTTTGGTATACTGATCAAGATAGTTCTTATCGGCTAAGTTCTTTACTATTGTCAAAAACGACGAAGCGGTGACTGTCCGTTGCTTTGTTGCAACTGATATGTTTATTGACTTAGTGACATTTGTTTTATTCAATGCCCTTTTCTCAACCCTGCTGCTCATTTGATCAGTTGCCGCTACAGCTCGGCTTGAATTTGAGTTCACAGGGGTAGTTGTCGTCACGGTACTCACTGATGACTGTGAATGAACAGTCCCCGATAAATCTGAAACGATCGTCTTACCTTGACCGCCTGAGTGTTGCGCCTCAGATAAACTTTCAGAATGGGCCCCACTGTCAGCACCTAGTGCGCTAGCTGAACTGGCCATATCAATCGCATGATGAGTGCCAGTTGAGTTGGCTGCTGGCGCCTGATCAGAACTTGTTGCGGCTGACGCCTGATTAGTACTGGCACCCGCAGAAGCTGCTGTTGAGTCACTTGCCTGTTGTTCAACAGCTGTTTTATCTTGCTGTGTTGACCGCTGTTGGGCTTCACTAGTCGTTGGACTGACCGCCTCAACAGTGCCAGTCGTAGCAGATTGCTCCGAACTAGTCCTGTCAGCTGACTTGCTGGACTGGGCGGTCACACTGTGGCGGTCACGAGTTACCGCAGTTTTTGAAATCCGTGCTACTTCTGTTAATTGGTCTTGACTATCCGTTTCTAACTGCACCGAATGACTCGACATGGTAACCGTCTCAGCTTCACTTGCTTGAGCCACTGTCGGCACAATTCTCCAACCTAAAATTAAAACACTAGAAAACAACCAAACCTTGGGATTGGTTACGCGCCATTTGCCCCGTGTATATCGCATAGTAATTTGCCTCTGTTAATTTTAGTCAAATATCGACATATTTTGAATTTTGAGACATAGTATACCTGCTTTTATGCGAGTAAAACGGGGGTTTGTATTTACGCGAAAAAGGTTATCTTTAAAAATACAAGTACTAATCAGTTCGTGTATTAAGTTGTCGAAATTCTAAGGGCGTTTGACCGGTCTCCTTCTTGAATCGTTTTGAAAAATCGGCGGCATCGTAGAAACAGAGTTCAGCAGCAATGGCTCGAATGGTTAAATCCGTTGCCAACAACATATGCTCAGCTTCCTGAATTTTCTTGGCATTGATGTAATCACGAATCGACATATGCATCTCTTGACTAAACGACCGCCGCACTGACTCAGGATTGCACCGCGCATTGACGTGGGCCAATACCTTTTTCACCGATAATTGATCATGCAGGTGAGCATTGGTATAGTACATCACATCGAGCGTTGACTCTAAATGTGCGTTATAAGCTAATGCGTTCGGTTTGGCAATTGCGGCAAAATCACGAATAATCTGCACAACTAGTGGCTGGTAACGTTCCGTCGTCACGGGTAATTTAACTAACCAACGGTGATAATCATTACGTAGCTTAACAAATTCATAAATCTCAGCATGATTTTGGATTCCCTCAAAAGCTAAGACATCAACCAGCGCACTGAGTTGCAGCTGTTTTTCCTCACTCGATAATTTATTTAATAAATCGCGCGAACGGGTCAGATTTTTCTTAGCAAATTGAATGCCTTCTTCAATCTTTCCGGCCCGGTAAAATCGAATAAAATCTCGTTCTAAGTAACCTAATAAGATCAGCCCCTTGGTGGTTGGGTGCTGATCATTATAATCACGCATTTGATGTAAATATTGTACAAATTGTAGTTCTGTCCCCATAATCTGTAACTCCTTTACGTTATTGGTCAAAATTTGTTAACCCAAAAATAATGCTCATTTTAACAGATGTCTAGCAGTAATACTATTTACATTTGCCATCTGACAATTTACAATGCTAACTAATCCCGCTGTACACTAATGATTCTAACAAATATTTTTTATTTAACAATCAATACACAAAAGCGGTTATCCCTCGTAATCTGGGATAACCGCTTTAAAGCAATCATTTTTATGTTAACCAATTCACATAAAGTGAAAAAAGTATGGTCTTAATTATCTAAAAGCTTATCGTTAAATTCTCCGACCAGCGCTCACATTGCCATTCATGAGTTATAGCAATGATCTAAAAAATTGTTTTAAATCTTCGCGAGTTGCCGGTGATAACTGTGGGTAAGCGCAATTCTCAATTGCGCCTTGTAACGAATACAATAATTGAATACAAGCGTGGGGGTTGGCCTTTTTTATGGCAGTAAAAGCGACTTTGCTACCCGTTGACTTTAGCTGTTCGGGTGTCGTAATCGCAACGGCTTGCAATTGTTTGGCTAATGTTGGCCCAATATTAGGTAATGTTGTTAGTAATGCCACCAAATTCAGATCCTTTCGATTCATAATCATAGTTTAATGTTTGATAATGAGCTCTGCAATAAAGTTGCCCTCTTCAATACAATAATTAACAACTAATTGATCTGTAGTTAATTGTTCAATACTACTCAATCCATAACCCAAATGTCCTGGTTTAGTTGTAAATCGACTTTTCTTGATAACTGATAAATCTACCGCTTCATGCGTTGGAATTTGATTTGTAATCGAAAATACCGTTGTGTGAGCATCCCGATTTTTAACAGTTAGCGCCACTTGATGATTCGCTCGGGCAGCAGCATCCGTCGCATTATCCAGCAAATTACCCAAAATCCGCACTACTTTTATCTGTGGAATATCCGCTAACGTGACTTTCTCTAAGATTGTCACCACTAAATGAACGTTCTGACCGTTGGCTGCCTCATATTTTGCATAAATTAGACCACTGACCGTCGGCATATCCAAGCGACTCAAATCACTCAGTCCCGACTGACGATTAAGGGTTACTCTGGCAGGCATTACTTCCGTTGTAAAATAACGCTTTAAGCCGGCCATATCATTGTTCTGAATAAATGCCGACATGCTCAAAAGAATATTCTCATAATCATGTTTAAACAAATGTAAATCACGGTTATGGTGGCTTAATAATTCGTTGTAATTTGAGACTTGTAGCAATAGCTGCGCATCATTCAAGTGACTGTTTTTATTACTAATTAAATACGACCCGATAATGCCAAACGTCACGATAGCCGCAATTGCCATATACGTTTGCGCATTGACTGACCATTCCATCGCAAAAACATACGCAATAATGTAAATAGCAAAAAACAAAATAACTAATAAGTAATCGCTAATATTAACACGCGCCCGTTGCAAGAAATCGGCGGCCGACACTTGTACTAACCAGCGATGCGCTAACATCCCTAAAATAATAATGACCGGCAGCATCATAATCGACGCTAAAAAGAGATTAATATCCGCTGTCGAATGTAGACCTATAGCTTGCCGTAATAACATTGGCGATGCAGATTGGGCTACGGCCTTGGCAATGACACCCATGATTGCCCCTACTAATCGCTTAAGCGCATTCAAAAAGATTGCCACCGGTAACATTAAAATCCACTGGGTGTACAACAACCGAGAACTCATAAAGGTGGTCACACAAACAATCGGGATGATCCAAAAATAAGCCAGGGGGACTTGGGGCCATAAGTTTGAAGCCACTTCCCCCAGGCTCATCGTAATGATAACCAGACTTAGCCAAATGATGGCAATCCGCCAAGTGACATATTCTCTAAAACCAATCATTAAAAACAACATTTCATAACCGCCAGAAATCAACGACAGCGCTAAAAGTACTGCTGACACGCCAACCACCTCATCATATTAATACATTTGTTAGTTCACTTTACTATATCAGAAATACGGCTTCATTAAACCCTTTACTCTATATTGTAAACATAAATTTGCATTAAACTATAACAAAGCCCTTACAATCTTATTATTAATTATTCATAAAAAAGACATTGCAAATCGACATACTTTTGCAATATCTTTTAACCACTTATATTAATTTTTAAGGTGTATCCTGTAAGGTCCAATTAATCGTCCCACTGTAACTGTCAATTTGCACACTAGGTTGGACATCCAATAAAATACCCTGACTGCTCGACCAACCACTTGCAGCATTAGTGCTCGTCGTACCCGCGATTTTCTTGCCAGAACTGACTGTTACCGAAGTATTCGTCAGCACCTGTTTGTTCCCCGCGTTCAGATAAATCAGGTTGCCACTCATGGTCCGCGTACTGGATTTCATGGCAGTTGCTGTCGCCCGTAAGTACCACTGTGAACCGGTCTTCCGTGTGTCATTAACAGTGATGTTCCAAGCATTTGTCGGCTGATATAGTGTTTCTTTAAACGGAATCGTCAGGGTGCCAAACGTCAAACTTGCTGGTAATGTGCCCAAACTCAACGTTCCATCCCGCATCGTCACAGTAATTGCCTTAGCATCCGACTTCAGCCCAGAACTGCCTTTCCCATAAATATTGATCGTGGTGCTGCTACCAACAGCTAAACTACTCAACTTGCTCGCTAAACTAGTCTCGTCGGCCGCGTAAGTAATTGTGTCAGTCGCACTATCCGGATTTGTCGCAACGATGCCAGCTTGCTTAACTAACCAGGCGACGACCGCGCTATCACTTGTCAGTGAATCTAAGTCACCAGGATATAGATCGACTGCCGTCTTTGAACTAGTAATATTTAGTTTTTTGAGGGTCACCGCTGCGGTCGCCGTCCCCTTATCACCGGTAATCTCATCGACCTCAGTGACGGTGACGTTACTTAAAGTACCGAGTGCAGTCCCAAGATTCAGCGTGTACGTTCCATCGCTTCCGACCGTCGTCGTCACACTATTAACATTACTACTGATCGTATTGCCGGGTGTCCCGGTTCCTTTGATCGTCGTATCAGTCGAATAAAGTGTCCCCGTAATTTTAGGAGATAATGTCTGCGCGTTGAAACGCCCCAGCTGATAGGTACCTTCCTCACCATTCACTGTGATTCGGAAGCCAATATAGATTGGCAACTCACTTTTAATATTTTGAAAATTGACCGATAACGTCTGCGTCTGTTTTGAAGAACTAATCATAATCGAATTGCCACTGCCAAGACTAGTAGGTGTAGCCGTAACTAATGTCGCCCCGGTGTAGCTCCCACTTGCCGGACCAGCCATAATATCAAAATAAGCTTTTGACATCGAGTTACTAGATTTTAAGGTAATCGAACCCGTCATCGTCATTGTAATTTGGGTCGTCTGCCTCGTAATTCGACCATTATCCGCATAGTTAGCGGACACATTGCCCAATGCTGGATACGCTTGCAAACCGTTATCAACATTACTACCAACCGAATTACCACCCGGTACGGCCTGAAAAGCAGCATTAGCTTTCACGTCCGTCATCTTGCTCGTCAAAGTCGCGGCGTTACCCTCTAAGGGCAGCAAATTCAGCAAGCCGAGTATACCGAATACAAGAATTAGTAACCATTTTACTCGTCTGTTACGCATTCCGTTCACCCCCATCTTGCCGTTTTAATATTCGGTACAACGCGCCTGCTAAAACACTAGCTAACAACCCCATCCCACCAAGGATACTGCCAATGACAAGCCGCTCACTCGTTTGGGGCAATTGTTGACCATTGCGTGATTGCCCACGCAACCAGCCATCGATAATTAGTTGTCGGCGGATTGGCTTGCGCTCTGACTGATTTCTCTGACCCTGGGTACCCGGGTCAGCTGGTCTAATAACGTACGGGTGACCACCATCAGGAATCACACGGGCGGGAATAATCCGGTCAGCACTATACTTAGTCTCATAAAACCCCACACTGATCTCAGTGCGACCGTGTGTTGCCGCCCGCACTGGTATTGCCCAGCTCAGCACGAGCATTACCCCTAATATTAATCGCCACCATTTATTCGGCATGGTCCTTCCCCCATTTCACTGACCGAACTAAGCACGCCGCCGCTTTTTGATCCAGAAAAAGATTAATAGACCGATTAATCCAATAATTAACATGCCTAACGCTCCGAATAGAATAAACCAGCCAACGCTCATTCCCGAATTATCAACGGAAGCCTGATTATACTTATCTGCCGCGGCCGTACTGATGACAAAATCTTTATCAAACACCCATCGATGATCGGTATTTTTAGCAACTAGCCGGACATGATACGAACCAGCCTGCAAACGATTGGTCCCTGTCAAAATTGGTACTTTATAAACTGAGTTAGGTGCTAATTGCACATTCTTCTGTGTAAAGTTCTTGATGACCTTGCCACTATTCTTACTCGTTAACCTAGCCGTAATCGTTAGTTTTGGGACGATCACCGCAGTAACGTTGCGTAATTGTGGAAACACCCCTCGCCGATAATTCTGCATGCCCGCCGTAATCGTATCGAGCTTCAATTGTGGTTGTGGCACTATACCAGCAGTATATTTCAGTCCAATCACATACGAATACTGATTGGCAATATTCATGGAACCCTTAACACTTCCGGTGACTTTATTGGCGACCCGTTTAAAATACCAACCGCCTAAAATCACACCGTTCACCGCTTGCTTAGGCATCGTGACCGTCGCCGTTACCACTTTCGACCCGTTTGCGGGTATCGTGATGGTCGTTGGTCCCTGTATTTTAGTGATTTGGTCCATTCGATACTTCAAAGAAGGATCGTAACTTTTAGTTGGTGTCACGTACTCGATAATGCCATTGCCGTTCGTATAAGCCGTATGAATCGCCGTTCGAACCTTGATGTCAGCGTTGGTGACGTTATAAATCGTCGTCTGAATCTGTTGCTGTCGGCCACGCGTCATTTTTAAATCAAAATAGGAATTATGTTGATCAATCTGATTATTCGGAATCTTCGCGGCCACGCTAAACCCGATGTCATTGCTTTGCGTGGTTTTACCGCTACTGCTACTTGCGCTACTGGCTGCCAATCCACTAACGCTGCTAACTTGCAGGCCTAAAATTAACGTTCCCACAATGACCATGATTCGCTTCAATAATTGCATCTTCTCGCCCCCATTACTCACATATGTACTTGGGGCGCCGTTCGCCCCGATGACGCTTAATTTGTTGGTAAATCACTCAATGTCCAATTCAGGTTAGCACTATAGGCCTGCGCCTTAACCGTATTAGCCTTAATATTCAGTGTCAACGCCTTTGGATCTAAGCGACTAACAGTTACCCCAGAACCACCGCCCTTATCGGCATTTAAGACGGCACTTGATCCCACCGTACCATTTAAAGCAACTTCGGAAGCCGTGGCAACCGCACCATTGGCCTCCGAGCCGCTGTTGACCACGTCACCTTTTGGTAAACTGAGCGTTGCGCCCTTTGCAGCCGTACCATCCGTTCCTGTTAAATTGGAGCCGGTAACCGTTAATTTCCAGCCGGCATTGGTTCCCCGAACATCAGAAACTTCTACAACCATCTTATCCTGCCATAGCAAAGTATATGAACTAGTTGGGTCAACCTTATATTGTTGATCATTTAAAACGTCCAGCTCATGCGTCCCGTATCCTAACGATTTAGACACAAAAATCAGCGACAGGTCGCCACCTGCTGCCGCCCCGTTGTCACCATCGCCATCAGTACTTGGCACATCAGGATTTGATGGATCAACTGGCGTCACCGTGGACGTACTCTTCGTAAATTCCGCTTTGATATCCGTATTCCCACTACGATTTTCTGCAGCATTGGCAACAATCGGTGTACTACCCGCTAATAATAAAGTTCCTGCCATTAATAAGTGTCCTAACATTGGCTTCATGGTATAAATCCCCCTTTTTCATTTACCAGCGCTTGTTTAGCTTTCATCAACTAAGAACGGTGGTCATTATCAACAATGATTGCTCTCATAACAATTCATAAATTACTGGCACTAAATCACTTGTGACCTCCCCCAATAACCTTGTACGATTGATTAATTAATTTAAATGCCGACTCCTTTGACCACATTTTCATTATATTGGTTGGTCAGTAACAGCGCTAATAATGTATAACGTTAACTATATTTACAAACCCGGATTGTTCGTGTAACCGTTATCAAGCGTGGGTTGCTTGAGATAATTAGGCGAACTTCCTTTAAAGCCGTTCACCAACAATCGATGGCTATCCGAATAAATAAATTCATATCAACAATCTAGTATAGGTAGTAAATTAATTATTTTTCTGCCATTGCTTCTGGTGCTGCACCACAAAAAGTCCAACCCTTGCTGACAAGTGTTGGACTTTCGTCATCGATATTCTTTTCAAGTCTGCGTATTACCACGGAGGAATGCCATTAACATTAGTAAAGATCGCCGTATCGATCACCTTTCGGATTGTTAGCACGCCGGTCCTTTCACAGATAATATTGGTCGCAACTTTAGACGCGCGGGAGCCGACTGTCCAGTCCTCCTGCCAAGTAATCACTTTAAATCACCAAAATTACAATACTATTGTTGACATAGTATTACTGATTAATTAATCAGGCTTTCAATCGTTATGCTGAATCAACTCGGTAATAACACAAAGCGCTGGTGATGATCCGTGCCTGCTTCCAATTGAGCGTGACACTGAGCGGCATCCTTAAAATATCGCTGGCTGACCTGATCATCCAATAGCAGTCCGGCGCTAAAAGCTCGGTTTAAACGACTGGCCGCTTGTGCTAACTGGTCAACCGTTGCATGGCTAATCACAAAACCAGTGATTCGTTGTTGAGACATGTAAAACTGGCGAACAGGGAACTCAAATTGGTTATCCTGCGGTGCCGTAATCAATGTCACCTGACCACCTAATCGTAATAACGCTAAATTAATCGCCAGTGGTACGCGTCCCGAGGTATCAATCACATGGTCAAAAGTCCACTGATCCGTCGTTAACTGGTCCGCAAACCCCGCGTGATAATCATAACAGGCGGTACTACCTAGCTGCTGACACCGTGCAAAATCTCGTGGTGATGCGGTTATCACAACCGTCACGCCCATTTGATGCGCAAGTTGAATCAGCTTGCGGCCAACGTTGCCCGCGGCACCTTCAATTAGGAGTGTCTGGCCGCGACGAATTTCCATGACGTCGTTAAGTACGATGGCGGCTGTTGCAGCTGAATGGACCGCCGCGACGAGTGGCATGGGCGCCACGCCATCAGGAACGTGATACAAGCGATCAGTTGGCACCGCCACATACTCGGCCGTTGCGCCCATTCGGCCTTCATAGCCCATTGAGTTCGTCCAGACTTGGTCGCCGATTTGAAAGTCCGGTTGCGAACTGGCTACGACCTCACCGACTAAATCACGTCCCGCCACGTGTGGTGCTGCCAGGGCCGTCTTAAACGCCCCACTCCGAACAAACGTATCAACATGATTAACGGCCACCGCCATGACCTTCACTAAGACGGTCGCAGTTGTCGCCACCGGCCGTTGCACGTCAGCAATGCGCAATACATCGGGACTACCAAAATCGTCAAAAATAACTGACTTCATTATTATGCCTTCTTCATATCGCAATTAACAAGTTAGGTTATCGGCTGGGACGCCCTGTTCAAAAGCAGCTAAAACTTCCGCTCCTTTAGCGATTTGAACGGCATTGTCCAGCATATGAGCATTGTCCTTAATAGCGATCCGCCCCTGATCGTAATCCATCTTAATACCATCGTTAAAGAAAATGAGATCGTATGTGGAGGTCCAAAGCGCGAGGCCTTGATCATTCACCACCGTTACGTTGTATTCGGGGTCCGGCTGGTCAAGTACGATTATCGTAAATTTAGTTCCAATACTGCAAGCACCCCCGTGCAAAGAGTACTTGCCACCACCATCATCCGTCACCAAAACCAATTGCTTCTTATCAAAGCCCTTCGCAACCAATAAAGCTTTCAGCCGATCACTAATCTCTATTTGCGTCATACTATCAGCACCCCTTAATTATAATTTTATATGAGTTAAAATATAATTAAATTATATTCGTGCTTCACGCCCAATGCCAGTCAAAAGTTTTCGCATTAATTCGACGCCACTCGATATCGGAGAATGGTTTTCAGTTTATCAGGTGTCACCCGCCGTGCATCGGATAAATAAATTTCTCGATGAATCTTGCTAGTACGATGCATCCCCTGATTGGCGACCAGTTCATCTATCTTGGCAAAACTCGCGGGTTCATCGTCATAAGCACCCAGGTGCAGAATCTGTGCCACTTGCATTGCGTCGAACTGCTGCACGTTAATTTGTTCAGTTGGCAGTTGTTTCTTAGCTTTAACCGCTGCCAAAGCCGGTGCAATCAGTTCATTGGGAACAAAGTCTGGGACCCGAATCATAATGTCATAACTGAACTCATCTTTGTCAAGATGGTCAAGTTGCTGTCCCTTAATCGTCAATGACCAGACCCCTTCAAGCGGAAAAACAACGTAATCATCAAATTCACACGCCTGTGTTTGCGCATACTGCTTATACGCATGCTTGAGCCCATAAGCAGCTGGATATAACGTTTGCAGGTGCGTCTGAAACTCTGGGCCATTGGGATTCCCCGTTCCATGGATACTCATAAAAGTTTGGGCTGGAATCGTCAACAGTTGGGGTTGCTTCTTAGTAGCATAGGTTGTTTTTTCTTGTTTACGCCATTCATACTTCATCTTCATTCACATCCTTTAAGTTAACTACACTTTCATTATACTTAGAAACAAGCCGCTGCGCATTGCCTGCAAAAAGATAATGAGTAAGTTAGCAAAGGTAAATTTGTATTCATTGCCACCGAACCCACAAAAAAGACTCGGCCAACCTGACCGAGTCCGTTTATAACAGTACTAATGGCTATGAATTTATGATTTATCTTTAAGCCGTTCTTCTAATCGCTTGATCTTTAGCTGCTTGCGATGAATGTACCAAGCAATCAGTAACAACAAGATGACTAGCAGACCGAGGCTGATCCACAACCCCCAGTTAGTATGATGTTCAATCACGGCGGTTTTGTTGAGTTGGTTCGCACGATCACGCGTGATTTCAAAATCTTTGGTGAACGTCCAATGTTGCTTTTTGGACTTCACGGCCAACTTAGCGGTATATTGGCCGGGTTTCAACGCATCCCGGCCAACCCGTAACGGTAAGGCATAAACTGAATTAGGTGCCATCTGACCATGTTCATTGACCTGCTTGTAGCGCACTTTGTTACTACCACGACGATAGATTTGGACATCAGTTTTGACTTGATTCAAGAAAGCGGCCGTTCGATTTTGTAGGGGTAAACTAATTTGGTTATACCCGTTATTTTGCGTCGCATCAATCTTACCCAATGTCAACTTGTTCTTGGTGAGCGCGTGGTCACCATGCAATACGACCGCCACTGAGTAAGCGTATTGATTCTTAATCGCCATTGCGCTCTTACTCTGTTGTTTGGCGGCCTTTTTTAAGAAACTCAGTCCACCAACGACAACACCATCATACTTCTGAGCCGGCATTTTCACCTTAAAAGTCACGATCTTACTGGTTCCCTTAGCAAGGGTAATCTTATTCGCCGCCGTCGTAATCAGTTGACTAGCATCAGCTGGCAAATCAATGTTCTTGCCATCAGCCGTTGCCTGATACTCAACCACCCCATTGGGATTAGTTGTCGCCGGTACAATTGCCGTATGCACGGTGATTTCATGGGTACTTGTGTTCGTCACTTTCACTGCCAAAGTGGTTGTTTGGCTAGACTTTAGTTTCAAATCATAGTATGAAACAGCCTTATCGATTTGATATTTGGAAGCCACCGGTGCGACCTCAAAACCGACTGTGTTAGCCGAACCCGTTCGTCCCCAGCTTAGACTAACTAATCCGACTAGCAAACCAATTCCTAACTGCCACCATCTCTTTGTTAACATCATTTCTCCCCCTAATCATGATTCGGAAAAATGACATTACCCCCTACTAGCCATTATTTTTCCGATCAATACTTATTAGCTATTCGCTGGTGCAGTATTCAAGCTCCAAGTTAACGTTGTACTATAACTTCCCGTAGCTCGTGCCGTAGTCTTGGGAACCATTAGTTGTGACTTAGCAATATCAGCCACGTTCTTACCATTCCCCTTACCCACAGCGGCGGTCATCAAAACCTTGTCACTATTGAGTGTATCTAGCGCAACACCGGTATTGGCCGTTGCGTCCGCACCAGTCGTCGATGCATTTGAATCCAAAACACCATTCAATGTTAGAATCGCACCCGTCAATTCTTTATTAGCAACCGCTTTGTCGTTTTTAAAAACGTCATTTTGCTTCACACGTAAATCCCAACCAGCAGCCGTTCCCCGTAAGTCCACAACGGATACCGCCGCTGACTTATTCGTGTTGTCATAGTTATCGTCTTTGTTAGCTGCGGTGATTTGGTTGGTACCAAAGTCAAGACTAGCACCAGCTAAGTCCGTATCACCATTATCAATAGTGATGTCGCCCCCAGTGAAACCAACTGTCCCATTAGACGTTTGTGGCGTATCGGCCGCACTCGCGGTCAAACCTGATGTTGCAATCAATGCTGCTGAGAATAAAAGTCCTAATAATGTTTTTTTCATGATAATGAACTCCTTTTTTTTAGATAGTTAACCAATTGCCAACCAATTAAAACGACCAATAACCCAATACCACCAATGAAAGCACTCAGCCACCATTGTTCACTCGTTTGTGGTAACCACCCCGGGTTCTGATGATGAACAGCTTGACTAGCATTCGGCTGATGCACAATCGAATGACTCGACTTTGACGCTTCAGTCACCTGTAACTGATTAGCGCCAGTGTCTGAGTTCGATGACTCAGCCTGGCCGTCGAAACGAATCGTTGCTGGGCTCTCAGCCGTACTAGCCACACCAATAATCGGTGCTGACAACCACCCCCAACAAAGTAGGGTACTGATGGCAATTGTGATGAACCCCAAACGCTTCATCAACACCACTCCTCCTCTATATCATTATTTGCGGCATAACTAAAACCAACCCTGGCCGAAACCAATCATTAAGCTAGAATAGTTATTGTGGTACATTGTAAATATACATAACTAACTTACTAACAACAATCAAGCAGTCTTACAAATTTTATGTTACCTAACCATTATTTTTTTCATCATCGATTAGGAACCCCTTGATTAAGCGTCCAAGTGACCGTCGCCTGATACGTATCCGTCAAGGCACGATCGGTTGGCACTTGTAACGATAGTGCCCCAAGTGCCGTTTTCTGACCAAGGATATTGACGCCTTGGTTCGAAACAGTTTGATGGTTATTGACGATCAACCGTGCCACACCTGGCGTAAGAATTGACTCGCCACCCGTTTGTTGATCCTTATAACTGAGCACAGCCGCTAATGGTCGTGCCGACTGCTTACTAGTGAAGCCTGATGCTGAGAGCGTTGCATTGAGCGACCACGTTGAACCTATTGACCGGCCATCTTGAATAACTAGCCCAGTATCATAGGAGGCACCGTAACTTTCTGATTTACCAGTAATCGGATTCTGACCAAAATTAATGGTCTGCGGTGCTGAGGCAAACATTAGTCCTCCAGGACTGTACATTAATGTAATCGTTTCATCTTTGTCGGTAAAATTCCCTTGAACCCCATCTGGTTGATCTGGCACGTACCCTTCAATCTCAATTGGTTTAATATGATAGGCATCACCAGTTGCACCACTGATTTTCGTGTCGGGTGCCAAGGACTTGCCAGCAGCGTCCACATACTTTACTGTAATCGTGTTGCCAGTGGCCCATTCGAATTCTCCAACAATGGTTTTACCATCGTATTTAGTCATCAAATCAGCCGAAGTATAAACTTTTTTATTATTTAAACTACGCCATTTCCCAATATAAGGTGCCTCACTACTAGGATTTGGCAAGTGCCAACTTTCACTCTTAAAAAAGTTAAAACTGGGGCCCAACAATAGACGTTTAGGCGGCAACTTCGAACTGAAAGCGTTGGTATAAGTTTGCGCACTGTTGGTATTCCAGCCAGTCAAATCTAATTTGTCTAGACTGGTATTTTGGAAAACTGATTCAAAGTTAGTCACTTTGGTCGTATTCCAAGCACCTAGACTCAAGGTTTGTAAACCCGAATCTTCCGCAAATAGCTGTGAAAAATCCGTGGCTGAACTTGTATTCCAGTTTTCAATGGGCAGACTAGTTAACTGGGGGTTGCCGTAAAATACTTGTCCCATGTCAACGACCTTCGCCGTATTCCACTTACCAACTGGCAAATTCTTAACTTGGCTAACTTTGGTAAAGATGCCCCTCATTGTCGTCACATTACCAGTCTGCCAATTATCTACTGATAATGCCGTGACACTACTCATTTCAGAAAAAGTCCCCGCCATATTTTGTACATTCTTCGTATTCCACTTACTAATCGGGAGACTCTTTAACTGACTAACTCTAGAAAAAGTTCCGGCCATATTCGTGACAGTACCAGTCTGCCAATTATCTACTGGTAACGAGGTGAGACTAGTCATGCCCTCAAAAGTATAACCAAGATTGGTGGCACTCTGGGTGTTCCAATTCGCAACCGGTGCAGTTGTTAAACTGGCACAGCCACTGAAGGTTGAATTAAAATCAAAGACTTTGCCGACATTCCAGTTGTCAATCGGCAGCTGGGTCAAGTTAGTATCGCCATAAAATGTGCTCCGTATCGTTTGAACGTTACTTGTATTCCAGTTGTCGAGTGGCAGGGACTTGATATTAGGAAGCTTAGCAAAAGTCCCATCCAACGCAGTGGCCCGACTCGTATCCCAATTAGCGACGTTAATACTTTCCAAGCTAGTATCACCTGAAAAGACTAACTGCATATTAACCACGCGTCCCGTTTGCCACTTATCAATGGGTAAACTCTTAACCTTCGACATTCCTCTAAAAATCGCGGACATGTTCGTTACGACACGGGTGTCCCAATTAGCGATGTCTAATGACGTCAGCGAAGAACAATCCGTAAATGTTCGCATCATCGTCGCCACTTTACTGGTATTCCACTTGCCAACTGGTAACGACGTTAATGAACTGTCACCATTGAAAGTGTCAATTAGATACTGTAATGAATCCGTGTTCCAATTGGCAACATTCAACGTAACTAACTTGGCACAATTTTGAAACGTTCCCTCCATTCTGATGACGCTGCTGACATCCCAACTATTCAAGTCCAACGCGCCTAACTGTGAACAGTTCAAAAATAGCCACGAGATATCCGTTACGCCAGTTAAATTAAGGTTGGCTAGCCCATCAATCGCCGTAACATTAGGTAAGTTAGCAAACAGATATGAATAATTAGTCATAGTAGTTGCCGTTATCTTACCGTCGATGACGATCTTTGAAACTTGGGTCGGTTGATAGCCGTTAGCCGTCAAGGTTTTTACAATCCAACTCCCCGTGGCTGACCCTAGCGATGCACCAAATGACCCACCACTCAAATGCAATGTGCCATTAGTATCTAAGATCATTTTAACCGTCCCATTGACCATTTCTGCCGCTTTGGTCGTCGCCGTTTCTGATGTTTGATTATTTTTAGCGTTTTCCAGTATTGTACTGCCACTGCTATTGCCACTGCTATTGCCACTGCTATTGCCACTGCTATTGCCACTGCTATTGCCACTGCTATTGCCACTACTGATACCACTGCTACTGGTACTGGTACTACTGCCTGATGTTAAATCCGACTGCTTGTCAGGTCCCGAACTTTCCTGGGCCTCAGGTGACACTTGTGGTGCCGAGTTGTTTGCCTCATCTTGCAACGTCAATTTCGAAGCAGAAAAAACACTGCTAGTCGATGGCATTTTCTGATCAACACTCAATTGTGCGCGGGGAACCGCCCGAATAACTGTCCGTGATCCACGATATCCAACCACAACTAGCGCTAGTGCCAGTCCCAGGCCGCCCCGATACCATAATTGCCGGTGTTGCATGCCTATCGCTCCCTTCACATAGATAGTATTTTAACATCTCTTGACGTTAATTATCTTACATTATTTTCAGTTTGTGACGTTCAGAAAAAGACTTACAATTTTACAGATATCCGAATATTAAATTTTTATCACCGTGATATTATTTGTGTTAATAACCGTAATTAAATGATAAGTATCAGCTAACGAACACCCATTTTCATTTACTTGTTTATTCAGTATTCTTCATGGATACAACTGCACGATGGTCATTTTTGAAGTGACTCACGACCAAGTCATTTTTCGAGCGAACTAGATGACTTACCAACGCTGTAGTGCCTTTTCCATCATGGTCACTATGAACAGCCCAAATTGGCCAATTTATATGCGCTCACCTAACCTGCTAATGACGATAAGCTATCTGCGTTTTTTCAATTATTTTAATATTCACTAGGCCACGTTCAATCTAATTGATCAGCAAGCAACAAAAAAACAATTCCCCAAAATACCGAGGAATTGTTCGTACTTAAGATATTTAACGACCCGTCACTTCTTGGTAAACGTCCAAACAGCTGCTGGGGCATTGCCAACCTTAACTTTAACGATCTGATTTTTAGCATTAACGACCGTAAACTTATTAGTTGCTGTATAGCGTAAATATAGGGTCTTAGTAGTCGAGCCTGACTTATAGCTGACTTTCCAGAACGTTGGCGTCTTGGCAGTCATGCTATAACTCGCATACGAGACCAGCTTTTTAACTTGTTTGCCATTCTTATAAAGCGTCTGATTAAAGCCATTCTTAGCGCTAAACGTTAAGATTTGGGAGTACTTGTTAGTCGTATTCGACTTCCAAGTACCCGCTGGCGCGTTGACTTTAAACGATTTAGTCGTCTTCTTGGATGACGAAGTGGCCGCCGTCGATTTAGTTGCCACTTTCTTAGTCGTGGTTGTCTTGTTAGTCGTCTTCTTAGTTGAAGAGGCAGTAGTTTTGGCAGTCTGAACACGGATGACGCGGTAGAAATAAGCCTTAGTCGTTGGATTCTTGGCGTACACATAAACATTGCTTTGCGCCTTCAATGTCTTGGCTAATTTAACCGTGTACTTTCCCGTCGTTTTAGAGGCCGTTGCAGTTCCAAGATTTTTCTTGGCGTTGGCCGTACTTTTTACGGTGATCTTAGCGCCCTTGGTTGCCGTACCTGTAATTTGCGTCGTATTATTGTAAATTGCATTGACCTTCAAACTTGGTGCGACATTCTTCGTAGCCGTTGTCTTCTTAGTCGCCGCATTCGCTGTAATCCCTGTAACGGGTACCGCTGCTCCCAGCGTTGCCACCATGGCTAAACCAGTTACAGCAATCATCAATTTCTTCATTGATCAAGACTCCTTCGTTCCACTGGCTAACTTGTCAGCGATTTATTTACGCCTCGTAGTATAGCAGTTTTTCTATCGGACAACCGCTCCTTATTAATAATTTAATAATCTTTATGCTTTAATTACAACTGAATCTTATCGAACTGATTTTAAATGCGTTATCACATCCGTTAACGACGGTACAATCGCAGTCGCCTGATCAGCATAGGGCTGGTTAGGCCGTTTCATATCCGGCACACAAATTACCGGAATCTTCGCGGACGTCGCCGCTTGAATGCCAGCTTCACTGTCTTCCAGAACCAAACAATCTGCAGGTTGTTGTTGGAGTTTGGCGCATGCCATCAAAAATATATCTGGATATGGCTTACCACGATCGACATCCGGTCCGAAGGTAAACTGGTCGAAATATTGCGCCACATCATGGGACGTCAAAATGTCTAATGCCCGCGACTTGATACTAGATGAAGCTAAGGCCACTGAATAATGATTCCGGTGTAAAAACTGTAACAACACCCGTGCTCCCGGTTTGAGCTCAACGCCATCCTGCATAAACGTCTTTTCCAACGTTAACGCCCGCTTTAATCCAGTATCAACATTAAACGGCAAGTCAAAACGTTCAATCAAGTGTTGCATATTCGTCACCGCCGACTTACCACTGTATTCCTGTGCATAAGTCGCCATGGAAAGCGTCTGCCCATAATCCTGTACGATTCGTTGATACATCTTTAATGAAATAACCTCGCTATCAATCAATAATCCATCTAAATCAAAAATAACTGCCTTCGTCATACTCACCAACTCCAGTCTATTTATCGTCAATAATCTAAGCTTATCATAACCATTTGAAAATGTAAGCGGAGTCATTACTACTAATATTAAGTTTCAAAACTAAATCTGGTTAGTACAGAATTTGTGCGAATTTCTATATATTTAGTAAGCATAGTAAAATACCCCCGCAGTTCTTTAGTAACAACCCAGTGAGTTTCGCAGATGAACTCCTAGCCAAATCCCTACACAATAGCTAGTAGCAATAAGTTAACTCCACTGATTTGTTGTTTATTTAGTCGTCAACCGACCCAACATTAACTCCCCCTAATCAAAAATGGTGCGCCAGAATATTTTCATTCTTGACGCACCATTTTTAATTTAAACTCATTGTCTATAAATCGTCCCGATGTAACAAGGCAATCTCTTCACCCGCAGCTCGGCGGCGATCAATATTATCCTCACCCCACACGCACAGCTCATGTAAGACAACGGACAAACTCCGGCCATAATCACTTAGTCCGTATTCCACGCGCGGTGGCACTTGTTGGTACACTTTGCGCGTCACAATATTAGCGGCTTCCAACTCTCTAAGTTGTTGTACTAACATTTTCTGCGAGATTTGTGGAATCGCGCGTTCCAATTCGCTCGTCCGCATCGTCTGAGTACGCAGATGGCACAGAATAATTGATTTCCACTTACCCCCAATAATTTCCATTGTGGCCTCGACCCCAATATGATACGTTTTGGTTTCCAATAATTGTCCCTCCATTCCATACTTACTTTTTAGTGGGTATTCCACTTCAAAGTCGGTACTTGTCTAAAAGTCACTTGCTAGTATAATCATTATTTATCAACTTAGCAATAGCAGGAGGCTTATCTTATGACAAAACAGTTTAATCCCAGTTGGACACTTTTTGCACTCGCAATCAGTGCCTTCGCCATTGGGTCAACGGAATTTATTAGTGTTGGTTTAATGCCACTACTCGTTAGCAACTTTCACATCAACTTGGCGCAAGCTGGGCTGACCGTCTCGATCTACGCCATTGGTATCATGATTGGCGCGCCCGTCATGACATTACTCACCGGTCGGCTTAACCGTCACCGCTTGATGATGTTAATTATGATTTTATTTATTATTGGTAACTTACTCGCAGCAAGTGCCCCAACCTTTGGTGTCTTACTTGCAGGCCGGGTCGTGGCCGCTTTGGCTCACGGTATTTTTATGACCGTCGCCTCAGTAATTGCCGCTGACGTGGTCGCACCTGCCAAACGGGCCTCGGCGATTGCCATCATGTTTACAGGACTGACTGTCGCAACGGTTACTGGTGTTCCGTTGGGAACGATGATTGGTCAATTAGGCGGTTGGCGCTGGTCCTTTATCTTTATTAGCATGATTGGTGTCATTGGTTTGTTAGCTGATTACTGGTTAATTCCACGTAATCTGCCGTTACCCAGTAAAGCCACGGTCCGGGGGATTATCCGCGTACTCACTAATCCACAACTACTGTTCGCCTTACTCGTCACGGCGCTGGGATACGGTGGTACCTTCGTAGTTTACACCTACCTA
Source organism: Lactiplantibacillus sp. C232 (assembly GCF_023806725.1). Classification (NCBI taxonomy): domain Bacteria; kingdom Bacillati; phylum Bacillota; class Bacilli; order Lactobacillales; family Lactobacillaceae; genus Lactiplantibacillus; species Lactiplantibacillus sp. C232. The sequence goes on from NZ_JAMSKZ010000012.1 coordinate 82,395, forward strand.
TCACCACTACTAGAACAGCAGATGCATTGGTCAGCGAGCGCTGTCGTTTTGATTCTAGTCGTTTACGGCTTAATGGTCGCCCTTGGTAATACACTGGGTGGTCGTTGGGCCAATGCACGGCCCTTAATTGCACTATTCAAGATGTTCAGTGGGTTACTCATCACCTTACTCATTCTAAGCGTCACCGGGTACAGTCACTGGCTAGGGCTATTGACCGTCCTACTGATGGGAATCTTTGCCTTCATGAACGTCCCTGGGCTCCAACTCTATATTGTTCAGTTAGCTGAACAGAATACACCACACGATATTACGATGGCCTCAGCGTTAAATATTTCCGCTTTTAACGTCGGTATCGCACTCGGCTCCGGTATTGGTGGTCAAGTCACGACCAACCTTGGCTTAGGCTGGACACCGATCTTTGGTGCCATCATGGTTGCTGTTAGCTTAGTCCTATTGTTAGGTCTAATTTGGTTAGCGCGGCCCGCAAAAAGCACCGACCGGCATTGCGTTCAAAATTAATAACTAAATGACCCGTAGTCGTCTTAAACGGTCATCGAAAACACTAAGCTTAGCGGCTTAACAATGACCGCCAATTCGGTTGTCCTATCGCTAGGCTGAGTGTTTTTCTTTATGTCACTATCTTTTAAATCCACTTAACCGTCACTAGTTCAGGAACCTCATTAGGAGGCGACTCGGAATGTTAGCAATGAATCGTCCCGATTTTCACCGGCAGCCTTCCTACTTTTAGTTGGGATTTATTGTTTATTTTCAGTGTTATTTGAAGACCAATTATTGCCATTTTAGGCTGTCTTAATTGACTTAAAGCCCGAATATACCCGCTTTACACCATCGCGACCCCGATTTGTTCGTAAAACCGACTTACCCAGCATTCGACTGGGTTGCATTTTCACTTTCAGAAAGCTATAACGGTAATATACGATTGGTTTCCACTTTTACTGAGAAGGTCCTGATTGAATGGTCAGTATTGACTATTACCACTAACTATCAAGTCAGAGCCAGACAGAACCAACCAACTATGGGGGCGCAACATGCAACGCAAATCAACATTAATTTTATTAACTAGCATCACTTTAGTTATCGGCTTACTGGCGGTCGGCACTGTCAAAGTTGTTGGTGATGCCCACAGACCTAGCCAATCAACGGTAACCACCAAAAAAGTCGTGTCAAAGACGAAAGCCAAAACCACGGCTAAACCAACGGTCATGCGCACACCAATCAACTGGCGTCAATCATCCGAAACAGTCGCGTATCCCAATGTCAACCGCTATCCGGACTTATGGATTCACGTATCGTTGGCTAAACAACGGCTATACTTGATGAACCATCACCACGTTCTCTATACAATGTATGCATCCAGTGGCGTGCCAACTGCTGACCGCAAAACACCCCGTGGCACCTATCATGTGCAAGCCGAACGGGGAAAATATTTTTATAGCGCTAGTGTTGATGAAGGTGCCTATTACTGGGTCTCATGGCTCAACCATGGTGAATATTTGTTCCACTCCACACCCGTAGATGCCCAAGGTCACTTTATCAAATCAGACGCTGCTGATCTTGGCAAGCGACCGTCTTCACACGGTTGCATTCATCTGAGCGTTGCAGATTCCAAGTGGGTCTATAACAACATCAAGTATGGCACTAAAGTCGTCATCGACTAACGAAACAACTACAAAACCACCAAAATAAATCATCCAGCAACCTATTTGTATTAAGACAATCAGGTCGCTGGATGATTTTTATTCTCATTGGCACGTTGAACGAGTTCTTATTTAGCTTTAATATGAACAGCTTAACCGATTTCGACTTGCTCAGCAAGATGATTGGCCGTTACACTATCCATTAACATATCAGCTTCCACGTATAACTTATGCCACATCATGAAGGTCAGCACGGTCCACAATTGACGCGAATTATCACGAATACCCGCTCGATGGTCATCCAATAGTTTTAAGAAATATGTCTTGTCAAAATACTGATCGGTTTGCGACGTCACAATAATATTTTTAGCCCAATCGTACATCTCATCTTTGAGCCACAACCGAATCGGTACTGGGAAACCAAGCTTTTTGCGATGTAACACGTGCGCGGGTACAATATCTTCAACCGCTTTTCGTAAAATGTACTTCGTCGTACCGTGACTAATTCGCAAGTTGGCTGGAATTTCCGCTGCCAGATTGAACACCTCCCGATCAACAAAGGGTGTCCGCAATTCAAGGCTGTGGGCTAACGCTGTCCGGTCCGCATTATGCAACAAATCCCCATTTAACCACGTGTGCATATCGATAAATTGCATCTTAGAGATTAAATCATAATGCTTGGCTTCATCGTAAAATACCCGGGTTGTCTGTTGGAACGAATGGTCACGATTGTAGTGCTTCATGAACTGTTGCTTCTCAGTTTCATTGAAGATAAACGCATTGCCAACGTATCGCTTCTCTAACGGTGTCGTCCCCCGCATAAGCAACGAACGACCCCGCATTCCTGCTGGCATCATCGCGGCTATCCGTTGAAGGGCCCCGTTGATTGGCTTCGTATACCGAAAGGCTTTCAAGGATTCGGGTTCATGATAAATCGTATACCCGCCAAAAAGTTCATCAGCCCCTTCACCGGTGAGACAAACTTTAACGTGCTTGACGGCTTCCTTAGTCAAGAAATACTGCGGGACAGCGGCCGGATCAGCTAACGGATCATCCATGCTCCAGACAAAATGTGGAAAGGCTGCCATGAATGCTTCCGGCGTGATGGTCATTTGGACGTTATCGACATTCAACTTAGCAGCCGTTTCCTGTGCGACGTCTAATTCACTATAGCCAGGTCGTTCAAAGCCCACCGAGATCGTCTTGAGATTTGGATTGAACTGCTTGGCAATCGCCACCACAATTGACGAATCAATCCCGCCCGATAAGAACGCCCCAACTGGGACATCGGAACGCATATGGATCTTAACCGAATCAATCAACGTCTCCTTAAGCCGTGTCGCGTAGTCCTGTTCAGAACGGACGACTGGATGAAACTCCCGATGATAATAACGCTTGATTTGCGGCGCGTGTCCCAACTGTTTTGTTAATGAACAGCCCGGCGCCAGCATCTTGATTTCCTTTGTCAGGGTCTCAGTTTCCGGCACATATTGGAACGTCAAATAATCTTGTAATGCCTCTTGATCAAAATGCTTATCTTTTAAAATCTTATAAATCGCCTTACTCTCAGACGCATAGTAAAAATCATCCCCGGCAATCGCATAATAAAACGGTTTGATTCCAAATTGGTCACGCGCCGCGAATAACGTTTTTTCCTGCTTATCCCAGATTACAAAGGCAAACATTCCCCGCAGATAGGTCGTCAACTTGGCCTGGTATTTGGCGTACATCCCTAAGATCACTTCCGAATCGGAATCCGTCTTAAACGTGTAGCCTTCTTGAATTAACTGTTCACGTAGCTCAACATAGTTATAAATTTCACCGTTAAACGTTAGCCAATAACGTTCATTATCATATGACAGCGGTTGATGACCACCCGCCAAATCAATAATACTTAATCGGCGAAACCCCATCGTGATATTATCATCCGCAAAGTAACCCTCATCATCCGGGCCCCGATGCACAATCATTTTAGTCATTTCCCGCACAACCTGATCATACGCGGCATTATCAACTTTTCGCCGATCCGTTAAGCACCCAACCAATCCACACATTCTATTCACTCCCACACTTAAGTTATTACGACTAATCACCAATATTATCGTTAGTGACCAATCACAAGTCACGCTCAAATCATAGGCAATGCCCAGTACGGCGATTTGACTTGCGGAATAACGGCAAGCCCGCCTTGACCATAATTAACAGCCGCACTTGTAGCGAACATAACCCACTTGATTCAAACTGGTTGCTTCTAATTATAATTTAGTGTGGCCCGTCGCAACGGCCGTTTTAAGACAGGCAGACTAACCATTAAGACCTTATTTGGCCCGTTGAAGATCATTTCAAAATAAATGTGCGCGAACTGATTGGAATGGCTTAGGTCTATAATTCAATACACCTGAATAAAGAGTAAAAAAATAACCGTTTCAGGGAAATCAAATTGCTGAAACGATTATTTTACTAGTTAGCAAACCGAATCTTGCCAATCTGAATTTTACTGCCGTCAATATAAATCGACTAAGATTTCAATCAGCGATTGTTTTTGCCAATCTGCCTTACTAAGTAGCGACTGGCCGCTGCGGAACACAGGACGGTTTCACCGTTAGCCATCGTTAGTTGACGATACCGTTTATCCAATGACCGAATGCGGGTCAGATTAACGACATATGACTTATGACAACGATAAAAATCAGAATTCAAATCCGGCACATCCTTTAATAAACCGTAATATTCAAGTTCACCATCATCTAAATGAACGATAATCTTATGTGGACTCATTGAACTTTCAAAAAATAACACGTGTTGCACGTCCAACGATCGAATCGTCTCGCCAATTTTGATTTGGATATAACTATTTTGATCATTGTCTTCAGCTTTGAAACGCTCCTGTGCCACGCGTAAGACGGTATTTAATCGCTCGTATAAGCGATCCGGAAAATCCTTCAAGATAAAATCCAGGGCTTCCACTTGATACTGAAACACCGTCAATGATAGCTCCGTATGCGTCGTCACAAAGATAATCTTACTTCGGATGCCTAAATCACGAATTTGACTGGCAAGCTGAATGCCATTAATATCCGAATTCAACGCAATATCTAAAAGAAAGACGGCTTGAGTTGGTTGCTGACTTTTGACATGCGCTAATATTTCATGCGGATCGGCACTCGTTAGGCCAAATCCCATATCCAATTGACGATCAATAATCACTTTACTGACCAGTTGCTGCAAGGTTTGTAACTGTTTAGTATCATCTTCACAAATATATACTTTGATCATTTTATCATTCCCGCTTTACCGTTAAACGCTGAACAAAGGCTGAGGCCAATAACCGCGTTTCCAATATCATATTTTCATTTCGATTAACAATTGCGCTGAGCTGACTCAAGCCTAAGCCCCGCTCTTGTCCCTTAGTCGAATACCCCGCTTCCTTTAGCTGCCATAAAGGTGGCAAGGAATCAAAAACGTTATTTTGAACTAAGAACACCGTACTGTGGGCCGTAACAAAAATGGCGCTCATCAGCTCACCGTGATAGTGACCGGCCGTGGCTTCAATCGCGTTATCTAAAATAATACCTAGCGCAATTGCCAAGTCTAATTCATTCGTCGTTACCCCATTAAGCACTTGCTTCAAGTCAAATTGAACTTTAACTCCCTGTGATTGCGCATAGCTGAGTTTGCTAAATAGAATACTCTTGACCGATTTGACCTGAACACGACTTAAATCTTCGAGATTATACTGCTCATCCGAAACGCGCTTGGTCACTGGGGCAATATTTTGTTGGTAATATTGCTGTAAGCCTGCCAAATCATCCGTTTTCAAATACTCATTAATCGACAACATTATATTCTGATAATCATGACGAAACCGGCGCAATTCATTATAATGCGTTTCGATTTCATGCATGTACCGTGTATCATTTTTGATTTGCAGGCGTTGTTGTTGAACCTGGTACTTGGCCCGAATCGTAACCCGATACTCATCATAGATGGCAATCGCGAGCCCCATAACGACCAACAACACAACTAAGTTACTGACGACCATTCTCAATTCACTGTCGAGGCCCTCGCTGACAATAATGTATAAATAGATGGCGAGTAGCAGCAAGGCCGTAACCCGGTTCAGTCTGGGACGATTGAATGTCGTCTGGATATGCGTATTCATTAAAATCAGATTCAATGTGATTAAACCAACCAGCTGTAATCCCATAAAAATCAAAAGATACCCGTCATCTAATTTCAACATATACGTTAAAAGTGAACTGATATGATCGACGACAATTGACCAGATAATCACCTGTAGGCTAACAAATAATGACTCACTGAAGCTATGTGTATGCCACCAAGTAAACAGCACCACCAGTCCCAATAATGGCAATGCTGCATATTGCCCGATTACTGAAAAAATCCAGCCGCTCACTAGGCTACTGACCACCGCATAACTGATATCCCAAATACTAAGTACCCGCCAATCACGCAAAAGCACCTTAACAAACAAGAATAGGAACAGCGTTTGCACAAAAATAATCTTCATCAGCTACCCCACAACTCCAGCCTACTCATCATTAACACCACTATTTTGCCGGCACACCTATTTTGATTATGACTAATCAATACAACCGGTTCCTTCGTTTCACTGAATCGTTTTGCCCACTGTACCATCAAAGTCCCCCTTACATATTGGTTGCTCAAACTGGTACCTACAGTTTAAAACACTCACCGACACTTGAAAAGAATACACAATGAACCGAATTATTCAACCAGCCTTTAAGATACTAAACCGTCATTTCAAGACGACTAATCGCTACATGAACGCAAAAAAAGACGCGACCTAATTGATATCCACTCGTGCCTATCAATTAAGTCGCGTCTTTTGTCATTAAACCTCCTAATCTTGTTTCATCGCGTCCCAAATCATTTGGAAAATATCACCAAATGTATATTGGTCCTGAGCATACCGTCCCTTACTGATATTCGTCGTATGCGTATGAATAGTTGAAAACACGACCCCCATATGCAAACTAACCGGTAACTGCTTAATCACCTTAGCATCGATAGCCGCCGTTAATAAGTTAGCGACAATATTATTCGGATCGGCATCCGCCGCCGAAATCGTCATCCCCTGTCCATTCAATGCCTTGATCTGTTGAATGATCGTCAAGCTATCTGGATTGGCTAACGAATAGTCATACACCTGCTGTACATATAATCGAATCCGAGTCGTCACATCGATTGTTGAATCACTTAATCGGTCTAAGTCGGTAGTACTAAGAATTCGGTTCGTCTCACGCGCATAGACACTATCGATCAGAGCCTGTTTATTCTTAAAGTAGAGATAAACATTGGATTGTGCAATGCCGACGCGCTTAGCCACCTTAGTCGTTGAAACCCCGGCTGGACCCTCAGCGAGAATGATAGCCGCAACCGCATCTTGAATCTTAACTTGTTTGTTCATATCTTTTTTCTTCATGTCTTCAGTATAAAAGATAAAAATATCTTTTTCAAGCTTGACAAAGATAGATTTATCTTTTAAACTAGTAATCGTTGAAAGATAGATTTATCTTTTAAAAATAAAAATCAAATTTTAAAGAGGTTCTATAATTATGAAAATTGCAATGTTAGGTTCATTAGGAAACATTAATCGGATCGTTGTTCCTAAGCTCGTCCAAGCCGGTCATGACGTCACCGTTATCTCAACTAGTCCTAAGCGCCAAGCTTCAATTGAAGCTATCGGCGCCCATGCCGCCATTGGTACAATGACTGATGTTGATTTCTTATCCACCACTTTTACTGACAAAGATGTGGTTTATCTCATGCTTTCTGGTGGTATCGGTGATGATCCCTTCGAAGGGGCCGTGGCTCAGGCTAAAATTTGGAAACAGGCAATTGAAAATGCCGGCGTCACCAACGTCGTCAACCTCAGTAGCATCGGCGCAGATGCCGATGAAGTGGCTGGCTCGCTGCATGCTTACAACTTAATTGAACATGAATTACGACAACTTGACGGGGTTAACCTGGCTTTTGTCCGTCCAACCGGATTTTATGCTAACTTGTTCGGTAACTTAGCAACAATCAAGGCTGAACATAAAATTTATTCCAGCACGCCTGCTGCTTCAGCACAAAAATACGTTGCGCCCGAGGACATTGCCAGTGTCGTTTATCCCCTAATTGATCACACGCCAGCCGGTATCACCGTCAAGTATGCCTTCAGTGATACGTTCACCGGTGACCAATTCGTTGCTGATCTGCGCGACGCCTTAAACATGCCCGATCTACAATGGGTACAAATCTCAGATGAACAATATCAAGCTAACTTGACGAACCACGGTGTTCCCGTTAAAATTGCCGCTTCATTAGTCCAAACTAGTCGTTATCAGCGCGAACCTGAAGGACTTTATGCAGATCTAAATGCTTCTGACACTAGCGCTGGTCAAGTCAAATTAGCTGACTTTGTCCGTACTTTTGTGGTAGCGTACAATAGTGAAGGCGGTTACCAGTCCCATACAATCGCAGATTAACCGTTTACAATACCTGAACATTTATAGGAGGAGTTTACTATGGCTTATCAAACAATTAATCCATATACCAATGAAGTTGTTAAAACTTACGACAACGCAACCACTGACCAAATCGAACAGGCCTTAACTACCGGCGACGCCCTTTATCACCAATGGCGTCATGAACCCGTTAGTTCCCGTGCAGCCAGCCTCCATAAGATTGCCGCACTGTTACGTGAACATAAAGATGAATTAGCTAAAATTGCAACAATCGACATGGGTAAATTACTGAGTGAATCTCAAGGTGAAGTCGAACTATGCGCCATGATTGCTGATTACTATGCTGATCACGGTGCTGAATTATTGGCACCGACCCCAATCAGCACTCAAGCAACGGGCGATGCCGAAATTGAAAAACAAGCAACCGGTGTCCTGATGTTGGTCGAACCTTGGAACTTCCCATACTACCAAATCATGCGGGTCTTCGCACCGAACTACATGGTCGGCAATCCAATGATTTTAAAGCACGCCTCTAATACACCGGGATCGGCTGCGGCCTTCGCCAAGATTGTCGAAGAAGCTGGTGCTCCCGCTGGTAGTCTAACGAACCTCTTCTTAAACTATGATCAAGTTAGCGATATTATTGCCGACCCCCGCATCCAAGGCGTCGCACTGACTGGTTCTAAGCGTGGTGGACAAGCGGTTGCCAAAGCGGCCGGTGCAAACTTGAAGAAGAGTTCTATGGAATTAGGTGGTTCGGACGCTTTCGTCGTCTTAGCGGATGCTGATATTGACGAAGCAGTCAACTTAGCATGGCGGGTCCGGTTATACAACGCTGGGCAAGTCTGCACCTCATCAAAACGCTTTATTGTCGCTGCGGATGTGTACGATGATTTCTTAGCAAAGTTGAAGGAACGTTTTGCCAAATTAGTCCCTGGCGATCCTATGGACCCACAAACTACCCTGGCACCGATGAATTCCAAACGCGCTAAGGAAAAGCTACAAGACCAAGTTGACCGGGCCATTGCCGGTGGTGCAACCGTTGCTTATGGCAACGAACCAATCGACTTACCTGGCCAATTCTTCCAACCAACCATCTTAACGGACATTGATCAAGACAACCCCCTCTTTTACGAAGAAATGTTCGGTCCAGTTGCCCAAGTCTTCAAAGTTGATTCTGAACAAGCAGCTATCGATTTAGCCAACAACTCTGAACTGGGCTTAGGTGGCATCGTCTTCGCCGGAACTGCGGCGCATGGCAAAGCGGTTGCCCAACAAATTGAAACTGGGATGGTCTTCGTTAACACCTTCCTCAGCTCCTTACCAGAACTACCATTTGGTGGCGTCAAGGGCTCCGGCTATGGTCGCGAGTTAAGCAGCCTGGGCTTAATGGCCTTTGTTAACGAAAAACTGGTTGTCACTGCTCAGAAACCTGACTACGACAACGGTGCTGGTGGCTTAGTTGTTTTATAAACATTAGCCCCTCACTACAGCACCGATTACACGTGCTTGAATACGAAGCATGCTTCAAACTTTTAGTGTCAAAAGCTACCAGCTTAGGCCCGCTGAAAGAAGTTCGAATCAGTGTAAACTTTTTGTTAAGTGCGTCTATGCCGACTTTTGTCAAAATAAGATGAACAGGCCACTAACTCAATCACACAACAAAACAGGCTTTGAAATCGCGTCGCTTGACGTGATCTCAAAGCCTGTTTTGTTATTGCACTAGTAATTGGTAACTAATTGTTAGCCAATCTTAGCAACGTAATGGTAAGCACCAGAGTTAGATAAGTACTTCAGCCATTGATAGCCATCCGCAGAAACCGTTCCAATATAATAAACGGATTCGCCCGCGGAGTATTGGCCAACAACTGAGGCATTTAGACTAGCAGCGGTCCGAATATTCGTTGTGGTCTTAAATGTGTACGTACCAGCAGCCGCCGTCGTCTTACTTGCTGAAGATGACGTGGTCGTTGCGGCACCGCCACTGACCTTAACGTAGTGTTGCGCACCACTGTAACTCGTGTAACGTAACCAAGTTTGACCGTTAGTCGTTACTTTGGCGTTGTAGTTGACCGTATTGCCTTTGTAGTAAGTCCCAACAGTTGAAGCGGCATCACTTGCTGAAGACTTGATGGCAGTCGTCTTAGCAAACTTGTAAGTCCCGCTTTGCGCAACTGTCTTAGCACTAGCCGTAGCCGTTGACTTGCTTGACGTCGTCGTTGTTGTGGCTGCACCACTAATCTTAACGTAGTGTTGCGCACCACTGTAACTCAAGTAACGAAGCCAAGTTTGGCCGTTCTTAGTGACTTTGGCGTTGTAATAAACCGTATCACCCTTGTAGTAAGTCCCTAAAGTCTTGGCTGAATCATTAACTGAACCCTTGATGGCCGTGGTGCCAGTAAACTTGTAAGTCCCAGTTTCAGCCTTAGTGACCGTCTTGCTAGAACTAGTGGCTGGCTTGGTGGTAGTCGTTGACGTAGCTGCACCACTGATCTTAACGTAGTGTTGCGCACCACTGTAACTCAGGTAACGGAGCCAAGTTTCACCATTCTTAGTAACCTTGGCATTGTAATAAACCGTGTCACCTTTGTAGTAAGTCCCTAAAGTCTTAGCTGAGTCACTAACTGAACCCTTGATAGCTGTCGTTTTAGTAAACTTGTAAGTGCCAGTTTCATTCTTGGTAACCGTCTTGCTAGTGCTTGCGGCTGGCTTAGTCGTGGTCGTTTTAGCTGCGGCAATCTTAACAAAATGTTCGCTACCACTGTAACTTAAGTAACGTAACCAAGTTTCACCATTAGTTGTAATTTCAGCATTATAGTAAACGCGGTTACCCTTGCTATAAGTTCCAACGGTTTTAGCACTGTCACTGGCAGCGCTCTTGATGGCTGTGTTCTTGGTAAAGGTATACCAACCAGAGGCCTTCTTAGTCGTTGAACTAGTTGACGTATTGGTCGTAGCACTAGTGTCAGTCGTTACTTCACTAGTCGTCGTATCATTGCTACTAGTTGTCGTTACGAATGTATTGGTCCCGGCACTATCTTCAGTTAAACCATTGTAATCGATGCTGACATCAATGTAACCGGTATAATCTGAACCAGATGGTAAGAGTGCCGTATCGGAGAATTGCCATGCACCATCATTGGTGTTCCAAAGGTTATTAGCAGAAGGCGTGTATGGGTATTGGGCCCGCCATACACGTGATTGGCCAACTGTCTTAACAACAGCATCCCGATATAAGTATGAGTTGGACGTATAAACGCCGTGATTCTTGTAACCAAAGGAATCTAACGTTGACCAGAACGCGTTCAAGTTCGCCGTTGCGTTAACTGAGTATGAAGATGAATCTTCCATGTCAGCGAACAAGAGAACTTTGGTTGAAACATTGTTCTTAACTAAGAAACCAGCCATGTTAGTCGCTTCAGATTTAGCCGCATCAGCCGTGCTAAACGTTGCATAGTGGTAGAAATCAACGTTCAAGCCAGCTTTGTTAGCCATCTTTGCTTGGTTCAGTGCAGCTGGGTTCGTGTAATCAGTGCCTTCAGTCGACTTAACGATGACCGTCTTAACACCCGCAGCCTTTAACTTATTGAAATCAGATTGCGTCATGGTACTTTGATATGACGCCACGTCAACAACATCAACGCGTGGCCGAGTCGTATCCCCAATCGTCCAGACATCCGTTGAAGACGTCGTTGCTGCGGTATAAGCAACGGCAGCAACTTTAGCTGTGGCTTTAGTAGCGGTCGTCGCCGCACTACTTACCGTACTTGAAGCGGCCTTAACAGCCTTGACCGTTGCAGTACTTGAAGCAGCACTGGCAGCAGTACTGCTTGCGGTATGACTTACTTGAGTAGTGGTTGCCGTACTAGAAGCGACACTGGTTGCTTGGCTTGTAGCCGTTGCAGAAGTACTAGTGGCTGCACTCGAAGCCGTCTTAGTTGCTTGACTAGTCGAGCTAGATGCTGTACTGGTCGATTGGCTAGTGGCCGCACTCGACGATGCCGTCGCTGCTTGACTGGTCGTCTTAGTTGTTGCCGCACTCGTTACTTGAGTCGCAGCACTTGACGAAACTGAGGTCGCTTTAGTCGTCGCATCGCTAGCAGCAGAGCTCGTTGCAACACTTGCACTAGAGGCCGTGCTTGCAGCTGAAGACGATGTTGTCGTTGCATTTGTAGCATCAGCGTGCACGTTTGTATTGTTAAGAACGGAACCTCCTAAAAATGAGAAGAAAGTTAATCCAGCAACCAGCCAAAGTTTCCCCGACTTATAAAGCTTGAATCTTTCCGACTGACTTGCATCAATTGGATTTTGTGATTTAAAATTCATGTAAACACCCTTTTTTAATTTACTTAAAGCAGTTTAATTATAAGCGGTTGATTGCCCCGCTCGCAAGGGGATTTAGTATAATAATTGTACTTTTCGATAAATATTTTTGATACCAACGATATACCCGGTTAATATTTCACGCAAATAGCGGTTCACCTTAATTATAATTAGTTGTGAGTGACCACTTAGTTCACCAACAATTGCTAATTTGCTATGATAATATGGAAATCTGATTATAAAAATGAAGCCGTTCCATAATTACGCTTAGGCGGAGGTCATATAATAATGAAGACTTATCAATTTGACGCACCGATTCAAGCCGCAACAATTGGCAAAGGTGGGGCTTACGTGGCCTGTCCCTTCGATATTCGCGACCTTTTCGGTAAGGGGCGCGTCAAAGTCCATGCCACTTTCGATGAGGTCCCTTACAACGGTTCTATCGTTAATATGGGTGTTAAAAACCTTGATGGTAGTATTTGTTATATCTTAGGTATTCGTAAGGATATTCGTGCAAAACTCCACAAAAGCATTGGCGATGTCGTCGCTGTCACCGTAACGGCAATCGATTAATTCAAATCATCGATTCCGCGTTGTACTCGTCTATGATAACGACCCACCCCCATCCCGGCGGCAATAGTTGGTTCATCTTATAAAACAGCCCGTATAGCTGGCTGTCAGCTTTCAAACAGCACGAGTTAATTGAATAACAAATAATCGCTTCAAGAATGTCATTAGAAATTCTTGAAGCGATTATTTAGTAATGATCATCAAAACAGCGCCGCTAGTTGCTTTTGACTGACAACGTACTTTTCCCATGGCGCCGTACAAAGCCCACGCTCCCGTTTAGACTAGCCTATTCGTCACACAGTGAACGTTCAATCAAAGCTGGATCAACATGTTGATCACCCCAGGTACAAATCGCATCTAGGATGGGAATCAAGCTCTGCCCCTTAGCGGTCAACCGGTATTCGACATGCGGCTGAGCGGTCTTAAAATCATGCCGTTCGATCAACTCATCTTGTTCCAATTCCTTCAATTGACTCGCCAGTGTTTTATGCGATACCGCTTGAATATGGTGTTGCAAGTCAGCAAAACGGCTGACTTTAACCTCGGCCAGTTCAAACAAAATCATGATTTTCCACTTACCACGAATCAACTGCATCGTGGCATCAAATTCATTTCGGTAGCGTGGTTGCGCAGTTACCCGTTCTTTTAACATTATTAACTCCCTGCTCTCAATTGGTGGTTACCTAAAAGTGCGTACTTGTCGCGTTTAATCTAGCCAAGTATACTGTAAATCGTTGAAAATTCAAACGAAAACCATTATCCAAAATTACGGAGGAATTACAAAATGAAACCATTAGTCGTCATTACTGGAGCCAGTTCTGGCTTTGGTGCCGAGATTGCCAAGTTATTCGCCGCTGACAACTACCCACTGTTACTATTAGGGCGTCGCCAAGCAAAGTTAGCCGCCTTATCTGCGAACTTTGAAAATGCCATGATCGACACAGTCGATGTGACCAACTATCACCAATTCGAAACTGCCGTTCGCAAGGCCGAAGCCAAGTATGGCAAGACCGACTTACTAGTTAATAATGCGGGATTAATGTTACTAGGAAATGTTCAAAATCAGGACCCACAAGAGTGGCAAACCATGCTTAATACGAACGTGATGGGTGTTTTAAACGGCACTCAAATTGTCCTAAATGACATGCGTGACCGGGAACATGGAACGATTCTCAATATGTCATCGTTAGCTGGCAAGAAAACGTTCGTCAATCACGCCGCTTACGTTGCATCCAAGTTTGGCGTCCACGGGCTATCCGAGACACTCCGTGAAGAAAATGCGCCGAAGAACGTGCGCGTCATGCTGGTAGCCCCCGGTGCAGCCGAAACTGAGCTGTTAACCCACGTTACTAGCAAGTCGGCACTGTCCGATTACGAAGCATGGAAAGCTTCCATGGGTGGCCTGACTTTGGACCCCAAGCACGTAGCTGCCACGGTCAAGTTCATGTATGACATGCCGCAAAATGTCAATATCCGTGAAGTTGACATTGCTGCCACGGCCCAAGATGCTTAATCTCAGCTCATTTGATTAAAAAAGCCACCTAACCGCACCGAGCTCTGCCGGTGCATGGCTAGGTGGCTTTTACAATTGCTCATAAGTACCCAATCAACACGCTAAAATCGGCGTTTCGACCTCCTCACACCGCTAATTTAGGATCATTCTTCCACTGCTCATTTTTGAGCCTGAGTCAGCGCCTGCATCGTTGCTGTCTGCAAAGTTGCTAGTATTTCATGAATCGTTGTCAAGGACTCCAACTGTCCGCCAAGTAGCCATTCGCGCCAAATTGCGTATACCCCGGCACTCATGAATCTTGTCCAATACTTAAGCTGCACCGCCGTGAGCATTCCATTAGTCATCGTTGCTTGGTAATAATTAGTCATATTAGCGTTAAAAAGTTGTTGAATAATGTTTTCAAAACCACGTTGCTCAGCCAGTCGTAACGTCGGCGCAAAATCACTAAAAAATTGACCCATCGCTAATAACTTCCGATTGGCCGGTACATGCTGCAAGACGTCCTGAAACCGCGCTGCAATCGCCGGGGCGAAGTACGCTGTCAAAAGATCTTCGAGTGTCGTAAAGTTACGGTAAAAGGCCATCCGGCTGACCCCAGCTCGCTTGACAACTTGGGTCACCGTAATCGTATCTAAATCATGAGTCCTTAATAATTGTAATAAGGCCGTAGTTAAATAAGTTTGTGAATCCTTTTTGATTGCTTGCGCGTGATTGGTCGCTGCCATAACAATTCCTCCATTCTGTCACAGATGCTCGTGATTACCTTGTATTCGTCGTGACCCCATTGTAAGATACTGGCACAGACGTTACAAGTGTAACAGCAATTCATAAATTCATTTGGAGGTAGTCCCATGCAAAAACAATTAGTCGTCGTCACTGGTGGTAGCGGTTTTATCGCCATTCATATCATTCGTCAATTATTACAACAAGGCTACGCCGTCCGCACAACGGTCCGCTCATTAGCCAAAGCACCCGTTATTAAAGAAATGCTGACCAATGGTGGTATCACCGACTTATCAGCTCTCGAAATTGTTGTGGCCGACCTGGCGCATGATGAACACTGGTCGGAAGCGATGGCCGGAGCCACTTATGCGATCGACGTCGCTTCCCCAACCCCAAAGCTCAACTTCAAAAACAAAGCTGAAATGATCCGACCAGCCGTTGACGGTGTTCGGCGGGTTCTAACTGCTAGTCGTGATGCGGGCGTTAAACGAGTCGTGTTAACGTCTGCGTACGGGGCCATCTTTGCTGGTCACAAAAATCGTACGACCCCCTACACTGAAGCTGACTGGTCTGATCTCAACTGGAAAGCGATCCATCCTTATCAAGAATCCAAGACACGTGCTGAATTAGCAGCTTGGGACTTTATTAACCATGAGGGCCGCGGGTTAGAATTAACAACGGTCAATCCCGTTGCCGTCATGGGTCCGGTGTTGTCCGCCAAATATTCACATTCCAATATTCAAATCCAACAATTCTTAGAAGGCCAAGTTAAAGCCGTTCCAAACGTTGATTCCGGTTATGTTGATGTTCGTGACGTGGCTAGTCTGCACTTGCTTGCCATGACCGCACCGCAAGCTAACGGCGAACGTTTTCTAGCCACAACGGGTGAGACGCTATCCATGCTTGACGTTGCAAATGTCTTAAGACAGGCCTTTCCAGCTTTTGCCAGTCAGCTACCAACCAAAACCATTCCCAATGCAGCGGTTAAGCTAGCCGCTAAGGCCCGACCAGAATTGCGAATGGTCGCCTCACTAGTTGGCACCTACGCGGAAACGAGCAATCATAAAGCCCAAACATTGTTGGATTGGCATCCCCGTCCCGCTGCGGAATCGATTATTGCAACCGCCCAATCTATGATTGACCTAGGAATCGTCACCAAACCATAAGCATACTCCTACTAACACCAACTAAATACTAACCGGCAACGCCCGCAAGATTGGACTCAGTATTCAACCTTGCGGGCGTTGTCGTTCGTTATCATTGCGATACTAGCCTAAACCAGATATGAGCCTACTTTTTAATTTCATCTTTATATTAAAAATACTTGCGTAAATGCCACTTACGTTTAGTCGCCAAAATAACACTAGCAAATGCGTGAACGGGGATTAGGAACAAGCCCACATCGGGATTAATTAACGCGACTGTTAGAACCACTAAAAAGCCACCAAAAACAACACTTAATGCCGGACTACTCATACGATGAATGTGTGGATTTAATCTTCTAACGGCGGCTACTAGTAACTGATAAGCCAACATCCAAACAAAACCCGTAAGAATATAAAATACTGCGGGCCATTTTGAATGCGGAAATTTAGTAATCCATGAGGCCATGAATGGAATAAAAGACTGACATAGCAACCAGAAACTATTCGCCCAAAAAACAACCCGATCGATTTTTTTGACCTGCACGAATAAATCGTGATGATTAAGCCAAATTGAAATCAATAGTGTAAATGTAATGATATAAACATAAATACTTTGCCATTCCGCAAAGAGTGCCCGCACTGAAGGAGTTTGAGGCCGCGGTAAGTCTAATACTAATAACGTTAAAACAATCGCGATAATCGCATCTGTAAACGCCTCTAATCTTGCCTTGTTCAAATAATCGTTCCTCCTTATAATCTATCATTACTCAATTTTATGATTAATACCGCTTAACTACCAATAAAGTCAATTCTGACTTTATTCAGCAATTGATCAATACACCAAGTTATAACAACCACAATTGCACCACACAAAAAAGTTCTTTCGAGACTAGTAACCGTTTCGAAAGAACCTAAACCTATTATGATTAATTAATCATCACAAGGACTATTCAAATTAAGGTAAATCATTGCCCGCTGCAAAGTAAACGTCATACCATTCCTGGCGTGTCAACGTCACATCGGTCCCCGCAATGCTCTCATCAAGGTGTTGCGGATTCATTGAACCTAAAATGACCTGCATATTGGCCGGGTGACGTAAAATCCAAGCCGTCGCAATCGCATTTTTAGTCACATGATATTGATCAGCCAATTCCTGTAATTTCGCATTCAATTCTGGAAACTTCGGATTATCAATAAAGGTCCCAGCAAACATGCCGTATTGATAGGGTGACCAAGCTTGAATCGTCATGTGGTGTAGCCGCGAATATTCGATAATTTCGCCATCATGATTAAGGCTAGCCGTATCCTGCATATTCGTGTGCAACCCAAACTGAATTGGACCGGTGTGCATGACACCAAATTGTAATTGGTTGATCATCAATTTCTGGCTGACTGCCGCTTGTAACATCTCGACTTGCATCGGGTTAAAGTTGGAAACACCGAAGTGACGCACCTTACCAGTAGCTTGCAATTCATCAAACGCCGCGGCGACTTCGGCGGGATCCATCAGCGGATCGGGCCGGTGTAATAGAAACGAATCTAGGTAGTCCAGCTGCATCCGTTGCAAGATCTTATCGACCGTTGCAATCAAATGCTGCTTAGAAAAGTCATAGCGTTGACCAAAGACTAGTTCACCAGAACTCTTCTCAGGATCGAGTACAATACCACCTTTAGATTGAATAAAAAAGTCTTCACGCTTTAAACTCGACTGTTTTAATGCCTGCCCGAAAATCCGTTCCGAATCACCGTTACCATAAATATCCGCTGAATCAATAAAGTTAACGCCCCGGTCATGAACGGTCTCTAAGACGTTCGCTGCCGCATCGGTATCTAAACGAACCATCCGCATAATACCCAGCGCAACCGCAGACGCTTTGAGCTGACTAGCGCCAATTTGAATTGTCTTCATAATTGTTATCCCCTTTTTGATGAATTATAGTTAAAAACATCTGCCAACGAGACTAATAATAGTTGTTAGAGCCGACTATAAGTCAAGCGGATTTAATTATTTTTTGCTAACTGCTAGAATACACTGATAGCGTCTATTTTTTGCTCGTTAGTTAAGCGCACTGTCAGTAGCATACAGTTACTGCTCAAATTTGTAATTACTAGCAGACCTTGACCGAACCGTCCTAAATAAATAAGATACAATGGTATCTGACATTGTAAAGGCGTATCGTTTTCAAAAATCATTCAATGGGCTGCTTAATGTGACTGAATCATGATAGTACTAGTAACGTCATCAGCGCTAAGCTCAACGCACCACTAATTTATAAAACTGGTAGGCAATCATGACAATCTTTTCTAGAGAAACACTTTTATTAAATGTTTTAAACGAACTAGCCGAAAAAACTAATCTCAAAAGCAGTGGGATATACTCCTCTTTGGGTAGACAAGCAAATAATCAAAGCTTGCCTACCTAAGGAGGAGTTTTTCTATGGGCAGAAAAGGTTCTCGCTATACGATTAAAGAGAAGTTGTTTTACAT